>NZ_JBDJAV010000005.1:0-286789 GCF_039649625.1 Plantactinospora sp. ZYX-F-223 | reverse complement strand
ATCCCAACCCACCCAGCCCGTCAAGGCCCAACCCGGCACACCGGTCAAGCCGCAACCCACCCAGCCGGCCAAGACCCAACCCACCCAGCCCGTCAAGACCCAACCCGGCACAGCAGCCAAGCCGGAGTCCGCCGGTCGGGCAGGAGCCGACCGGGGCAGTGCGGCGAAGCAGCCGACCGCCGTACCGGCGAGCACCGTCGCCGGACCGGATCGGTCCCCGGATCCCGACGCGCCACAGGCCGGCAGACGGCTGCTGTTGCCGCTGGCGGCGGCCACCGTCGTGCTGGTCGGGGTCGGCGTGGCCCTGGCGGTCAACAACGGCGACTCCTCCGGCGGACCCCGGCCTGCGGCGGTGCCGACCGGGCCCGCGCTGGCGCTCGGCTCGCCGTTGCCGGTCACTCCGACATCGGCGCCGGTCGTCCCGCCGAGCCCGCTTCCGCAGGCCAGCCCGACACCGAAGGCCAGCAGCAAGCCTCCACCCCGGCCCGCCCGGCCGGCGTCGGCGCGGAAACCGGCCCGGACACCGAGCCGGAAACCACCGGCCAAGACCACCGCTCCGCCACCGAAGCCTCCGGCGCCACAGGCCCGGATATCGGCCAGCGGCCGGATCGAGTGCACTCCCGTCGATCGGGGCTGGGGCATCGCGATCAGTGGCAGCGTGAGCAACACCTCGGCGACCATCCGCAGTGCCCGAGTTTCCTACAGTTCCAACGAAACCGGGCCGGCGAGCAACTCCGACACGCTCACGCTCAACTTCAGCGGCCGGTCGTTCAACGGCAGGATTCCGGACACCAGCGGCTGGGAGTTCATCGGCGGGTCGTCCGTCTCCTGGACGGTCACCGCGACGTTGAGCGACGGCAAGACGCTTTCCGACTCGGGGTCGAACACGTACTCCTGCGGATAGCGTCCGGCCAACAGGGGCAGGCAGACCTGCGCCCGCTCTACGCTGAGCGGGCGCAGGTCGATCGTGGGTGGGTCAGCGCTGGTACTGGACCGGGCCGACGTTGGCGTTGGCCATCTGCTCCAGACGGCGTACCCGCTCCTCCATCTTGGGGTGGGTGGAGAAGAGGTTCGCCACGCCGCCACCCTTGAACGGGTTGTCGATCATCAGGTGGGCGGTACTGGTCAGCCGGTTGTCGGCCGGCAGCGGCAGCGCCTTCGTACCCGCGTGGATCTTGCGAAGCGCGCTGGCCAGTGCCAGCGGGTCGCGGGTCAGCGCGGCACCCGAGGCGTCCGCCTGGAACTCCCGGTTACGGCTGATGGCGAGCTGGATCAGGGTGGCCGCGATCGGGCCGAGGATCAGCGTCAGCAGCAGTACGGCCGGGTTCGGCGAGTCCTCGTCGTCCCCGCCGCCCAGCGGGATGAACCAGGCGATGTTGGCCAGCATGGTGATGATGCCGGCCAGGCCGGCGGCCACGCTGGAGATCAGGATGTCCCGGTTGTAGACGTGGGACAGCTCGTGACCGATCACGCCCCGCAACTCCCGGTAGTCCAGAATCTGCGTAATGCCCTGGGTCACGGCGACCGCCGCGTTCTGCGGGTTGCGTCCGGTGGCGAACGCGTTCGGCTGCATGGTCGGGCTGACATAGAGCCGGGGCATCGGCTGCTTCGCCTCGGTCGCCAGCTCCCGGACCATCTGATAGAGCGCCGGGAATTCGGCCTCGGTGACCGGTTGGGCCCGCATCGCGCGCAACGCGAGCTTGTCCGACCAGAAGTAGCTGGCGGCGTTCATGGCCAGCGAGACCAGTACGGCGATAACCAGCCCGCCGCTGCCGCCGAACCAGTAACCGACGCCGAGGATCAGAGCGGTGAGCAGGCCAAGAAGCGCGGCTGTCTTGAGCCGGTTGTGATGGCTATGCACGATAACTCCTTCGGTGCGCGGGCCGGTGGACCCGCTGACCGGTACAACACCGGGATACCCCGTCAACAATCCGGATATGACTGTGAGTTGCCTGGGAAAGGGCCTCACCAGGGGCCTGGGGGCGGCCGATGAACCTTTTTCCACCTCCCCGTGCGGTCCGTCGCGGCCAGGCAGAAGTCGGGACGCAAGGCACCGCGCTGTTCAGGTTGAAATAGGTTCAGTCACAGTGCGGCGATGTCCAGGATGAGTTGCGGGGCGAAACCGACGACGATGGCGACTCCGGTGGCCAGGGCCAGCGCGGCGACAACCGCCCAGGCCGGCCGGACCGGTTCGGCAGCCGGCACCGGGGCACCGGTCGGGACGGCGGGTGCACCCGGATCGGCGGGCACGACCGGCGCGGCGGCGGCCTCGCCGGCCCGGTCGGCAACCGGCTCCGGGGCGTAGAGGGTGGCGGCGACCCGTACGTAGTAGGCGAGCCCGATCACCGCGTTCAGCGCCACCACCACGGCGAGCCAGCCGGCGTCCCCGGCCAGCAGCGACCGTACGACGGTGACCTTGGCAAACAGCCCGGCCAGGCCCGGCGGCAACCCGGCCAGCCCGACCAACGCCAGCACGAACGCCGCACCGACCCACGGCCGGCGCCGGGCCGCACCCCGGTAGTCCGCGATCTCGCCACCATCCGCGACCGCCGGGCGCAGCGCCACCACCGCCCCGAACGCGGCCAGCTCCAGCACCACGAAGAAGACCGTGTACGCCACCGCGGCGGCGACCGCCGTGTCGAGCGCCTCCGCACTCCGCCCGGACGAGAGTGCCAGCGCGCCGAGCGGGGCGACGATGTAGCCCGCCTGGGCCACCGACGACCAGGCCAGCAGCCGGACCATCCGGCGCTGCCGGAGCGCCACCAGGTTGCCGACCGTCATCGTCAGCACCGCCACCGCCGCCAGCAGCGGGCCGGTCATCCGGGCCGGCAGCGCGGTCGCGGTGACCGCGAGCAGCGCGACCACCCCGCCGAGCTTGGAGGCGGTCGACAGGTACGCGGCCACCGGCACCGGTGCGCCGTCGTAGGTGGCCGGCGCCCAGGCGTGGAACGGGACCGCCGCCACCTTGAAGGCCAGCCCGAGCACGATCAGGGCCACCGCGACCACGGTCAGCGGCAGACTCAGCAGCGGTGGGCCGGTCGGGAAGTCGCCGCCGAGCGGGACCGGCCGGTTCGCCTCCGCGGTGAAGATCGCGCCGAGCCGGCTCAGGTGCACCGCCCCGGTGACCGCGTAGAGCAGCGCGGCGCCGAGCAGGGTGACCGCGGTGGCCACCACGCTGACCACGAAGAAGGTCAGCGCCGCCTCGGCACCGGCGACGCTGCGGTGCCGGAGCCCGACCAGCACATAGAGCGGCAGGGTCAGGGTTTCCAGCGCCACGACCAGGGTGATCAGGTCGCCGGCCGCGCCGAGTACGACGCCGCCGGTCATCGAGCAGGCGAGCAGGAAGCAGTACTCCCCCGGCGGCACCTGACCGGAGCGCAGCAGCGGGGCGGAGAGCGCCAGCACCCCGAGGGTGAGCAGCGCGAAAAGGCAGCCGACCAGCGCCGCCCGGCCGTTCGCCAGGTAGGAGCAGTCGGGGCCGGCGCAGAACGTCCGGCGCGTTCCGGCGGCACCGACCAGTACCGCGCCGAGTGCGGTGGCGGCGGCCCCGGCCGCGAAGACGGCCACCGTCGCGCCGCGCCGGGCGACCAGCAGGTCGGCCAGCAGCACGAGTACGGCGGTGCCGGCCGCCAGGTACGCCGGCAGCAGCGCCACGTTGTCCACGCTCTGGATCACGACGCCCACCGCCCGACCCGGCTCCCGCGCGGGTCCATCAGGAGCTACCCGAGAAACCCCTGGCTTCAGCCAGGGGGTGGAATGGGCGGTCGGGTGTGGCTGTGGTTTTCGGCATGGCGTCGACTCCTCCGTAGGGGCGGAACTGTCGGATGCGGCTGGGATGCTGCGAGTTGTGGACGAGACGGTGCGGCACACCTACCGGTTGCGCCCCGGCGCGACCGCGGAGGCCGCACTCATGGCCGAGTGGGGGCGCTGTCGCTGGTTGTGGAACGAGGCCGTCCACCAGTACAAGACCGGCCGCAAACCCACGCTCTGCAGGTTGTCGAAGTTGCTGACCGAGGCACGGGCCCGCTCGTCGTGGCTCCGCGACGGGTCCCAGGTCGTCCAGCAGCAGACGCTGCGTACCTACGCTCTCGCCCTCCAGCACTCCTTCAAAGTGAAGGGACGGGGCCGGCCGAAGGTCAAACGACTGAAGGACACGCTGTCCAGCCTGGAATACACCACGCGTGGTTTCTCGATCCGTGACCGTCGGCTGCGGCTGCCCGGCGGCATCACCATTCCCGTCGTCTGGTCCCGCGAACTGCCGTCCGATCCGACCAGCGTCCGGGTCTACCGGGACTGTCTCGGGCACTGGTACGCCTCCTTCGTCGTCCGCCGCGAGACCACACCCGCCCCAACTGCCGAGGGGGCGATCGGGGTCGACTGGGGTGTCACGACGACCGCGACCACGACGGATGCCGCCTACGACCTGCCATACCTCGGCCACCGGAAACGCTGCGCCGCCGAACTCGCCAAGGCGCAACGCCGGATGGCCCGCCGCCGTCGGGTGAAGGGTGCCCGGCCGTCGAACGGCTACTTGCGGGCCAAACGCCAGGCGGCGAAGATCGGGAAGAAGGCGGCCCGGCAGAACACCCACGACGCCCGCGTCTGGGCGAAGAAGATCATCGACAACCACGCCACGATCGCCGTCGAAGACTTCACACCGACATTCCTCACCAAGTCCCGGATGGCGCGCAAGGCCGCTGATGCGGCGATCGGGGCGGCGAAGCGAGAGTTGGTCGACCGTGGCCGGCGGGCGGGCCGGAAGGTGGTGCTGGTACCGCCCGCCTACACCACGATGACCTGCTCGCAGTGCGGTACGAGAGCCAAGGACCGCCTCGGGCTGGGTGTCAGAGTCTTCCGGTGCCACAGTTGCGGATATGCCGCCTGTCGGGACCGGAATGCCGCGAGGACGATCCTCGCCACGGCCGAGCGTGACCGTGCTGGTGCCGACGACGTGAGACATGCGATCACCTCCTTCCGGAACCGTGGTCTCGTGCGGTCTGAGCCAGAAATCCCCCGGCTCCCAGCCATGGGGAAGCGTTAACGGATCGCCTCCAGCAGTGCCCCGACCGGCACCTCGGCGTAGCCGAGCACCAGGGTCGGGGCGAGCCCGATCGCGAGGGCGAGCAGCACCAGCGGCCCCCAGGCGGCCAGCTCGGCCCCGTGCAGTCCCGGCGTCAGGGTCAGTACGGCCGGGCTGGCCGGCCCGTGCGTGACCCGGCGCAGCAGCCGCAGCAGGTACGCCGCGGTCAGCGCCCCGCCCAGCGCGGCCAGCACCGCCAGCGTGGTCCAGAGTGGACCGCCCACCCGCCAGGCGGCCACCACCGCGAAGGCCTCGCCCCAGAACCCGGCCAGGCCGGGCAGTCCGAGCGAGGCGATCGCGGCGAAGCCGAGCAGCCCGGCGAGCCGGGGCGTACTCTCGCGCAGCCCGCCCAGCTCGGCCAGCGCCCCGGTGTGCGCCCGGTCCTTGACCGCCCCGGCGAGGAAGAAGAGCAGGCCGGTGATGACGCCGTGCGCGATGTTGCCGATCAGCGCGGCCTGGATGCCGGTGCCGGTCAGCGTGGCGATGCCGAGCAGCACGAACCCCATGTGCCCGACGCTCGAATAGGCGATCAGCCGCTTCAGCTCGCTCTGTGCCAGGCAGACGAGCGAGCCGACGATGATCGCCGTCACCGCCAGCACCCCGAGCACTCCGGCGGCCTCCCTCGCCCCCTCCGGCGCCACCCCGACCGCGACCCGGATCAGCCCGTACGTGCCCATCTTGAGCAGTACGCCGGCCAGGATCACGCTGCCGACCGTCGGCGCCTGGGTGTGCGCGTCCGGCAGCCAGGAGTGCAGCGGCCAGAGCGGGCTCTTCACCGCGAACGCGATCGCCAGCAGGATGAACGCGGCGATCTGGGTGCTCCGGGACAGGCGCGTGCCACCGGTCAGCTCGATCAGGTCGGCGGTGCCGGCCGCGGTGACCACGGTGAAGACGCCGACCAGCAGCAGCACCGAGCCGAAGAGGGTGTAGAGAGCGAACTTCCGGGCCGCGTGCTGCCGGTCCTCGCCGCCCCAGACCGCGATGATCGCGTACATCGGGAGGAGCACGACCTCGAAGAAGAGGAAGAAGAGCACCAGGTCGAGGGCGAGGAAGGTGCCGAGGATGCCGACCTCGACCACCAGCAGCAGCGCGACCAGGGTACGGCCCCGGCCCGGCGCCGGCACCCGCCACCAGGTGTACGCGCAGCAGAGCAGGGTCAGCAGTGCGGTCAGCACCACCAGCGGATAGGAGACCCCGTCGATCCCGAGTTGGAACCGCAGGTCGAGTCCGGGTACCCAGGTCAGGTCGAGTGCGTGCCAGAGGCGGATGCCGGGTGCCTCGGCCGCGTCCAGCTGGTAGCCGATCCAGGTATCGGAGGCGCCGACCGCCAGCAGCGCGGCGAGCACCAGGGTCACCGCCGCGAAGGCCGTACCAGTGATCCGGGCGGCCCGGTCGAACCGGCCCGGCAGCACGGCGAGCACCGCCGCGCCGACCGCCGGCACCGCCAGCGTGGCGATCAGGCCGATCCCGCCGAGCGTCACGTCGTACCCCCCAGGGCCAGCGCGGCGGCGAGGCCGAGCAGCAGGGCACCGCCGAGTACCGCCACCACCGCCCGGGGCACCCCGGCGCGGTGCAGCAACTCCATCCCGCCGCCGAGTCCGGCGGTCCCCCGGCCGGTCCCCTCGACCGCCCCGTCCACCAGCCCCTCGTCGCCGCGCCGGGCCAGCCGGCCGAGCGCCCGCACCGGGCGTACGACCAGGGCGTGCTGGACCTCGTCGAGCCAGAAGGCCCGGGCGAAGGCCGGGCGCAGCGGACCCAGTCCGGTCGCCGGATCGGCGGCCGGGTCGGCCCGCCAGCGCCACCAGGCGAGCCCGGCGCCGGCCACCAGCAGCGCCACCGGGATGATCACGAAGCTGTCCAGGTGCGTCTCGTCCAGCGCCAGCGCGTCCCGGAACGGGGTGACGAAGACCGCCAGCCCGAGCGCCACGCTCGGCACCGCGAGCAGGATCACCGGCCAGCGGAGCAGCCCGGGCGGGTCGTGCGGCGGGCCGGGCGGGGTGTGTGCCGGCGACCCGGCCGGCGCGTCGATCGCCGACGCCGGGCTGGCGTGCGCGGCCGGGGTGTCGACCGGATGGGTCTGGGCCCGGGAGGCGCCGAGGAAGGTACGCAGCAGCAGCCGGGTGGCGTACCAGGCGGTCAGGGCGACCCCGACCAGCCCGGCGAGCCAGACCAGCCAGCCCACCCAGGCGGCGGTCGGTCCGGCGTGGTGCCGGGCCGCCTGCTCGGCGACGACCAGGATGCCGTCCTTGCTCCAGAAGCCGGCCAGCGGCGGCACCCCGGCCAGCGCGGCGAGCCCGATCGCGGTGCACCAGAAGGTGACCGGCATCGGCCGGCGCAGCCCGCCCATCGCGGACATCAGGTTGCTGCCGACGGCGTGGATCACCGCACCGGCGGCCAGGAAGAGCAGGGCCTTGAAGGCGGCGTGGCTGAGCAGGTGGAAGAGCGCCGCCGGCGGCGAGCCGACCGCCAGCGCCCCGGCCATGTAGCCGAGTTGCGAGACCGTCGACCAGGCGAGTACCCGCTTGATGTCGTCCTGGGCGGTGGCGGCGAGCGCGCCGAGCAGCAGGGTGACCGCGGCCATCACCCCGAGCACGGCGAGCGCGGCCGGGGCCCGCTCGAAGAGCGGGAAGAGCCGGGTCACCGCGTAGATCCCGGCCGCCACCATGGTCGCGGCGTGGATCAGCGCGGAGATCGGGGTCGGGCCGGCCATCGCGTCCGGGAGCCAGGTGTGCAGCGGGAACTGGGCGCTCTTGCCGGCCACCCCGGCGAGCAGCAGCAGGCAGGCGGCGGTCAGCGTACCGGGGCTGAAGTCGTGGGCCAGCACGTCGGAGATCCGGAAACTGCCGGCCTGCACGCCGAGGACCACGATGCCGAGCAGGAAACCGACGTCGCCGACCCGGGTCACCAGGAACGCCTTCACGGCGGCGCCGGGCGCCTCCGGCAGCCGCCGGTCGTGGCCGATGAGCAGGTAGGAGCAGATGCCCATCACCTCCCAGCCGACCAGCAGCATGATCAGGTCACCGGCCACCACCACCAGCAGCATCGCGGCGGTGAAGAGGCTGACCTGGGCGGCATAGGGGGCGTACCGGTCGTCGTCGTGCAGGTAGCCGACCGAGTAGACCTGCACCGCCAGCGCGACCGTCGCGACCGCGACCGCGACCAGGGCGGCGGCCGGGTCCAGCCGGAGGGAGAGGGTGACCGACAGCCCGCCGAAGTCGACCCACTCGGCGGCCGCCTCGGTGTCCCGGCCGTCGAGGGCGATGACCAGCCCGATCGCCGCCGCCAGCGCCACCGCCGCGCCACCGATGCCCAGCACCGCCGCACCGGCCCGGGACCGCTGCGGCAGCAGCAGCCCGACCAGGGCCAGTCCGAAGGGTACGGCCGGCAGCAGCGCGGCGAGCGGGTGTGCGGCGGTCATCGACCCGCTCCCGGTGCTGGCCCGGTCGTCGGTGTCGTCGTCGCTGCCGGTGTCGTCGTCCCGGACCCGGTGAGCGCCGGAGCCGCCACGATGGCCTGTGGCCCGGTGTCCGGGGTGTGCTCGTCGAGGCGTACGTCGTCGATGGTGACCGTGCCGCGCAGCCGGTAGAGCTGGAGCACGATCGCCAGCCCCACCCCCACCTCGGCGGCGGCGATCACGATGACGAAGAGCGTGAACGCCTGCCCGGTGAGCGGCAGCGGGGCGGCACCCTCGGCGGCCGGGGGCGGGTGGCCCAGGGCCGCGTGCAGCGGGGCGGCGTCGGCGGTGACCAGCAGCAGGTTGACCGCGTTGAGCATCAGCTCGACGGCCATCAGCACCAGTACGGCGTTGCGGCGGCGGAGTACGCCGTACACGCCCAGGCCGAAGAGCAGGGCGGCGACGACGTACGGGATGGCGGGCCTCACTGGCGCCGCCCCGGAATCCGTACGCTGATCGCGATCGCTCCGACCAGTGCGGAGAGGAGCAGCACCGAGAGCACCTCGAACGGGAGTACCCAGGAGCGGAAGATCTCGGTGCCGAGCCGTTCGGCCGTCCCGGGGTCCGGCAGGTCCACCGTGGACCACCGGTACGCGTCGACCAGCAGGGCGGCCAGACCCAGCCCGGTCCCGCCGCCGATCAGCGCGGCCGGCCAGCCGGGCCGGTCCAGGTCGTCGGCGGCGCCGATCGGTGCCCGGGTCAGCATCACCGCGAAGAGCAGCAGCACCACCACCGCGCCGACGTAGATCAGCAACTGCACCCAGGCCACCAGCTCGGCGGTGAGTACCAGATAGAGCCCGGCGACCGCGCCCAGGCAGACCACCAGGTAGAGCCCGGCCCGGACCAGGTGCCGGGTGGAGACCACGAGTACGCCGGACCCGACCGCCACCGCACCGAGGGCCAGCATCAGCACGTCGGCGGCGCTCACGGCGGCTCCTCGTCGGCCGGAGAGCCGGAGGTGGGCTGGTCGGCCGCGGGCGGGGCGGAGGCGGACTGATCGGCTGCGGGCGGGGCGGAGGCGGGCCGGTCGGCTGCGGGCGGAGCGGAGGCCGGTCGCGCGGTCGCGGGGCGGGCCGGGCGGCGGGTGCGTACCGCCGGACCGGCCGGACTCTCCCCGGCGCCGCCCGGGGCGGCGGCCTTGCGCGCGGCGGCCTCCTCCTTGGCCGGCTCGCCGTTCGGGTCGTGCGCGGGCGGGGGTGGCACGGTCGCCATCCACTCCCCGAGGTGCTCCTTGTCGTGCAGCAGGTCCCGGATGTCGTACTCGGCGTACTCGAACTCCGGCGACCAGTAGAGCGCGTCGAACGGGCAGACCTCGATGCAGATGCCGCAGTACATGCAGAGCGAGAAGTCGATGTCGAAGCGGTCCAGGACGTTGCGCTGGCGCGGCCGGGCCGCGCCGGGAACCGCCACCTCCTCCTTGTGCGAGTCGATGTAGATGCACCAGTCCGGGCACTCCCGGGCGCAGAGCATGCAGACCGTGCAGTTCTCCTCCAGCAGCGCGATGACGCCCCGGGAGCGCGGCGGCAGCTCGGGGGCGACGTCCGGGTACTGCTGGGTGTGCGAGCGGCGGGTCATCGTCTTGAAGGTGACGGCCAGCCCCTTCGCCAGTCCCTCGCCCGGGATGCTCATGCCGGCACTCCGCTGCACTCGCTCATGCCGGCACTCCGCTGCGCTGCGTGCCGGCACGAGACTCACCGGCGCTGAGCCTGATGATTCGCTCGCTGCGCTCGCTCATGCCGGCACTCCGCTGCGCTGCGTGCCGGCACGAGACTCACCGGCGCTGAGCCTGATGATTCGCTCGCTGCGCTCGCTCATGGGCCCATCCTGCCGTGTCGACGGTTCCGGCGCGACCACCCCTGGCCAGTTGAAGCGGTACGGTGGCATCGGGTGACGTGAGTCCGCCATCCGCGAGGGGAAGTCACGACCGCGCCACACCCGCCCTGTACGCCAAGGCCGGTATCCCGTACTACTGCCGGATCGAGACCAAGGGCGGGCTGGCCGTGCACACCCACCGGCTGGACCCGGTCGAGGAGATCTACGTCGAGACGGGCCGGTGGACGAAGTTCGTCGACACTGGTGAGCCCTGGCCGGTCAACCTGCCGATCAGTCGGCTGCCCCCCGCCACCTCTAGCTTCCCCAAGTCCTGCCCGCCCCGCCCTTTTCCCGGCGGGCTGCTCCGGCCCGGGCCGGTGTTTCCGAACCCGGTCGGCGACCACGCCGGCCCGGCTCCGCTCCGCCATCAGTCGCCACCCATTCCGGCGAGGCCGAGCCCCGATGACGGACATCGAGGGTGGGGTGGGCGCTGCGGACCGCCGCACACTGCTCGGTAGTAGTGCACTGCGGAAGGAATCCGGGTGAGGTCTGGCGACGCGGTCGAGGGCGCCGATCCGCCGCGCGTACCCGATCCGGAGTGCGGCGCGGTCGACCCGGCGAACGGGGCGGAGCTGTGTGCTTCCGCCCAATCACCGGTGGGCGCATCGCGACGAGCAGATGAGGGGATGGCGGTGGAACTCGACGCGCGAGAGGCACTGATCCTCAGCGGCCACCTGGACGTCGCGGCGAGCGGTCCGCCGCTACCCCACGAGGTCGTCTGGACACGCCTGGTCGAAACAATCCGGCTGCATCGGATGATCGGCGGATTGTGTCAGGCGTGTGGCGAGCGGGCCGGTACGGAGGGCCGGTGCTTCAAAGCCGCGATAGCGGTGGAATGGTGCCGGCAAAACCCGATGGCGCTTCTCGATCAGTCCGCTTCCGGGGGTCCCTGATCGGCGCGTCGGGTGGTCGGCTCCCGGGGTCGTGGAGTCGGACCGTCGCGGCAACGACGGCCCGACTCCACGGCCCCGAAGGCGCCGAACCGGTCCAGCGGCCGACTGTCAGGCGATCGCCAGCTTCACTCCGGCGGTCAGCACGAGCTGGCCCAGCGCCACCGGAACCAGTACCAGCCAGCAGAGCCGCTGCAACTGGTCCTCGCGCAGCCGCGGGTACGTCACCCGGAACCAGATGATCACGAATGAGACGGCGAACACCTTGATCAGGGTCCAGAGCCAGCCGAGGTAGTCGTCGCCGAACGGCCCCTGCCAGCCACCGAGGAAGAGCACCGTGGTCAGCGCGGCGATCACCACGATGCCGACGTACTCGGCGAGCAGGAAGAAGGCGAACCGGAGACCGGTGTACTCCGTCATGTACCCGAAGACCAGCTCCGAGTCGGCGATCGGCATGTCGAACGGCGGGCGCCGGATCTCGGCGAGCCCGGCAACGAAGAAGACCACCATCGCCGGGGCCTGCCAGAGCAGCCACCACGGCTGCCACGCCTCGACGATGCCCGGCAGGCTCAGCGTGCCGGCCGCCATCGCCACGCTCGCCGCCGCGAGCACCAGCGGCAGTTCGTAGCCGAGCAACTGTGCGGCGCCCCGGATCCCGCCGAGCAGGCTGTACTTGTTGGCCGAGGCCCAGGCCGACATGAGTACCGCGACCACTCCGACGCCGACCACCGCGAGCACGAAGAACAGCCCGATGTCCAGCGGCTGCCCGACCAGGTCGTTCGGGCCGAGCGGGATGACCAGCAGGGCCAGCAGGTACGGCACCAGCGCCACCACCGGGGCGAGCCGGAACACCGCTCGGTCCGCCTCGCGCGGGGTGACGTCCTCCTTCTGCACGAACTTCACGCCGTCGGCGATGAGTTGCGCCCAGCCGTGGAAGCCGCCCGCGTACATCGGGCCGAGCCGGCCCTGCATGTGTGCCATCACCTTGTGCTCGGCCTGCCCGACGACCAGCGGCAGGATCAGGAACGCCGCGACCACCCCGACGACCCGGACCAGCAGTTCCAGCCAGAGCGGCATCACGCACCCCCGTCACTGCTGTCGCCCGCCGCCCCGGACCCGTCGTCCACCCGGCGCCCCTCGGCCGGCGGCCCCGAGGCGGGCGCGGCCGGCGGACCCGAGGTAGGTCGGGTGCGGCCCGGCGGGCCGGAGGCGGGGGCGGCGGAGACGGGTACGGCGGCGGCCACGCCCCACTCGCCCGGCGCCGGTACGCCCGGTGGGCGCACCGCCTGCCGGCGGGCCGTACCGGCCTCGGACTCGCCCGGCTCCTTCGCCCCCGGCCACGCCTTGGCCACCCGGGAGGCGAGCACGAACTCCTTGCGCAGCGGATGCCCCTCGAACTCCGGCGGCAGCAGCAGAGGCGCCAGGTCGGGGTGGCCGGCGAAGTCGACGCCGAACATCTCGTGCGTCTCCCGCTCGTGCCAGGCCGCCCCCGGGAACAGGTCCACCACGGATCCGACGATCGCGGCGTCCCGGGGCAGCCGGGTCCGGAGCAGTACGCCGTGCCGGTGCCGGGTCGACCAGAGGTGCGCCACCACGTCGAACCCCTCGGCCAGCTCGTCAACGGCGGAGAGCCAGTCGAAGAAGTCGCAGGCCAGCTCGGTGTCGTCCCGGGCCGCCCGGACGGCGTCCCGCCATCGGCCGGACGGCACGTCCACGGTCGCCCGGGCGTACCCCTGGCCGCCGGACTGCCCGACGGTCACCTCCGCGTCCGCGAGCAGCGTGCCCATCCGGTCACCGACCTGTTCCGGGGTCATGTCCGCGATCCTAGGGCCATCCCGGACCGCACCGCCGCGTCGCGCACCGCTTATTCGGCGACTCCCGGACTATCGGACGGTTCGGCGGGGAAGAATGACCAGGTGCGTGCGATTACCGTAACCCCGGGTCGGGCCAACTCGATCCGGCTGGCCGAGGACTTCCCGGAGCCGAGCCCCGACGAGGGCGCGGTGCTGGTGGAGGCGGTGGCGGTCGGCATCTGCGGCACCGATCGCGAGATCATCGACGGCGAGTACGGCGAGCCGCCGCCCGGCGCGACCGAACTGGTGCTCGGGCACGAGTCCCTGGGTCGGGTGCTGGAGGACCCGAGCGGCTCACTCGCCCCGGGTGACCTGGTCGCCGGCATCGTCCGCCATCCCGACCCCGTCCCGTGCACCAACTGTGCCGTCGGCGAGTGGGACATGTGCCGCAACGGTCTCTACACCGAGCACGGCATCAAGTGCCTACAGGGCTTCGCCCGGGACCGCTGGCGGATCTCGCCGACGTTCGCCGTACGCCTCGACCCGGAGCTGGCCGAGCTGGGCATGCTGCTCGAGCCGGCCAGTGTGGTGGCGAAGGCCTGGGAGCACATCGAGCGGATCGGCGCCCGGTCCGCCTGGGAGCCGAAGCGGGTACTCGTCGCCGGGGCGGGACCGATCGGCCTGCTGGCCGCCCTGCTCGCCGCGCAGCGCGGCTACGAGCTGCACGTGTTGAACCGGTCGGCGAACGGCGAGAAGCCCGGACTGGTGGAGGCGCTCGGCGGGGAGTTCCACACCGGTACCGTCCCCGAGCTGGGCGTCGAGTTCGACATCGTGCTGGAGTGCACCGGCGCCCCGGCGGTGGTGCTGGACGTGATGTGCCAGGCGGCGCCGAACGGGATCGTCTGCCTGACCGGGGTATCCTCCGGCGGCCGGACGATCGACTTCGACGCGGGCGCGCTCAACCGGGCACTGGTGCTGGAGAACAACGTGGTCTTCGGCACGGTCAACGCGAACCGGCGGCACTGGGAACTCGCCGCCGAGGCACTCGCCGCCGCCGACAAGGACTGGCTGGCCAGGATGATCACCCGGCGGGTGCCGGTCGACCGGTACGCCGAGGCGTACGACGCGCAGCCCGACGACATCAAGGTGGTCCTGGAGTTCCCGCACTGACCGGCCGGGTCCGGGCCGGGCCCCGGAACGCCGACGCCGAAGTTCAGCTCCCCACCGGGGCGAGCGCGGTGCCGGCGGCGGCCATCAGCCGGAGCAGTTCCTCGTCCTCGCCGACCTGTGCGCTGCTCCAGCCGCTGTCCCGGGCGGTGTGCCGGCGCGGCCGTTCCTGCTCGGCCCGGAGCAGCGGCAACGCGGCGGCGGCTGGCGCACCGATCTCGGCCCAGAGCGTCGCCACCGCCCGGCGGGTGTGCACGTTGCGTTCCCAGACCCGGGACAGCACCGGCAGCACGGCCTCGGCGTCGCCGGCCACCCGCCACACCGCTCCGGCCGCCCGCAGGTGCAGCCAGCCGTGCGGGTCCGACCGCCGGAGCAGGGCCCGGAGCCGGGGCAGCCATTCGGCGGCGGCCGGTCCGATCTCGGCGATCTCCTGGGCCGCGTCGCTGGCGTCGAAGTGGTCGCCGTCGAGGAACCGGCCGAGCACCGGAAGCAGTGGGGCCGGGTCATCGGTGATCCGGTGCAGCGCGGCCGCGGCGGCGAGCGCCGGACCACGCTGCGGGGCGTCGAGCAGCGGCCGCAGCACCGGTACGGCGTCCCGGGCGGCCGGGCCGAGCCGGCCGAGTTGGCGGATCACCCACCCGTCGGTGGCCAGCGGCAGCAGCTCGGGCAGGGCCGGCACGCCAGCCGGGCCGAGGCTGCCCACCGCCCGGGCCAGCCCACCCCGCCGCTCCGGGAAGTCCCGGTCCGTCGGGGAGAGGCGCCGCAACTGCCGCCGGACCAGCGGCAGCAGCTCGACGGCGGCCGGGCCGAGCCCGCTCAGCGCGGCACCGACGTCCTTGGGCGGCTCGTCGCGCTCCAGCGCCCAGCGCAGCGGCGGGAGCGCCCGGGAGTCGCCGAGCCGGGCCAGCGCCGCCAGTGTGCCGCCGACGGTCGGCCCGTGGCTCGGCCAGACCATCACCCAGGCCGGCGGGCCGGCGGCACTGCTGTGCGGCTCCTCCCGGGCCGCGCCGGCCACCGCCTCGGCGAGCGCGTCGGCCGCCGGCCGGTTCAGCTCACCGAGGTGTACGAGGATCCGGGCGGCCGCCCGGGGGAGCAACGGGTGCGGGTCCGCCAACTGCCGGCCGATCAGCCCGACCAGTTCCCGGTAGTCGCCCCGCCAGCCGTCCACGAGCTGACCGGCGGCGGGCAGCGCGTCCAGCCGGCGTTCCCGGTCGGAGCCGTCCAGCAGCGTGCCGACCAGCCGGATCCGGTCGTCGACCCGGTCACCGAGCGCCCGGCTCAGGCTGCCGACGGCGGGCCCGAGCCGTGGACCCCGCCGGCCGGCGTCGGCCTGCTCGTGCAGGGCGCGTACGGCGCCGATCAGGGTGTCGGTGGTGAAGCCGGCCGCCTCGGGTGCGCTCGCGGGCTCCTGGTACGCCCCGGCAAGCAGTGCCAGGGCCCGGGGTACCAGATCGGGCGGCAGCATGCTCGGCGCTCCCGCGCTGACCGAGGTGAGCGCGGTCAGCCGCAGGGCCGACGCGACGGAGGTGTCGTCGACCACCTCCAGCAGCCAGGTCGTCGCGGCCCGCAGGCTCGACTGGGGCACGCTGGGCAGGTGGCCGGCGGCGGCCCGGCGTACCAGACTGCCGACCGCCTCCACCAGCGCGGTCCGGGCCTCGGCGTCCGGCTCGGCGGGCAGCCGACGCCGTAGCGTGTCGAGCACCCGGGGCGCCTCGGCCCGGCACACCAGCAGCGCCTCCGGCACCGCCCGGCGTACCGCCGGATCGGGATCGGTGAGCAGGTCGAGGAAGATCGGCAGCCCGGCGGCGACCACGGCCTCGGCCCGGCGGTAGTTCTCCGCCCAGCTCTCGACGTCGTCGTCATCCTCATCGTCGCGGCCCGCCTCGGCCGACCGGATCAGCTCGTCGGGGTCGTCGACCTCGGCACCGCCGATGCTGGCCAGCAGGCTCACCACCGGGCCCCGGCCCGCCCCGCCGGCCCGGGTCACCACCTCGAAGAGGTACGGCACGCAGGCGATCGTGCAGGCGTAGACGTCGCCCTGGTGGTGCACGGCGCCGTACATGCCGTCGAGGGCGATCTCCCGGGTGGCGGGGTCGGCGGAGACGAGTCCGCGGAGCAGGTCGGGCACCTCGGTCGCCGGCCCGTACGCGTGGGACATGCCGGCCCAGTCGATCTCGTCCAGTCCCGCGAACACGCCGCCTCCCGGTGTCACCGCCCCGCCGGCCGCCGCCGGGGCGCGGGCCGGAGCCTATCGGCTCCGCCCGACGGAACCGGCCCCGCTACAGTCCCGGCAGCTCGCCGTTGCGGAACAGGTCCACGAAGATCTGGTGGTCCTGGCGCGCCCTGGCCCCGTACGCGTGGGCGAAGTCGACCAGGTGCCCGACAAACCCGGCCTCGTCGGCGGCGACCGCGGCGACGATCGCCTCCTCGGTGGAGAAGTCGACCAGGTCGTGGCTGGACTCGTCGTCGGCGACCGAGTGCATCCGGGCCACCGCCCGGCCGAGGTCGCCGAGGACCCCGGCCAGTTCCTCCGGCTCGTTCACGTCCGACCAGTCCAGGTCGGCGGCGTACGGGGAGACCTCGGCGACGAGCTGGCCGTGCCCGTCCAGCTCGGTGAAGCCCAGCCACGGATCGGCGTGCGCCTGCAACGCCCGCTGCGACTCGGCCGTCCGGTGTCCCTGGTGCCGGAAGTAGCTCCGGACCCCGTCGTCGGTGACGTACCGGGCCACCGCCGGCACCTGGGCGCGCTTCATGTAGATCACGACGTCGTTCTCCAGCGCCTGGGTGTGCCCCTCCAGCAGCAGGTTGTACGACGGCAGCCCGGCCGACCCGATCCCCACACCCTTGCGGAGCACTACGTCCTTGATCTGCGCGGTCAGCGGACGGTGCTCGGCGGTGGCCGGCGGCAGCGTACCCAGGTAGCGCTCGAACGCCGCCACCACGTCGGTCCGGACGTCCCGGTCGACCTGGTAGACCCCGTCGCCGAGGGAGAACCGCCGCTCGTACTGGTCGATGGTGGTCTGCTGGGCCAGCAGCTCGACCCTGGTCCGCAGCCGGGCCTGCTGGAGCACCCGCCGGAGCACCCCGTCGGCGTTGTCCAGCCGGATCGAGCCGATCGCGTCGTCCCCGCCCCGGGCGATCGCCCGCAGCTCGGTCAGGTACGCGGTGGCGAACCGGGTGACCAGCCCACCGATCGCGGAGTCGGAGAGCGCCTTGCCGTAGCCGAGCAGCGCCACGCTGGCCGCGAAGCGCTTCAGGTCCCAGGAGAACGGCCCGACGTACGCCTCGTCGAAGTCGTTGACGTTGAAGACGAGCTGCCCGGAGCCGTTCATGTAGGTGCCGAAGTTCTCCGCGTGCAGGTCGCCGTGGATCCAGACCCGGCTGGTCCAGCCGTCGAGGAACCGCTCGTCGGCGAAGTCGCCGACCAGGTCGGCGTAGAAGACCGAGGCGCTGCCCCGGTAGAACGCGAACGGCGAGGCGGCCATCTTCCGGAATTTGCGCCGGAACGCGGCGGGGTCGACGGCCATCGACTCGCCGAACTCGGCGATCAGGACGTCGACCAGCCACTCTGCCCGCCGACCGAGGGTGCTATCCATGATCGCAGGCTAGTTCCGCCGCGCCACCCGCGGCTGTGGTCCGGCCAACCCGGGCGCGGTGCCGGGGCTCACCTCCGGGCCTCGGCGCCCACCGGTCAGTGCTTCGCGGCCCGGTCAGTGCTTCGCGGCCGGCGGTGGCACCGGCGGCGCGGTGAGCGATTCGGCGCTCCGCCCGGCCGGCGGGCCGACCCGGTCGGCCGGCGAGGCCAGTTCGTCGGGGCGGGCCACCCCGCCGAGGCCGGAGCGCTCGGCAGCGATCTTGTCCTGCAACCGCAGGATCCCGTGCAGCAGCGCCTCCGGGCGCGGCGGGCAGCCCGGCACGTAGACGTCGACCGGGATGATCTGGTCCACGCCCTTGGTCACCGAGTACGAGTCCCAGTACGGCCCGCCGCAGTTGGAGCAGGCGCCGAACGAGATCACGTACTTCGGCTCGGGCATCTGGTCGTAGAGCCGCTTGATCGCCGGGGCCATCTTGTCGGTGACCGTCCCGGAGACCACCATCAGGTCGGCCTGGCGGGGGCCGTGCGCGAACGGGATCACGCCGAGCCGGATGAAGTCGTGCCGGCCCATGCTGGTCGCGATGAACTCGATCGCGCAACAGGCCAGCCCGAAGTTGAAGACCCAGAGCGAGTAGCGCCGGCCCCAGTTGAGCACGAACCGGATCGGTTCACCGAGCACCGCGGGTAACTGCACGGCCGGCCTCCTTCCCCGTCGCCCACCCGACAGTGAACCACAGGATCGGCGCCGGCCGGCCGGCGCGCGGTGGGCCGATCCCCGTCCGGCGTGGCCGGTCGGGCTGCCCGGCCCCGCTATCCGGCCTTCGACAGCATCTTGAGCATCTGGTCGATCTGGGCCGTCCGGGACAGGTCGATCCGCCGGGCCAGCTCGCGTACCTCGGGGTGGAGGCCGGACTTCGTCTCCATCCGGGCCAGCTCGACGGCGTTGTGCTGGTGCCCGATCAGCAGGTTGAGGAAATCCGTCTCGAACGTCGCCCCGCTGGTCCGGGAGAGTGCCGAGAGCTGTGCCGGCCCGAGCACCGGCAGCCCGCCGTGGTCGGCGTGCGCGTTCGCGTCCGGGTCCGCCGAGGTGCTCCGGCCCCAGCCGCGCAGCCAGTCCCGCATGGTCCGCTGTTCGGCCTCCTGGGTGACGTCGATCGCGGCGGCCAGGATCTTCAGTTCCTCCCGCTGTGCCCGCTCGGGCGCCAGCCGGACCAGCGCCAGCCCCTGGCCGTGCGAGGTCACCATCATCTGCAGGAACATCACGTCGGTGTCGTTGAAGGCACCGCTGGGCGCGGCCGACGCCGGGGCGGAGCCGGTCGGGGCGGGCGCCGGGGCCGCGACCGGGACGCCGGTCCCGGCCGGTGCGGAGGCGCAGCCGCCGAGCAGCAACAGCGTCGCGACGATCAGGGTACGGCGGAAGCGGTTCATGCCCTTGTCTCCAGGTACGGCGCCGGGAGCGGATCTGCGGCGGATACGGACCCGCAGGGGGTACGGGTCCGGATCCGCGCGGGGTGCGTCCCGCCGGGACGGCGTCAGGCGCGCTGCCAGAGTGCCGGTACGTTCGGCGGTTCCCAGCCGGCGATCGCGGTGTGCGCCTGCAGGCAGCGGTACGTCGCGCCGCCGTAGGTCACCTGGCTGCCGACCTGGTACGCGGTGCCGGCCCGCCAGGTTCCACCGGCCGGCGGCGGTGCGGTGGTCGGCGGCGGGGTGGGCGGGTTGGTGGTACGCGTGGGGGTGGGGTTCGGGTTGGGGTTGCCGCCACCGCCGCCGATCTGGAGGTCCACGCAGGCGTAGAAGGCGTTCGCGGTGTCGGCGATGTTCCAGATCGCCAGCAGCTTCTGCCGGCCGCTCCGGCCGCCCATGTTGACGGTGTGCGAGACGGTGGCGCCGGGCTGCCGCCCGCCATCGTCGAAGACGGCGATCCGGGAGCCGCCGATGTAGTACTCCCAGGTGCTGGTGGCGTGCCGGGCGGTCAGTACCCAGTTGAAGTTCACCGTCTGCCCGACCGAGGTGGCCGGCCAGGGCCGGCTGTCGTCGTTCAGCACCGCGAAGTGCCCGATGTTGGCGTGGCAGTTGCGCAGCCCCTTCGGGCCCTCCACGCTCTGCGGCTCCCACTGGATCTGGCCGCAGTCGAACGACACCGCCCGCTGCGCGCAGAGCGCCTGCCGGCTCGGTGGCGAGGAGATGTAGCCGTGTGCCTGGGCGACCTGCGGGGCCACGAGGAGGGCGGAGACGACGGTCGCCACCGTCGTGACCGCCAGGACCACGGTTCTTCGCATCGTGGGCTCCTTACTTCATCGGGAAGGTCTCCTCAACATAAAGGAAAGATTGTTAACAGTAAATACCCAGCGGCGACATTCGTCGATGGATTGCCGGCGGCACGGCACCGGTGGCGGGTGTCGGCCAGCCGACACGAAACGGGGTGCAACCGGGATCCGGAGTCCGACGTGTCTTGGCCGCGACAGGGAACGGGCGGACGGACCGCCCTCCGATGTGGACCTGGAGGAACTGGGATGACCACCATCAAGACCCGCCACCTGACCGTCGGCGTCCTCGCTACCGCGATGGCCGTACTCGCCGTGGCGCCGGCCGCGCAGGCCGCTCCGCAGGTCGGCCAGGGCGACCTCGGCCAACCCAAGGACACCTCGGTCACGGTGGGTCGGCTGGTGCTGGAGCCGACCGAGCGCGGCTACCGGGGCAGCGTGCCACTGACGATCTCCTACCGGGGGACGGAGACGGCGGACCTACAGGTGACCATCGCCGAGCCGGTGGCGGGCGCCTTCGAGAACTTCGACTCCGACTTCCCCTGCTTCTACGGGCAGCGGGAGGGAGAGCTGCGCCGGGACATCCGCTGCGGGGCCAGCCCGATCCGGGGCGGTGAGCGCCGGGACTACACCATCGACTTCGAGGTGCTGACCGCGACCCAGGCGTACGCCATGTCGGCCGTCGGTGGCGCGGTGACCGTGCAGACCATCGACTCCCAGCCGGTCACGGTCACCAAGAGCATCGACACGCTGTTCCGGTCCACCACCGGCTCACTGCGCAACCCGAGGCCGTACGTGCAGGACACCCAGACCGACGCGTCGGTCACCGCGGGCGCGGCGACGCTGGTACGCCAGGAGGACGGCAGCTACCTCGGCCGGGTCCCGCTCACCGTCCGGTATAACGGTGACGCCCCGCACGACGGGCTCCAGCTCGAGGCGGTACTGCCGGACGGCGTGCAGCTGCGGGGCATCAGCCCGGGGGCCGTCTGCGCGTTCCCGTGGTGCGAGGTGCCGGGCGGCGACTTCATGCCGGGCGAGGAGCGGTCGATGGAGCTGCTGGTCAGCGCGCCGGCCGGGACGGCTCCCGGCGACCTGGGCACCGGCACCGCCCGGCTGCACACCTTCTTCTTCCTCGACGAGCTGTCCGATGTGGATCCTTCTGACAACGCGGCGGCGTTCTCCCTCACCGCCGTTGACGGCGCTGCCTAACATGACGGTCGTTGACGCCCGGCCCCTGGTGTTCCAGGGGCCGGGCGGCTCTCTCGTAGCCCCCCGGTCACCCGGCCGGGGGGCTATAACGGGCGCGCCGAACAGCCACGGGGAGACGGATGTGCAGACTGAGGAGCGGGCGCCGCAGTTCGACGACGTGTACCGTGCCCACTTCCAGTCCCTGGTCGTCCAGCTGTACGCGTACGTGGGTGACATGACCGAGGCACAGGACCTGGTGCAGGAGGCATTCAGCCGCGCCTGGCCCCGCTGGGACAAGATCGCCCGGTACGACGACCCCGTCGCCTGGGTCCGCCGGGTCGCCTGGAACACCGCTACCAGCAGGTGGCGCCGGCTGCGTACCGCTCGTAGATATCTGGAACGGCAGCGGCCGGAGAACGTGCCCGGACCCGGCCCGGACCGGGTGGCCCTGGCCGCGGCGCTGGCGACCCTGCCGGCGAACCAGCGCCGGGCCGTGGTGCTGCACCACATGGCGGACCTGTCCATCAACGAGATCGCCCTGGAGTGCGAGGTCGCGCCCGGCACGGTCAAGTCCTGGTTGCACCGGGCGCGGATCGCCCTGGCCGCCCGGCTGGGCGAGACTGGTGCGGGTGGCCCGGGGGTCGGCGGCGCCACCAGTCGGAGGCCACCGGAGACGACCAGCCGGATGGAGGTGATCTGACGTGGACGAGCTGGACCCGATGACGGCCCGCCGGCTCGACGCGGCGTTCGCCGACCTCCGCGCCGACGCGCTCGACCGGGTCGTACCCCCCAATCCGGACGCCCCCCGGCGGATCGCCTACCGACGCACCCGCAACCGCATCGCCGCCGTCGGGACGCTCGCCGTCGCCGTCGTGGCCGGCAGCGTGGTCGGCGTACTCGGCAACAACGGCGCCAAGCTGCCCGACCCGCCGGTCGCCAACACCCCCAGCCAGACCGCCGCGCCGGCGACCTTCCCGCCGTCCGCCACCCCGTCCGCCCCGCCCTCCGGCTCGCCGTCCCCGACCGCCACCGCGACGCCGAGCGGCACGCCCACCCCACCGCCGACGTCAGCCGGCCCGGCAAACCCGACGGCGACCCGCCCGGCCGACCAGGGCCAGGCTCCGGATCCCGGACCGGCCGAGCCGGATCGGCCCACGGACCTGGTGTTGACCGGCCCCACCGAGGTGACCCTGACCCCGTCCGACGGCAGGTACGCCGGCACCATCCAGATCGTGGTCCGCAACCAGGGCGAGCAGCCGTACGACGCGAACGCGCTGATCATGGTGGAGCCGCTGGAGGTGCGGACCCGATTCGAGGGCAGCGATTTCGGCCCCTGCTTCTTCACCGACCAGAACACCCGGACCCGCACCTCGGAGTGCGGCGGGTTCACAACGGTCCCGTCCGGTGGGGCCCAGACCAGCACCCTCGCGATCGTCGTCGACCTGGCGCCGGCACCCGGCACCCGGACGATCGACGGCTACCGGCTGACCATACGCAGCAACCTGGACGGCAACCTCCTGACCGACGAGACGCCCGGCGACAACACCATCGCGGTGCGGCTGCGCCTCAACGGCGGCTGAGCCCGCCCGGTAGCGGCGATCACCAGGCGGGGCGCTGGAGCAGGCCGAGGAATTCGGCCAGCAGCCGTTCCCGGACCGTGATCGGTGCCGCGTCCAGCAGGGTGTTGACCGGTGCCATCCGCTCCGGCGGCCGGCTGGCGGCGGCCGGGTCCAGGCCCAGCCCGGCCGCCACCCCGGCGACCAGTTCCGGGGTGAGCTGTGCCGGGGTCAGCGCGCCGAGCGTCTCCAGCAGCGCGGCGGGAAGCCGCACCGGGCCGGCCGACCGGGCGTCCGCCGCCGCGCCGCGCAGGTCCGCGCCGAACTCGGCGACCCGGGGCGCCACCGAGGCGGTCACCGACAGGTGGATGTTGGCCGGCAGACCGGCGTACGAGAGCTGGGGCTGGGTGTGCCAGCCGCGCCGGGTCAGCTCGTCGGCCAGGACGAAGAGGTCCAGCCCGGGATCGGTGCTGACGAAGCAGACCACCGTCGACTCCGGTTCGGCGAGCAGTCGCAAACCGTCCACTCTGGACACCTCGCCGGCCAGTCCGCGTACCGCCGCCAGGGTCCGCTCGGCCAGGGCCAGGTATCCGGCGTCGCCGACGTGCCGCAGGGTGGCGTACGCGGCGGCGATCGGCCCGCCGGAGCGGGTGGACGAGAGCACCGGGTTGACCAGGGTGTAGCCGGGCCAGCCGGCGAACGCGAAGTACTGCGGCCGGCGCAGTTCGGCATCCCGGTGGAGCAGCACCGAGACCCCCTTCGGGGCGTAGGCGTACTTGTGCAGGTCCACCGAGATCGAGGTGACGCCCGGCAGGCTGAAGTCGAACGCCGGCACCGGTACGCCGAGCCGACGCAGGTACGGCAGGGTCCAACCGCCGAAACAGGCGTCCACGTGGCAGCGAACTCCCGCCGTCGCGGCGACCTCGGCGATCTCGGCGACCGGATCCACCACCCCGTACGGATACGACG
The DNA here is from genome assembly GCF_039649625.1 of Plantactinospora sp. ZYX-F-223. Lineage (NCBI taxonomy): Bacteria > Bacillati > Actinomycetota > Actinomycetes > Micromonosporales > Micromonosporaceae > Plantactinospora > Plantactinospora sp. ZYX-F-223. Next base: position 262,961 of record NZ_JBDJAV010000005.1, on the reverse strand, counting down.
GCGCCGAGCAGGCGACCAGCACGGTGTCCGGGCCGATCGCGGCGGCGACGTCCCCGGGCGCGGGGCGGAGCGTCCGCGCCGAGACCGGCACCTGGTCGAGGGTGACCCCGAGGTAGTGCGCCGCCTTGGCGAACGCGGCGTGCCCGCTGGTCGGTACCACCAGCCGGGGCCGGGCCACCTCGGGCCGGGCGTCCCGGGCCGCCTTGACGGCCAGGATCAGCGACTCGGTGCCGCCGCCGGTGACACTGCCGACAACCTCGGGTGCCGCCGTACCCGGCCCGCCGCCGAGCAGTTGCGCGGCCGCGCCGACGAGTGCGTTCTCCAGCGCCAGCAGGGACGGAAAGGCGGTCGGGTCCAGCCCGTTGACGTGCGCCGCCAGCGCGTACGCCGAGTTCGCCAGCTCGTCCAGCCCCGGTACGGCGGGGTCGTAGACGTAGGCGAAGAGCCGGCCGCCGTGCGTCGGCAGGTCTGCGGCGCGCAGGTCGCGGAGTTCGGCCAGTACCTTGTCCGCGGGTACGCCCACCGGCGGCAACGCCTCGATCATGGCGGCCACCGTAACAGCCGGAACCGCGCCGATTGCCCCTGCTGGGACGCGGTGCGCGGCTCGATTCCGTGCCATCGTCGCCGGCCTGTGGCGGCAGATCACCCGCCAGCCCACCCTGGACCAGCCGACCCTGCGGGGTGACCAGCGTCAGATTGACCCCGAGAACCTCTCGATGGACAGCGACGATGCCGCACCGATCGGCAATACAGATCTCCGCCAGCGAGCTCGACGAAACCGACAGCGCGGCGCCGGAGCAGGTCCGGCGCCGCGCAGTGCTGGTTCAGGTGCTCTGGTTCGGTCAGCGGGCGTGGTACGCCGCCAGGTCCGCCTGGTTGGTCGGATCCGGCCGGTCGATCGTGGCGGTGACGGTTCCGTCCAGGTCGACCAGGTAGAGACGGTCCGAGGCCTGCACGACCAGGCTGTTGTCCGGCCGGAAGAAGATCTCCGTGACTCCCCGTACGGAGTTCGGCACGTTGATCCGCTTGCCGGTGACCGTGTCCAGGACGAACCGCGCCCCGGTGACCCGCTTCGGGTCGCTGTTGCCCATCGCGGTGGCCACGTACCGGCCGTCGTCCGAGATGGCCTGCACCGCGAACGGGCACTGCCCGCGCCCGCACTCCGGCTGGCCGGCGAGGCCGGTCCGCCGTACCACCCTGCCGTCCGGTCGGGCGATCACCAGGGTGTCGCCCGTGGCGTGCACCCGGTAGGCACCGTTGGCCGCCCAGCTCAGGTACGTCGGGAAGCGGTCGAGTCCGAGATCGTCGTATCCGCCGGTGACGGTGTCGAGGTAGCCGTAGGACTGCCCGGTGGCGGTGTCGCCGTCCATAGTGGTGACGCCGATCAGCAGCCGGCGCGAGTCCGGCATCCAGACCGGCCCGTTGCCGCCGCCCCAGGAGACGTGCTGTCGCGCCACCTTCCGCTTGCCCCCGGGCTGGACGATGACCAGGTCGCCGGGGTATTCGCTGATGCTCTTGGCCGGATGGACCAGGGCCACCTTGCTGCCGTCCGGCGCGACGGCCGCGACCTGGTCGCCGAACTTACGCGGGCCGAAGTTCGTGGTACGGGCCACGCCGTCGGTCACCGTGACGACCTCGATCTCGGCACCGACCCGCAGATAGACCAGTCGGCCCGGGACATGGCTGGGCTCGCTGCGCGGCGGGACGTTGGTGGTGGCGGTGGTCGATGGGGTCGCCTGGGCCGAGGGGGTGGGGGTGGCCGACGCCGAGGGCGCCGGCGGGCTGGCCACACTGGACGAACCGGCGGGCGTTGGCGTGAGCCCGGCCTGCGGCGCCAACTGGAGCCCGCCGATCGTGGCCACCCCGACCAGGGCCAGGGCGGCGACGGAGGTGCCGGCGGCCCGGCGGTGGCCGAGACGGCGGGCGGTGCTGTTCACCCGGGCTCGCAGCGCGGTGTAGTCGGTGTCGGTCATCTCGTCCGCCAAGCCGGTGAGCCGGCTGTTCAGGTCGTTCATCGGGTCACCCCAAGGTCGATCTCGGGCAGCAGTTCACGGAGTCGTCGCAGGGCGCGGGCGGTGTGGCTCTTCACCGTGCCGATCCGACAGTTGAGGACGTCGGCGGTCTCCGCCTCGCTGTAGTCCTCGAAGTACCGCAGCACGATGACGGCGCGCTGCCGTACCGGCAGGGCCTGCAACGCCCGGCGCAGCGCTAACCGCTCCACCGTGTTGTGTGCGTAGTCGGCGTGGTCGTGACGTTCCGGCAGATCGCCCGGCATGGTCTCGGCTACCCGGCGCCGACGCCACACGCTCACCTGGAGGTGGTACATGACGCGGCGGGCGTACGCCTCCGGGTTGCCGCCGTCAGCCAGGCGACGCCAGGCCCGGAACGTCCGGGCCAGCGCGTCCTGGACCAGATCCTCGGCCAGGTGCCGGTCACCGGTCAGCAGGTACGCCGTGCGCAGCAACGCTGGCGCCCGGCCCCGAAAGAAGGAATCGAAGTCGTTGGTCATCTGCTCCGCCACAGGCGATCGGGCGGTGGCGCCCACAGGGGCGACCCCGGTCATGGCTCGGGTCATGGACAACTCCGGTCGAAGAAACTGGGGCGATTGCCTGCGCGCGGCGGTGGACACGTGTATAAACGTCGCCCCGCTCGCTCCGGGGTTACCGCCGACGAAGGTCATTCCCAGTCATGAACCTGACTCTGGATCGGGACAACCTGCGACGGGTCGAAACCGTTCAGCTCGCGCCAACCGCTGCGGCGTCAGGTCGTAGCCGCGCATCGTGAGCAGGGCCAGCCCGACCAGCAGGGCCGGCAGCACGGTGAAGCCGACCAGCACTCCCGCCCGGGCGGTGCCGGACTGGGCCGCCGCCTGGCCGGTCGACGAGGAGACATAGCCGGTCAGTTGCAGTACCAGACCGTAGATGCCCGGCCCGAGGGCCAGCCCGAACGTCTCGCCGGCCGTCCACAGCCCGGTGAAGACGCCGGCCTGGCGGCGGCCGGTGCGCGCGGTGTCGTACGCGATGCAGTCCGGCAGCATCGCCATCCCGAACACCTGCTGACCGGCGTACCCGCAGCCGATCGCCGCGACCACCAGATAGACCGCCGGGGCCGGCAGCACCGGGGCGGCGACCAGGGCCAGCGCGCCGGCCGCGAAGAGCAGCGACGCCACGGTGAACGCCCGGGGCTTGCCCAGCCGGGCACCGGCCCGGCTCCACAGCGGCATCACCAGCAGCGCCGGGCCGACAAAACATCCGAAGAGCAGCGTCGGGCCGGTCTCCGGATCGCGCAGCACGTGCGCGGCGAAGTAGTTGACCCCGGCCAGCACGGTCGCGATGCCGGCCGCCTGGACCACGAAGCAGACCAGCAGCAGCCGGAACGGCCGGTTTGCGGCGGCGACCGCGAGCTGGGCCCGCAGGCTCGGTTCGCTCGCCACCACCGCCCCGGTCGGCGCGGCCCGGGTGCCGAGGAACGCGCCGACCGCGCCGGCCGCGATCAGCACCGCCACGAAGAGCCCCAGCCAGCGGTGCCCGGGTACGCCGTCGCCACCGGCGGTCACCACCACCGGGGCGAGTGCGCCAGAGATCAGGATGGCCAGCGCCAGTACCGCCACCCGCCAGGTCATCAGCCGGGTCCGCTCGGTGTAGTCGTCGGTCAGCTCGGCCGGCATGGCGACGTACGGGACCTGGAAGAAGGCGAACGCGGTCGCGGTGAGCAGGAACGCCAGCGCGACGTACCCGGCGGCGGCCGGGCCGGGCGGGAACGGCGCCGCGAAGATGGCGGCGAAGAGCACGGACAGCCCGAGCCCACCACCGAGCAGGTACGGCCGGCGGGCGCCCCAGCGGGACCGGGTCCGGTCCGAGATCCGCCCGGCGACCGGGTTCACCAGCACGTCCCAGGCCTTCGGCAGCAGCACCAGCAGGGCGGCCAGCCCGGCGGCCACGCCCAGCGTGTCGGTCAGGTACGGCAGCAGCACCAGGCCGGGCACCGTACCGAAGGCGCCGGTGGCCAGTGAACCGAGGGCGTACCCGGCGTGCACCCGGCGCGGCAGGGCGGCCCGGGGCGGGATTCCGGTGGAACCGGCGCGAGTGCCGGGCACGACGTCCATGGCCCGGGAACGTACGCGAAGGTGGCCGGTCGACGTATCCGCCGACCGGCCACCGGCCACCCGGGTCAGGTCAGCGCTGACCGCCCAGGTACATCGCGTTGAACAGCAGCCGGTACGTGCCGTGCGACTGGGCCCGGTGCTGCGGCTTGAAGCCGAGCAGTACCACCTGGCCCTCGCCCACCTTCGCCGTCACCACGGCGGCCTTGCCGCCGATGACGTCCTCGCCCAGCAGGAACCCGCTCTTGAGCAGGTTGCTGGTCGGCCAGGTGGCCGCCACCGAGACGCCCTTGGCGCCCTCGGTGACCTCGAACGCCGGGCCGTCCGCCACGAACGCCGAGGCGGTCGGGGCGAAGCCGGCCCCGACCGGGTCGCTGGCGTCGACGTTCAGGTTCAGCACCGAGCCGGGGATGTTCAGCTCGGTCTCCTCGACCCCGGCGGTGACGTCCTGCACCGGCACCCCGAACGCCTGGATCGGCAACTGGGCGGCCCGGTTCAGCGTGACGATCGTGCCGCCGGCCTCGACGAACGCCTTGAGGTTGGCGATGCCCGCGTCGGTCATCCCGCCGGTGTACGCCTCCGGCAGCGAGCCGGCCGCCCGGCCGTTGCGCATCGAGTTGTAGGTGGCGTCGGGCAGCACGATGGTGTCGTACTTCGCCCGCAGGTCACCGGCGCGCACCGCCGCGTTGGTCAGCTTCGAGTAGCCGAACCGGAACTGTTCCAGGATCAGCCGGGTCCAGCCCTCGTCGTAGTTGTTGAAGCCGTCGTACAGGCCGATCCGGGGCGCGGCCAGCGCCTTCGTACCGGCCGGCTTGGCGTCCACCGCCGCGATGGTCAGGCCCAGCTCGGTGGCGAGCGCGGTGACCCGCTCGGCGGTCTGCGGACCGGTCCGCACCAGGAAGGTGCCGGCCGGCAGCTTGCCGGTGCGGGTGGTCACCTCACCGGTGCTGCGGGAGACCTTCTCCCCCGCCGCCAGCAGCGCGTTCACCGCGGTCGCGCTGTCGTTGACCCGCGGGTCGAGCGCGTACGCGTGCTTCGGCGCCCCGGCCACCACCCCGGTCGGTACCTTCGGCCAGCCGACCTCGGTGGTGCTGACCCGGACGTTCCGGTCGAGCTTGTCGACGCTGACGCCCATCTGGAACGACAGGGTGTAGCCGGTGATGTCGTACGGCGGCTCCAGCGGGCCGCCCGGGTAGAGCCGGCGGTCCGGGTAGACCTGCGGGTTCAGCAGGTCCAGCACGGCCGCCCGGTAGGGCTGCGCCTCCCGGACCAGGTAGCTGCCGGCCGGGTAGGTCCGCTTGCCCACCTTGAACGAACTGAGTGCCTGCTCGACCCGGATGTTGTTCCAGCGCAGCTTGTCGACCAGCTTGGTCGCGGTCGGGAAGTCCGCCTGGTCGGCCGGGATCACGTAGGTGACGCCGGCACCGTCCCGGGCGCCGTCCCGGGCCATCTGGTACGCGCCGTAGAGCCAGCCCTCACGGTCGTCGCTGGCCAGCCGGAGCATCGCCCAGGAGGCGGTCTTGATGTAGTCGCAGCTCTGCGACAGGTGCCACTCGCCGCCCTGCCACGGGCTCGGGTAGAACACCGACGGCTTGCTGGTCGAGGTGCCGTCGGCGAACGTCGCCGGGAAATCCTTCGGGTCGTACACCCTCGGGGTCGCCGACGCGTGCGCGGTCTCGGTCAGGATGCCGACCTGGTTGTGGTAGTACGGCGAGGTCCGGGCGCCGCCGTTCCACCAGATGTCGTACTGCTGCCGGGCCAGCGCGCCGACCTTGTCCTCGCGCTCCAGCCGCTGCCCCATCGCGTCGCCGACGATGTTGACGCCCCGAACCACCTGCGGGTGGATGTTCGGGTTCAGCGGGTCCTCGAACGGCGGGATGCTGATCCGGGCCGGGAAGACCGCCGTCTGGTGCACGTTGTGCATCATCTGCGGCAGCCACTCGTGGAAGAGCTGCCGGCCGACGTTCTGGGTCTCCTGGAGGTTGAACATGTACCAGTCACGGTTGTTGTCGTGCCCGGCGTACTTCTGGTACAGCTCCGGGTAGCCGGCGTCCTGGTAGGGACCGCCCAGGTTCTGCCGGTACCACTCGGCGACCTTGGTGCCGCCGTCCGGGTTGACGTTCGGCACCAGCAGCGTGATGACGTTGTCCCGGATCTCCCGGGCCTCCGGCGTCTCGCTGGTCACCAGGTCGTACGCGAACTGCGGCGCGCTCTGGTGCCCGGCGACCTCGGTGGAGTGGATGCCGAAGTCGACCCAGGCGACCGCCTTGCCGCTCTGCGCCAGCCCTCGGGCCACCGACTCGGAGAGCCCGTCACCCTGGGAGAGCCGCACCGAGGTCTGCCGGTACCGCTCCAGGTTCTCGGCCTTGAGGTTCTCCTCGGCGGAGACGATGGCCATGAGCTGCGGCCGGCCCTCGCTGGTCTTGCCGATCTCGACCAGCTTCATCCGGTCGCTGGCCTGGTCCAGCTTGTGGTAGTAGTCGGCGATCTGCTCGTAGGTGGCCAACTTGTAGTCGGCGCACGGCACCCAGCCGAGCACCGACTGCGGCTTGGGTACCCGGCCGGCGGCGGTGGCCCCGCCCGCGTTCGCCGTGGTCAGCAACGGGGTGCCCAGCAACGCGACCGCGACCGCGGTCGGCATGGCAATTCCGGAGAGCCTTCGGTTCACCAGCAAACCCCCTCATACGACGATGTACGACGGAAAGAGGTCCGGCAGGGGCGGCCGCGCCAACTCGGATGATGTTGATCTAACGCTTCTCCCCGCAGCTCAGGGAACATCGAGGCAGGGAAATTGAGCCAATCTTGAGTGTCCCGGCATTCCGCCGCGCTGTGTTCAGCCGCGTCGATGCGGGATGATCGCAGCGGCTGGTACAACAGATGAGGAGCGGCCGGCATGCGCATCCTGTTGGTCGAGGACGACGCCCGGGTGGCCGGCGCGATGGCCGCCGCCCTGTCCCGGCGCGGGTACGACGTGGAGCGGGCCGGCACCGCCGCCGCCGCGCTCGCCGCCGCCCCCTGCGACCTGGTACTGCTCGACCTCACCCTGCCGGACGGCGACGGCGTGGAGGTGTGCCGGGCGCTGCGGCAGCGCAGCGCGCAGCTCGGCATCATCGCGGTGACCGCACGCGGCGAGGAGCGTGACCGGGTGATCGGGCTGCGGATGGGCGCCGACGACTACGTGGTGAAGCCGTTCTCGATGGCCGAGCTGGAGGCCCGGATCGTCGCGGTGCTCCGGCGGGCCCGGGCCGGCGCGGCCCGACCGGAGGTCGTCGAGGTCGGCCCGATCTGGATCGACGTCGCCGCCCGGCTGGTCACGGTACGCAGCGCCGGGGTCGCGCTGACCCGCAAGGAGTTCGACATCCTGGTCTCGCTGGCCCGGCAGCCGGGCATGGTGGTGCCGCACGAGCGGATCGTCCTCGACGTCTGGCCGACCACCGGAGCCGCCCGGCACACCGTGGAGGTGCACGTCGGCTCGCTGCGCGGCAAGCTCGGCGACCCCGACCTGGTGCAGACCGTACGCGGTGTCGGCTATCGGCTCCGGGCCGAGTGACCGGAGTCCTCCGTGCGCCGCCGCCTGGTCTTCAGCTACTCGCTGCTCATGATCCTGGTCCTGCTCGCCCTGGAGACCCCGCTGGCGATCACCCTCGCCAACCGGGAGACCGAACGGATCCGGGCGGACCGGCTCGCCGACGCCAACCGGTTCGCCTCGCTCGCCGGCCCCGCGCTGCGTACCGGTGCGGTCAGCGCGATCAACGACGAGTTGCAGCGCTACCAGGAGCTGTACGGGATCACCGCCGCGGTGATCGACCGGGAACGGCGTCAGGTGGCCGCCCCCGCCGGGCCGCGGCTGGACACCGAGCTGACCGACACGGCGATCTTCGGCGCCCTCGCCGGCCGGCAGATGACCGTGCCGGAGGTGCTCTGGCCCTGGCAGGTCGGCCCGCTGGTGGTGGCGGTACCGGTGAACGACGGCGGTGAGGTGATCGGCGCCGTCATCACCGTCTCCGCCACCGAGCGGGTACGCCGGACCGTCACCGTCTGGTGGGCGGCGCTGGCCGCGGTCGGGCTGCTCGCGGTCTCCGCCGGGGTGATGACGGCGTTCCGGCTGGCCGGCTGGGTGCTGCGCCCGGTGACCGTACTCGACGTGGTGACCCACGACATCGCGGCCGGCGACGGCTTGGCCCGGGTGCCGACCCAGCAGGGTCCGCCCGAACTGCGCCGGCTCGCCACCAGCTTCAACGAGATGGCCGACGCGGTCGCCGACGCCCTGGAACGGCAGCGGGCCTTCGTCGCGCACGCCAGCCACCAGCTCCGCAACCCGCTGACCGCGCTGCGGCTGCGGGTCGAGGAACTCGGGCCGAGCCTGACCGACGAGTACGGCCGCGACGAGCACAAGCTGGCGCTGGAGGAGACCGACCGGCTGGCCCAGGTACTCGACGGGCTGCTCACCCTGGCCCGCGCCGAACGGGCCCAGCACACCATGGTGGTGGTGGACGCGGCGGCGGTGGCCAAGTCCCGGGTCGCCGCCTGGCAACCGCTGGCCAACCACCGGGGCATCGCCCTCACCCTCGCCCCGGTGACCGACCCGGTGCACGCCCGGGCCGTGCGTACCGCCGTCGACCAGGTGCTGGACGCGCTGATCGACAACGCGGTCAAGTTCGGCCATCCCGGCGGCCGGGTCGAGGTCTCGGTGCACCGCGCCGACGACGGCGTGGTCGTCCGGGTCACCGACGACGGGCCGGGAATGACCGGTGCCCAGCTCGAATCCTCCACGGAACGCTTCTGGCGGGCCCCGGACACCCAGAACATCGACGGGGCGGGGCTCGGCCTGACCATCGTGGCGGTACTTGTCGACGCCTCCGGCGGTCGCCTCACCATGCGTCCCGCCGAACCGACCGGGCTCACCGCCGACGTCTGGTTCCGGCCCGGCGAGGCGTGAGCGGTGCAGGTACCCGTCAGGGCTTGTGCGTCTGGTAGTAGCGGGCGGCACCCGGGTGCAGCGCCAGCGGGGTGGTGGTGATCGCCGACTGCACGTTCAGCCGGGCGGCGGCCGGATGGGCGCTGCTCAGCTCGTCCCGGCGCTGCATCAGCAGCCGGGTCACGTCGTAGACGAGCTGCTCCGGCATGCTGGTGGCCACCACCAGATAGTTGGGCACCGCCACCGTGGTCACCGGCGCCGACCCGTACGCCGAGGCGGGGATGTCCCGCTGGACGTACACCTCACGGTAGGACTGACGCAGCGGCTCGACCCACTGGCCGAGGTCGACGAAACGGGCCCGGGTCTGGGCGGCGAAGTCCGCCACCGCCTTCACCGGCAGGCCGCCGGAGAAGAAGAACGCGTCGATCCTGCCGGCCCGCAGCGCGGCGACCGAGTCGTCGATGCCGAGCCGGAGCGTCTCGGCCAGCTTGTCGCCGACCCTGGCCACGTCGAGCAGGCGTTCGGCGGTGACCGCGGTGCCGGAGCCCGGCGCGCCGATCGCCACCCGCTTGCCGCTCAGGTCCGTCAACTGCCGAATCGGCTCCTGGCTCAGGGTGACCAGGTGCAGCAGGTCGTCGTAGACCCGGGCGACGGCGCTCAGTCCGGTGCCCTCGCCCGGCTCGGTGGCCAGGATGTCGGCCTGGGTGAAGCCCAGTTCGGCCCGGCCGGTGGAGACCAGCGAGACGTTCTCCGCCGATGCAGCGGTCACCACCACGCTCGCCGTGACGTCCGGCAACTCCCGGTTGAGGATGCCGGCCAGGGACTGACCGACGGCGTAGTAGACCGCGGTGGCACTGCCGGTCGCGATGCGTAGCCTGGTCGGCTCGGCCGGCCGCGAGGTGCAACCGGCGGTGGCCGGCAACGCGACAGTGACCACGGCCAGCGTCACGGCGAGCGTGCCGAGCCGCCGGCCGGGCAATCCCCGGCCGACGCGTCGGTGCCACCGTGCCCCGCCCACCCCACCACCACCCCGGCGATGATCGACACTCAGCGCAAATTTTGCTCAAGCCTTCAACGGATGTCTACCGCCTCGGCGCGGTAACGGCCACCGTTGAAAGTAGTTGGTCGTCGCGATTACGGGGGGCGACAGAGATGGTCTGGAGCACCGGGGCGTACGCCTCAACGCGGCCGCCCCTACGGCCGTCTGGCAGAACCAGCCTGCTGGATCGCGCTTCGTTGGCGGATGCCTTCGAGGCGGCATGCCTGATCAGGTGCATCCGGGTGGAGGGGGTGCGGCAGCCGACCACGATGGTGGCCGAGTTCAGCTCGGAGGCTGCCGCCACTCGTCTCGGCGAACTGCTGGCCCGGCTCGGCACACCGGCCCGGTCGGAGCGGATCACCGCCGGCGTACGCCGCCGCTACGAACTGCACCGGCTGCACCTCACCGATCCCGGGCAGCCCGCCGTACTGTCGATGGGCTGGCGGCAGGGGCGGACGGCCCTGCTCGACCCGGCCGCCGTCGGCGCGTCCGCGCCCCGGAACGCCCGCCGCCAGGCGCTGGCCGCCGCCGCCTGGCGCGCCGCGCTGCTGGCCGCCGGCCGGCACGTCCGGACCACCATCCTCGGGGTACGCATCTGCGACACCGAACTCGCCGCGGTGCTGGTACGCAGCGCCCAACTGCTCGGCTCGCCGGCCTCGGTCGCGCCCCGCTCGGGTTGCCTGCTGGTGACGGTGCCGGGCGGCCCGGACAAGGAACGCATCCTGCGCCGCAGCGCCCAGCCGGTCCCCCTGGCGAGCTGACCGCCGGGCCGCCGCCTCAGTCGGTCGGCTGCCAGTCGGCCGCCGACATGTCGACTCCGGCGCCGCGCAGCGGGGTGCCCTCGGCGCGCAGCCGGGCCCGGGCCTCACGCTCGTGCCCGGGCGGCAGCCGGCCGGCCGAGTTGACCACCCGGTGCCAGGGGACCCCGCCACCGTGCCGCGCCATGATCGAGCCGACCAGTCGGGCCGACGCCCGGCCGGACCGCTCGGCCAGGTGGTCGGCGATCGCGCCGTACGACATCACCCGGCCCGGCGGGATCCGCTCGACCAGGGTGAGCACCTCTTCGACGTACTCCTCGGGCGTCATGAGCTGCCACGATATGGGAGTACGGGATGGGCCGGCGGGGCGGGCCGACCCGGGCACCGCAGAATGGGCGGGTGCGGGAAGCAGTTACCACAGCGCGCCGGATCGTGGTCAAGGTCGGCTCGTCCTCGCTGACCACCGCCGCCGGTGGCCTGGACGCGGCGCGGGTCGACGCGCTGGCCGACGTACTCGCCGGCTGGCTGGCCGACGGTTCGGCCGGCGCCCCGGTCGCGGAGCCCGGTGCCCGGCCGGCGGGGGCGGGCCGCAAGCGGGTCGGCCCGGCGGACCGGCGGGAGCTGGTGCTGGTCTCGTCCGGGGCGATCGCCGCCGGCCTGGCCCCGCTCGGGCTGGCCGCCCGTCCCCGGGACCTGGCCACCCAGCAGGCCGCGGCCAGCGTCGGGCAGGGCCTGCTGATCGGCCGCTACTCGGCCGGTTTCGCCCGGCACGCCCGTACGGTCGGCCAGGTGCTGCTCACCGTCGACGACGTGACCCGGCGGGCGCACTACCGCAACGCCTACCGCACGCTGCGCAAGCTGCTCGACCTCGGCGCGGTGCCGATCGTCAACGAGAACGACACCGTGGCGACCGACGAGATCCGGTTCGGCGACAACGACCGGTTGGCCGCCCTGGTGGCCGCACTGGTCCACGCCGACCTGCTGGTGCTGCTCTCCGACGTGGACGCGCTCTACACCGGCGACCCGGCCCGCCCCGGCACGGTACGCATCGAGGAGGTCCGCGACGAGCAGGATCTCGCCGAGGTGGCGATCGGCCGGGCCGGCCGGGCCGGGGTCGGCACCGGCGGCATGGTGACCAAAGTGGAGGCGGCCCGGATCGCGACCGGCTTCGGCATCCCGGTGGTGCTGACCGCCGCGCCGCTGGCGCCCGCGGCGCTGGCCGGCGAGCCGGTCGGCACCCTCTTCCACCGGGTACGCCAACGCCCGGCGGCCCGGCTCTTCTGGCTGGCCCACGCGACCTCCCCCCGGGGACGGCTGCACCTGGACCCCGGTGCGGTACAGGCGGTGGTGGCCCGGCGCAAGTCCCTGCTGCCGGCCGGGATCACGGCGGTGGACGGCACTTTCACCGCCGGTGATCCGGTCGACCTGGTGGACGACGCGGGGTCGGCGGTCGCCCGTGGACTGGTCAACTACGACGCGGTGGAGCTGCCCGGCCTGCTCGGCCGTTCCACCTCGGAACTCGCCGCCGCCCTCGGCCCCGGCTACGAGCGCGAGGTCGTGCACCGCGACGACCTCGTGCTGCTGGTCTGATCCGCTGACCGGCCGGTGCCCGCGGCACGGCTGTTCCCGACCGGACCGGCCGGCTCCGGGGTGCCCGCTCACGACGCTGTCGAGCTGGGTGCAGGGACGGGGCAACCGGCGAGTGGGAGCACAAGCGGGGCAGCTCGACAGTGCGCGCACCGCAGTGGTGCCGGCCGGCGATGCCGTCCTGGCAGCCCGGCGGCTCAGGCCGTGGCCCGTTCGGCGGCGCCGATCCGGGGGAAGGGTTCGGTGGAGAAGACCACCTCCACCGAGACCTCGAAGTACTGCGCGATCCGCAGCGCCAGGTGCAGGCTCGGGTTGTATTCACCGCGCTCCAGGTAACCGATCGTCTGGTAGTGCACCCCGAGCGCCTCGGCGAGGTCCCGCCGGGAGATCCCGCGCTCGGCCCGGAGCACCGCGATGCGGTTGTAGATCGCCTCGCTCATCAGTTGATCCTCTGCATCGCCTTCTCCTTCCGAGCGGCGACGCTCGAACCGGATTCCCGCCGGGCCATCCGGCGCAACACGATCGGCGCCACCACCAGGCCCAGCACGGCCCAGCCGGCGAGCATGCCGAACGTCTCCAGGTGTCGCCAGGACCCGCCGATCTCCACCGCCGCCAGCTCGTGCGGCAGCAGTGCCGAACGGGTGCCCAGGCCCAGCCAGTAGACCGGGAACGCCTGGCCGATCCACTGCAACCAGACCGGGAAGGTGGTGATCGGATAGAAGATCCCGGAGGTCGCGACGAGGCCCATGATAGGCAGCATGATGACCCCGACGTTGCGGGGGTTGGCGAAGAGTGAGCCGAGGATCGCACCGAGTGGCAGGCAGGCGACCAGGCCGAGTACGAGTACCCAGAGCAGGGTCAGCCAGGCGCCGGGGCCGCGCAGTTCCACGCCGTCCACCAGCAACACTCCCGGGACCACCAGGATGACCGAGCTGATCAGCGTCATCCCGGAGACCTGCACCACCTTGCCGACCAGATAGCCGAGCATGCCGTTCGGGATCGCCTTGGCCCGCAGCAGGGTGCCGTCCTCGCGTTCGACGGTGAGGGCCATCATCATGGTCACCAGCGCCCCGAACGCCAGCCCGCCGCCGAGCACGCTGGGCAGCGTACGGGCGCCGAGCGAGAAGTTCGTGCCGGGCACCGTGGCGTCCCGCATGAAGAACATGACGACCAGGAACGCCAGGTTGGGGAAGAAGTAGTTCCACAGATCCTGCACGCTCACCAGGCTCTGCCGCACCTCGATCCCGCCACGCCGTACCCCGGCCCGGAGGGCGATCACCGTGGGGTTCACCGGCCCGCCTCCTCGAACTCGCGCAGCGCGGCGAGGCTCCGGCCGGACTCGAATCCCCGGACCAGCGCCATGTAGGTGTCCTCCAGACTCGCTCGCCGGACCTCCAGGTCGGCGACGCCGTCGCCGTACTGCTGGAACAACTCCCGGACGAACGTGGTGGCATCGGTGGTGGCGTGCACGAACCGCTGCCCGTCCCGGCTCCACTTGACCTCGGCCTCCGAGGACATCCGCCGGGAGAGTTGGTCCGCCGAGCCGTCGGCGATGATCGAGCCGCCGGCCAGGATCAGGATCCGGTCGGCCAGCTTCTCGGCCTCGTCCAGATCGTGCGTGGTGAGCAGGATCGTGGTCTGCTCCAGGTCGGTGAGCCGGTGCACCAGGTCGTGGAACTCGCGCCGGGCCTCCGGGTCGAACCCGGCCGTGGGCTCGTCGAGGAAGAGCAACTCGGGGCGGCCGACGATGCCGATCGCGACGTCCAGCCGCCGCCGCTGCCCGCCGGAGAGCTGGCCGACCCGCTTGGTGGCGTGCGGGTTGAGCCCGACGGCGTCGATCAGGTCGTCGACGTCCCACGGCCGGCGGATCTGGTCGGTCGAGTAGGGCAGGTAGTACGAGCCGAGGTGGCCGAGCAGCTCGCGTACCCGCCACTTGGCGTGGTCGCGCCAGGACTGGAGCACCACGCCCAGCCGGGCCCGCCACCGCTCGTCCCCGTGTGCCGGGTCCACGCCGAGCACGGCGACCTCGCCGGCCGACCGCATCCGGAACCCCTCCAGGATCTCGATGGTGGTCGTCTTGCCGGCACCGTTGGGGCCGAGCAGCGCCAGCACCTCGCCGGGCCGGGCCGTGAACGTGACGCCGGTCAGCACATCGGTGCTGCCGTAGCGCATCCGCAGATCACGGACGTCCAGCACGGGCTGCTCGACCGGCGACCCGGCGGGCTCGGAGGTCCGGCCCGGAGTCTCGGCGATGGTCATAGATCTACACCCCCTCGTCCAACCTCTACGCGAGGCGATAGTACATCTACTACACAACGGAGCAATCATATTGCCAACGCGAAGCGGGGCAGCTCCGGGAGGGAGCTGCCCCGCTTCGGGGCACCGGGCCGGGCCCGGTGCGGAGTCGGTTCAGTAGGCGGGCAACGAGGGGTCGATCTGCTTGATCCAGGAGAGCACCCCGCCCTGGACGTGCACCGCGTCGCGGAACCCGGCGGCCTTCACCGCGGCCAGCGCCTCGGCGGAGCGCACCCCGGACTTGCAGTGCAGCACGATCTGCTTGTCCTGCGGCAGCGAGGCCAGCGCTGTACCGGAGAGGATGTCACCCTTCGGGATCAGCGTCGCCCCGGGGATGCGGACGATCTCGTATTCGGCCGGCTCCCGGACGTCGACCAGGAAGATGTCCTTGCCGGCGTCCTGCCACTCCTTCAGCTCCCGGGCCGTGATGGTCGAGTCGGCCACCGCCTCCTCGGCCTCCGGCGAGACCGCGCCGCAGAAGTCCTCGTAGTCGGCCAGCAGCTCGGTGACGGTCGGGTTCTCCCCGCAGAGCGCGCAGTTCGGGTCCTTACGGACCTTGATCTTCCGGTACGACATCTCCAGCGCGTCGTAGACCGTCAGCCGGCCGACCAGCGGCTCGCCGATCCCGGTCAGCAGCTTGATCGCCTCGGTGACCTGGATCGAGCCGATCGACGCGCAGAGCACCCCGAGCACCCCGCCCTCGGCGCAGGACGGCACCATGCCGGGCGGCGGCGGCTCCGGGTAGAGGCAGCGGTAGCAGGGGCCGTGCTCGGCCCAGAACACCGACGCCTGCCCGTCGAACCGGTAGATCGACCCCCAGACGTACGGCTTGCCGAGCAGTACGGCCGCGTCGTTGACCATGTAGCGGGTGGCGAAGTTGTCCGTACCGTCGACGATCAGGTCGTACTGGGCGAAGATCTCCAGCACGTTGTCCCGGTCCAGTGCGGTGTTGTGGATCTCGACCTGCACCAGCGGGTTGATCTCGCGGATGCTCGCCGCCGCGGATTCGGCCTTCGGCCGGCCGACGTCCGACTGGCCGTGGATGATCTGCCGCTGGAGGTTCGACTCGTCGACGGTGTCGAAGTCGATGATGCCGAGCGTCCCGACCCCGGCCGCGGCCAGGTACATCAGGGCGGGCGAGCCGAGGCCGCCGGCGCCGACGCAGAGCACCCGGGCGTTCTTCAGCCGCTTCTGCCCCTCGACCCCGACGTCCGGGATGATCAGGTGGCGCGAGTAACGGCGGATCTCGTCAACGGTCAGCTCGGCGGCGGGCTCGACGAGCGGGGGCAGTGACACGGTGGACTCCCCGGTTCGGATCCTCGCTCAGCCAGCGGCTGAGCGCATCGACAGTGGCATGTCCGGCCATTGTTCCTCGCCGGAGCGCGAATAGACCATGAGCTGAAACACCTGCCCGAAATCCGGGAGCGGGGAATAGGACCGCCGGTCAGGGTATCGGCGGACCGGCGTCGCCGCCGTCGACCGGCCTGGGCGGCGGCGATCCGCTGCCGGTCGAGCCGACCGCCGGAGCGCGCGTCATGGCGGGCCTCAGCCTTCCATGGCGACGGATCAGCGTCCAGGGTCGCTTCCCCCGCCGCCTACAGCGAGGGACCGGCGTACCGCTCGCCCTCCAGGTACGGCCACGGGTTCGGCACGCAGCCGTTGAGGAAGAGCGTCTGCTGCATCATCACCGGCGCGGCCCGACCCCGGCGGGGACAGCGCTCGTGCCCGTGCCCCAACTCGTGCCCGACCTCGTGGTTGACCACGTACGTCCGGTACCGGTCCAGCGGCACCTTGGCCGACACGTAGTGCGGGACGGAGCGCATCCAGCGGTCCAGGTTGATGATGACCCGTCCGGTGCCCCGGCAGGAGGTGTACGGCTTGCCACCGACCCGGATGTCCACTCCGGACGCGGCGCACATCTGCCGGGCCGTACCGGCGGTGACCAGGTACACGGTGAAGTCGTGCCCGGCCTTGTCCGGTACCCGCTGCAGCCGCAGCCGCCCGCTGCCGATCCAACTGCGCGGGTCGGCCAGCGAGGCGTCCACCTTCGCGGCGAACTCCGCGACGTGCTCGTCGACGTTGCGCTCCACCGCCACCCGGTAGCGCCGCACCGCCCCGGCCCGGCCGAGCACCTCGCCCCGGCCGGTGGCGTAGGTGAAGCTGCCCGGCCCGGTCGACGGCACCGGGTCGGTGAGCCGCAGCACCGGCGCGGGCGGCCGGCTCGGTGTGGGCGTCGGGGTGGCGGTCGCGGCGGCGGCCGGCGTCGTCGCCGGTACGGCCGGCTGGGCGGCGGCCTCCGGCTCGTCCCCGGTCAACCGGTCGGCCGGTGGCACCAGAACCCCGACCACCCCGACCGCGCCGGCCACACTCAGCATGAGCACCGCCAGCTGCCGGCCGCGCCGGAAGCGCGGGGCCGCGCGCCGCTCTCTCTTCCACACGCTTACTTAGTACGCCTGACCCACCCGGTTGGTTGCACGCACAACTCCAGATCACCCACCGGGGTCGGCCCGCAGCGGCACGGGGGGCGGCGGTCAGCAGGGGGCGGTCGGCAGCGGGCTCGTCTCGTCCAGCAGCGCCAGCGCCGCCCGGGCAACCGTCCGGGGCACCTCCAACTGCGGGACGTGCCCGACGCCGGCCAGCAGCAGCAGTCGACTGTCCGGGATCACCCGGGCCACCTGCGCCGGTACCCGGACGTCGACCAGCCGGTCCTGCGTACCGCCGATCACCAGCGTCGGGGGGCTGATCGTGCTGGCGATCCGCCAGAGCGAGCCGGACCCGGGCAGGTACGCCCGGACGAAACTGCCGACCAGCCCGCGCAGCGTACGCAGATAGGCCGCCGCGTAGTGCTCCGTCGTGTACCGGATCCGGATCTCCTCGATCGCCTCCAGCCGGCGCTGGTCGCAGATTCGGGTGGTGTCGGCGACACACGCCTCCATCACCTGCCGGGCCATCACCTCCGGCGGCACCTGGGTCAGCCAGCGCGAGGCGAACCGTTCCGCCATGGGCACCGCCAGCAGTGGCAGTACCCGGCCCTGGAGGGACCGGCGCGGGTCCAGGAACGGCATCGCCGGTGAGACCAGGGTGAGCGTACGGACCAGGTCGGGGCGGAGGCCGGCGACGCGCACCGAGACCGCACCGCCGAGCGAGTTGCCGAACAGGTGCACCGGTCCCCGACCGGAGTGCTCGATGTACCGGATCACCCGGTCGGCGAAGGCCGGGATGGTGTATTTCCGGGCCGGGTCGCTCCGCCCGAAGCCGGGCAGGTCGATGGCGTGCCCGTCGAGCCGGTCGGCGAGCAGACCGGCGAGGGAGGTCCAGTTCTGGGCCGAGCCGCCCAGCCCGTGCACGTAGAGCGCCGGCTCAGCGTCCGACCGGGTGGCCGGGGTCTCCCGGACGTAGGTGATCGAGCCGTCGATCCGTACGCCCCGGCCGGGCCAGGGCGGCGGCACCTCGTCCCGGGCGATCGACTCGTCCGCCACCAGCAGCGCACGCTTCATCAGTCAAGTGTGCCGGCCGTACGGAGATCACGCGGCGGGCCGGACCAGGCCGGGCCGGGAACGGGTCCGGGGCGGAGGCCCGTCTGGATGCCCCCGCCCCGGTTCGTTCCGTTTGCCCCGCCGGTCGGGTCAGGTGAGCAACGCCTCAAGCCGGCGGTTCACCGCCGCCAGGGTGGCCCGGACCACCGCCTGCCGCGGGTCGCCGGAGACCAGCGCCGAGCCGGCGAGCTGCTCGACCCAGCCGTCGCAGACCAGCAGCACCACCACGGTGGCGACCTCGCAACTGCCGAACGGCACCACCGCTGCGTGCTCGACGAAGCAGCGACCCCGCTCGGTGACCCGGGCGGAGGCGCTGAGCAGCTCGTCGATGGCCGCGGCCGCCGCCACGGCGCAGAGCCGCAGCACGTACCCGTCGACGGCGGGACCGGTGGCCAGCCCGGCCGCCGGCTGCTTCCCGGCGGCCAGCCGTACCTCGACGGTGGCGTCCAGACCGAAGGTGCTCACCTGCACGTGGTCGATGATCACCCGGGGTCCGGGCGGCGAACCCGGGTTCAGCGGCCGGGACGGCGCGGTCTCCGTGGTGGTCACCGGGCTTCCGGAGTAGGAGCTGCCGACGGTGCTGGGATTGGCGCTGAGCGGGGACCCGCTCCGGCCGGCCTCCGCGGGCGGCGCCGTCGGCGGCTCGCCGACGGTGGCCCGGCCCCGGTGACCCGGTGCCTGGTGCCGGCGACGCGGTTCCTCGGTCACCGGCTCGGCCCGGGGCTCCGGCTCGGCCGGCGGTGCGTGCCGGGGCTGCGCCGCAGCAGGCCGGGTCGGCGCGGCGGTCCCGGTGAAGCCGGGCGGGGCCGGTGGTGGCGCGCCGGGCAGGTTCTGCGGGGCGGCGGCCAGGCCCATCCGCTCCTGGAGCAGCCGTGCCACGTGCCGGCTCACCTCGGCGGGATCGGCACCGTCGGCGAGGTCCAGGCGCAGGCTGTGCGCCCCGGCCGGGGTGGTACGCAGCGAGGCGTCGCGTACCCCGGCGACTCCCCGGACCGCGTCCAGGATCGCGTTGACGTCGAAGCCGTCCGGTCGCTCGCGCAGCTGTGCCGCTCCGTCCTCCCGACGCAGATGGGTGGCGATCCGGGCCAGCTCGGGCGTCTCGGCGGGCGGCTCCACGGCGGGTGGCTCCGGCACGGTGGGCACGTCTGGCTCGGCCGGGACGCGTTGCGGCAACACGTCGCCGGGGTCCGCCGGCCGGGCGGCGGGCGCGGGCTCCGCCGGGGCCGACTCCGGATAGCGGTACGGCGCACCGGGGTAGCTCGGCCCGGTCGGCAACGCCAGGGCCTCCCGCCGGTACGGATATCCGGGCGCCTGCCCGACCGGCGGATAGCCGGTTGGTTCGGCACCCGGCGGCGGGCCGGTCGGCCCGGACGGATAGCCGGAAGACTCGACAGCCGGGGCGGGCCCGGGCGACGGATGGCCCGCCGACTCCGCACCGGGGGCGGGCCCCGAGGGCGCGCCGGGTGGGCTCGACGGCTCCGCGCCCGGCGCCGAGGGGGCCGGCCCGGCCGGGCCGGGCAGGTAGCGGGGCGACTCCGGGCCGGGCGGACCGGACAGCCCGCCGGGACCCGGCAGGTAGCCCGGCGCTTCCGGCCCGAGCGCGGCCGGCCCGGGATAGCCGCCGGGCTCGTTCGGCGCGGACCGCCGGCCCGCGGTCTCCGGCGCCGCCGGGACGTGCCGGGCGGCCCCGGGGTTCGCGAAGCCCGTGTTGGCCGACGGCGAGCCGGCGTGCCCCTCTCGGGGGATCGACCCGGTCGGCGATTCGGGTACCCGCTGCGCCGGCTGGTCGGCCCAGCTCGGCGACCAGTGCTGCTCCCGCCCGCCGGGGGTCTCCGGCTCGTGGGCCGGCTCGGGCTGTGCGACGGCCTCGGCGGCGTGCTGACTCTCCGGCTGCCGGGCGCCCTCCTGCTCCGGGGGCACGCCGGCCGGGGCCCATGGCGGGGCCCAGCCGGACGACCAGTTCGCCGGCTCCTGGCCCCGGGCGTCGGCCGGATGGACCGGTGCCGGTCCGCGCTCGTCGATTTCCGCCGGACCCCAGCCCGGTCCCGCCGGGCCGGCCCGCTCCGGAGCGGGCGGCGGGGCCGAGGAACGGTCGGGCTGGCGGGGTACGGCGGGCATCAGCGCGGTCATCTCGGTCACCGGCGGGTGGTCGTGCTCGGACGGCGGCCGGAAGCCGCGACCGCGCTCGAAGTCCGCCGCGACCAGGTGCTCGGGCGGCGCCGCGCCGCCCACCTGCCCGGGCGGCGCAAACGGCGGCCCGGAGGTCACGGCCGGCGGTCCGGAGATGGCGGCCGGCGGGCCCGACGTCACCACCGGCGCTGCCGGCGCGGCACTGGGCGGTCCCGAGACCGCGGCCGGTGGCGCGGAGGTCGGCCCGGGGTAGGCCGGTGATGCCGGCTCCCCCCAGCGCGGCGGTTGGCCGGCCGGTCCGATGCCGGCGCGCTCCGGCTCTGCGTAACCGGGCTCGCCGAAGGCGTGCCGGGCGGCACCGGACTGATCCGGCTCGCCTGGCGGGAGTTGCCCCGGCTGCCCCGGATAGTCCGTGACGGCGGCGCCCGGCAGCTCCGGCCCGACTCCCTGCCGGCCGGCCGGATCGGCCCCCTCCACCTCGTACGGATAGCCCGGCCCGCCGCTCCAGCCCCGCTCCGGCTCGGGCGCATCGCCCAGGTGCACGCCGTTGACCGGTTGCCGAAGCTCCCGGATCGGGATGCTGGGCGAGACCGGCAGCGGGCGGGGGCTGTAGGCCGCGTGGTCAGCCCAGCCGCGGCTCACCGCCGGCTCGACCGCCTGGTGCCACTGCCGTCCGTTCGGATCGACGCCGGCCTCGGCGCCGGACCAGCCCGCCTCGGCCGCCCAGCCGTTGCCGGGACGGGCCGGGTCACCCTGCGGACCTGCCCCGTTACCGTGTTCTCCCGGTGTGGGGGCTCCGGGTTGCCCTGTTTCGTCCACCGTGCGCTCCTTGGTCGCCCCCGCTGAGGCTACCGTGTGGTGGCAGTGCCGATAAGTTACAGCGGCGGGCTAATTCGGCAGTCGAGTGATGGATCCCTGCTCCGGTCGGAATGAGTCGACAGCGTGCGAGGTGAAGCGGAGGTGACCATGACCCAGGTGGGAAACGGCGCGCAGACGGCCGGCCGCCCAACGCGGCTGCCGCGCTCGGCACGGCGTAAGCAACTGCTGGCGGCGGCCCAGGATGTGTTCGTCGCCCAGGGATACCACTCGGCCGCGATGGACGACATCGCCGAGCGGGCCGGGGTCTCCAAGCCCGTTCTCTACCAGCACTTTCCCGGAAAGCTGGAGCTCTATCTGGCGCTGCTGGACACGCACTGTGACGCGATCGTGGCCAAGGTGCGGGAGGCGATGGCGGCGACCACCGACAACAAGGAACGGGTCAGCGGGGCCGTCCGGGCGTACTTCGACTTCGTCGACCACGAGAGCGGCGCGTTCCGGCTGGTGTTCGAGTCGGACCTGCGCAACGAGCCGGCCGTGCGCGAGCGGGTCGAACGGGTGGAGCAGGGCTGCATCGCCGCCATCACCGACACCATCATCTCGGACACCGGGGTGAGCCGGTCCCGCGCCGAACTGCTCGCCTCCGGGCTGGTCGGCGCGGCCGAGACCGCGGCCCAGTTCTGGCTCGCCGGCGGGCGGCAGGTGCCGAAGGCCGAGGCCGAGGCGCTGCTCACCGGGCTGTCCTGGCGCGGAATCGCAAGCTTTCCGTTGCAGGGCGAGTCAGCCTGAACGGTTGCAGAGCGAGTCAGCCTGAACGTAACCGGCGCGGATCGGATAGCCTTTCCGACGGCGGATCTTTCGCCCCGAACGAGGAGGCCACGTGGAGGTCAAGATCGGCGTGCAGTACGCGCCGCGCGAGCTGGTCCTGGAGAGCGCGCAGACGCCGGCCGAGATCGAGCAGATCGTGACCGACGCCCTCAGCACCAACGACGGCACGCTGTCGCTGACGGACGAGAAGGGCCGTCGGGTCATCGTGCCGGTCAGCAAGGTGGCCTACGTCGAGATCGCCGAGGCATCGCCCCGGGCGGTCGGCTTCGTCGCCCGCTGACCCGGACCCGCGCCCGCCCCGGCACCGCCCGGGGCGGGACACCGCCTGGTCGCCGCCACCGCCGCCACCACCGGCAGCACCGGAGCCGGCGACCGGGGCGGAAGTCGTTCGCCCCGACCGGGCTCAGTTGTCCGACCGGGCTCAGTTGTTCAGTCGGGCTCAGTTGTTCAGCCCGACCGCCGACATCCTTGCGGTGTGCGCGGCGGTCAGTCGTTTGAACAGCGTCTGCACCCCCGACTGGTCGTCGAAGCCGGTCGCGATCAGGGCGGTCAGCGCCACCCGCTCGCTGGCGGTCCGTCCCGCCTGGGAGAGCCCCTCGCCGACCAGTCGCCGGGCCCACATCGAGAGCCGGTTCGCGACCTTCGGGTCGGCCTGGATGGCGAGCCGGATCTCCTGACCGGCGAACTCGTCGTACCGGGAGCCGTGCAGCACGTCGAGCACGAGCTGCCGGTCGGGCTCGGCCAGGAACCCCGCCATCTCCCGGAAGAAGTCGTCGGCGATGGCGTCCCCGACATACGCCTTGGTCAGCGCCTCCAGCCAGTCCTTCGGCTCGGTCGAGTCGTGGTACGACTGGAGCGCCGGCACGAACGGGGCCATCGCCTCGCCGGGCGGTACGCCGAGTTCGGTCAGCCGGTCGGCGAGCCGCCGGTAGTTGGTGATCTCGACGGCGGCCATTTCGCTCAACACGGCACGTCGCCCCAGATCAGGAGCCAACCGGGCATCGGCCGCCATCCGGTCGAAAGCCACCAGTTCGCCGTACGCGACCAAGCCCAGCAGGTCAACGACGGCGCCCCGGACGGTCGGGCCGGTCGGCTCGGCGGGGGTGCGGGACGGGATCGGGGCGGGCTCTGCGGGGGCGGACACGCCCGCAGGGTACCGCCCGGCCGCCCGGACCGGGCCCGCCGGAACCGGACGACACGCACCGACGATCACCGCCCGCCCGTCGCCGGGTCGTGGGTCACCCGCTGGAGCGGATCTGTAACGTATGTCACATCGCCGGACCCCGGTCGGCGGTCGCGTCCCCGGACCGGAGACGTCGTTTGCCGGGCTCAGGTAGCATGGATCAGTTGCCGAAGGAGGCAGAGCCCGGAAGACCTGAATCGTTTCCGGAAATTCTGTCCTGCGGCGCGCGCGTGCGGCCCGGTCTTCTACTCGGCGTTCAGCCGTCGACCGTGTGGCCCGCGCCATACCGACATCGCGCCCTACGGACGAACGGGGCGCACCACGAGAGGGCACCCCCACAACCACATGAGCGATCACATCGAAAACATCATGGCCGGCCAGGCACTGGCCGCCGACGCACCGGTCCGACCCGAGGCACCCACCTTCGCCGAACTCGGCGCCCGGGCGGAGACCGTGGCCGCACTCGAAGCGGTGGGCATCACCAGGGCGTTCGCCATCCAGGAGTACGCCGTGCCGATCGCGCTGCGCGGCACCGACCTGATCGGCCAGGCGCCGACCGGCACCGGCAAGACCCTCGGCTTCGGCGTACCGCTGCTGGAGCGGCTCTTCGCCCCCGGCGAGGGCAGCGACGGGCTGCCCCAGGCGCTGGTCGTCGTACCCACCCGGGAGCTGGGGCTCCAGGTCGCGAAGGACCTCGCCGCGGCGGGCAAGACCCGGGGCGTACGGGTGCTGCCGATCTACGGCGGCGTGGCGTACGAGCCGCAGGTCGAGGCGCTGCGCAAGGGCGTCGAGATCCTGGTCGGTACGCCCGGCCGGCTACTGGACCTGGCCAAGCAGAAGCAGATCCGGCTGGACCGGGTTCACGCGCTGGTGCTGGACGAGGCGGACCGGATGCTCGACCTGGGCTTCCTGGACGACGTCGAGAAGATCCTGGCGATGCTGCCGGAGGACCGGCAGACGATGCTCTTCTCGGCCACCATGCCGGAGCCGATCGTCGCGCTGTCCCGGCGGTTCCTCCGGCACCCGGTGAACATCCACGCCGGGCACACCGCCGAGACCGGGCCGTCGCCGCAGACCGAGCAACTGGTCTACCGCACCCACTCGATGAACAAGATCGAGATTGTCGCCCGGATCATGCAGGCGCGCGGGCGCGGACTGACGATGATCTTCACCCGTACCAAGCGGGCCGCCGACCGGGTCGCCGAAGATCTCGACTTCCGTGGGTTCGCGGTCGCGGCCGTACACGGTGACCTGGGTCAGGGTGCCCGGGAGCGGGCGCTGCGGGCGTTCCGGGCCGGCAAGATCGACATTCTGGTCGCCACCGACGTGGCCGCCCGGGGGCTGGACGTCACCGGCGTCACCCACGTGGTCAACTACGACTGCCCGGAGGACCAGGACACCTACACACACCGGATCGGCCGTACCGGTCGGGCCGGCGCCACCGGGGTCGCGGTGACCTTCGTCGACTGGGACGACATGCCCCGCTGGCGGATCATCGACAAGACCCTCGGGCTGGAGATGCCGGAGCCGCCGGAGACGTACCACACCTCCGCGCACCTCTACACGGACCTGGACATCCCGACCGACGTCGCCGGCACCCTGCCGTCCGCCGAGCGGACCCGGGCCGGGCTGTCGGCCGAGGTCGAGGAGGACCTCGGCGGCCGGTCCCGGAGCACCGCTGGCCGGCGCGGGCCGGGTCGCGGCGACGGCGCGGGCCGGTCCCGCAACCGGCGCGGCGGCGGTAGCCGCAGCGCCGGCACGGCCGACCCGGTGGTCCCCGAGGCCGAGGTCACCGGCGAGGACGAGCCGCGCCGCCGGCAGCGCCGCCGGCGCCGGGCGGGCGAGGTCGTGGCCGGCACGCAGGGCTCGCCCGAGCCGGTCGAGGCCGGGGCGCCCCGGGCCGAGGCGACCGAGGCCGCCAGCGGTGGTGGCGCGCCGACCGCGGTCGAGGCCGACGGGTCCGCCAAGCCGCGCCGCCGGCGCCGCCGCAGTCGCCGGGGTACCGGTGGCGACGCCGCCACCGGCGAGTAGATGCCACAACAGCTCGACGCGGCGCTCGCGCAGGTGCGGGCACTGCTGCTCGATCCCGGGCTGACCCGCGCCGTCGCCGCCGGGCGGCGGCGTGGGCAGCTCCCCACCGTGGTACGCGCCGAACTGCGCCCGGTCGCCCTCAAGTCGGGTGCCCGGCTCCAGATCGTCACCGACGACGGCGCCCGGCCGTTCACCCGGAACGTCGCTCCCGGCCCCGAGGCGGACGCGGCGGTCGACGCGCTGCTGGCCGAGCCGTTCGGCAACTGGCACGTCGAGACCGCGACCGCCACCCTGCAACTGCGGGTCACCAAGCGGGGCGAGGCGCAGTTGCACCGGGTCGCCGCGCAGCGGCCCGCGACGCCGGCCACCTCGCACGACCGGACCCGGGAGCACCTGCTCGACCCCGGTGACCCGCTGTTCGCCGCGATCGGTGGCAGCGCGGCCAAGCGCCGGCAGGTCGACGCGTTCCTGCGCGCCCTCGCGGCCACCCTGCCGGAGGAGCTGACCGGCCCGCTACGGGTGGTCGACCTCGGCTGCGGCAACGCGTACCTGAGCTTCGCGGCGTACCGCTATCTGGCCGGGCGGGGCATCGAGGTGGAACTGGTCGGCGTGGACGTACGCGAGGACCAGCGGCGCCGCAACACCGCGCTCGCCGAGCAGCTCGGCTACGCCGACCGGGTACGTTTCGTCGCCGGCACCATCCTGGAGGCGACGGTCGAACCCGCCCCCGACCTGGTGCTGGCGCTGCACGCCTGCGACACCGCGACCGACGAGGCGCTGGCCCGGGCGGTGCGCTGGGGTGCCCGCTGGATCCTCGCCGCCCCGTGCTGCCACCACGACCTCACCGCACAGTTGCGGGCGCATCCGGCCCCGGGCCCGTACGACCTGCTGGTCCGGCAGGGCATCCTGCGGGAGCGCTTCGCCGACGTACTCACCGACGCGCTGCGGGCGGCACTGCTCCGGCTGCACGGCTACCGGGTCGAGGTGGTGGAGTTCGTCGACTCCCAGCACACCCCGCGCAACCTGCTGCTCCGGGCCCGGCACACCGGCGCGGAGCCGACCGGGCAGCAGCGCGACGACTACCGGGCGCTGGCCGGCGACTGGCAGCTCACCCCACGGTTGCAGACCCTGCTCGGTTCGCCCTGACCCGCACCGCCCGCTCCGGCAGCGGTCCGGCACCACCTCCGGCAGCGGTCCGGGACCGGCGAGTACCGGTGGCGACAACCGCCCGGGCCGGGCCGGCCACCCGGGCTTGCCCCGCACCGCCGGACCACTCGGGCTGACCGCACGGCCGCCTCCGGGGCCGAGTCGCAGCGCCGGGCCGGGCCGCCGACCGGCGGTTCATCGGCCGTACCGGCGGAACTCTCCGGACGATCGGGTGGCCGGGGCCGATGCCGGCCGACCGTTGGTACGGGCGGGGTGGGTGCGATCAGTCGGGTTTGCCGGCCACGCTTCCGGATTACTCTCGAAAGACCACCCGAAGTCCGGGCGAAAGGGTTTTCCGCTGAGCATCGGTGCCGCACAGGACTCGCCGCAGGCGGCCTTCGCCCGCTTCGTCCGGCGGGCCATCGACGACGCCAAGAGCGAGCGCGGCTGGACCGTCAGCGACGTGGCCGCGCACACCGGTGTGGGCCGCTCCACCCTGTTCCGCTGGCTCGCCGGGGACTGGCAGGACTATCCGGAGCTGGCCAAGGTACGCGGTTTCTGCACCGCCCTGGACGTACCGGTCGGGGTGGCCTTCCGGGCGCTCGGCCTGCCCGACGGCGAGCAGCCCGGCGCGCCCCGGCGGGACCGGATCGAGTCGCCGGTGGACGCCGACCTCCGGGTGATCATGAGCCGGCTCGCCGACCCCGGCGTACCGCCGGAGGAGAAGAAGCTGATCCGGGACATGCTGCGCTATCTGGCCCACCGTCCGGTCCGCCGCGCCGGCTGACCGGACCGGCGCTGCGCCGTCGCGTCCCGGGCAGGCTCCCGGGCCGGCAGGGTCGACCGGGGCCCCGGGCTCAGGGCACCGTCAGGGTGAACTCGGCCGTGTGCACCGCGCCGGCCACCTGGAAGTCGAAGTACATCCGGTACCGCCCGGAACTCGGCGCGGCGAGCCAGAACTTCACCGCCCCGCCCACCAACTCCGGCTCCGGGTGGACGTGCACGTAGCCCAGGTCGCCCTCCCGCAACACCACCAGATGCCCGTACGCGCCGAGGTAGGGCTCCAGCGCGGTGACCGGGTTGCCGCCGGAGAAGACCCGGAACAGCACCGGCTGGCTGGCCCCGACCTGCGGAGTCCCCTCGTAGGTGACGGTGAACCCGTCGACCGTCGCCTCCCGGGCCGCCGCCGGCAGTGGTCGGGGGGCGTAGTCACCCGCGACCACCAGGTCCACCCCGAGGGTCAGCGGCAGCTGCCCGCCGCCGCCGTCGAGCGCGGTGAAGTCGGCGTACGCCCGCCAGACGCCCGGGGCGGGCAGGGTCAGCGGCACGCTCCAGGTGCCGTCCATCGCCATCGTCGGATGCAGGTGCTGGTAGCCGCTGAGATCCCGACGGGCCACGATCATGTGCAGCGGCTTCTCGTGCACCACCGCGTACCCGGTCACCGGCTGGCGGTCCGGGCCGCGTACCTGGAACCGGAAGTCATGGGCCCGGCCGGCGGTCAGGGTCGTGGCGGCCGGCACCAGGGTGTAGCCGCTCGCGCTCACGCTCAGGCCGCCCGGCTCGGCACCGCCGGCCGGACCGCCGGGCGCCCCGCTGGGATGCTCGTGCGGCCCCGTCCCCGGCGGATGGTTGTGGTCGGTGGCGCTGGCCGCCGGCTGCGCGCCACCGCCGGCCGCCGGAGTGCCGCCGCCGTTCATCCGGCCGAGTCCGAAACCGGCGAGCAGGGCGAGCACCAGGCCACCCACGGTGAGCGCGAGGCGTACGGTGCCCCGGTCCGGCACGGCCGACTCGGCGGATCCGGCGGGATCGCCGGCCGGTCGACGGTCCCGGGAAGGGCCGTCCGCCGCCCGCCGGGCAGCGCCCGACGCCGGCCCGGTCCGGCCGGTCTCCGGCGCCGCCGGCTGCTCACGCGTCACGACCGGCAGGTTACCGTCCCGGTCCGGCGGCTCACCGTCCCGGCCCGGCGGTGCGGCGTGCCCGGTCACCGATGATCTTCGGGAAGCGACAGCCATCGCGGTACGAAACCGAATGGCTTCGATGCGTGGCCTCCCGTCGGCATCGATCGTTAAATAGATCGTGCCGACCACCGCATTGCCACGTCGCGCCGCAGCACTCGCCGTCGGGATGACCGTGGCGTTGTCACTCGTCCCCGCGCCGGGCCGGACCGCACCGGTCACCGACCCCGCCGAGCGGATCGCGGACGCGGCGGAGCAGTTGGAGATCGTCGTCGAGCAGTACAACGACCTGCGGGAGACGCTGCGGGAGACCCGGGTGCGCAGCGCGGCCCTGCACGCCGAGATGGGGCCGTTGGAGCGCGCGATCGAGGCGCACCGTACCGAGGTCAGCCTGATCGCCGCCCGGGCGTACCGCACCGGCGACACCCACGCGCTGGGAGTGGTGGGCAGCCTGCTGGGCGCCGCCACCCCGGAGAACCTGATGGACCCGCTGCTCCTGCTCGACCGGTTGAGCCGGGAGCAGCACCGGGTGATCGCGGCGCTGACCGAGGCGCACGACCGGCTGGCCCGGGCGCGGCGCACCGTCGAGGCGCTCGCCGCCCGGCAGCGGAGCCAGGAGCGGCAGCTCGCCGCGCGGAAGCTGGCGATCGAGACCGAACTGGCCCGGCTCGCCCGACTGCCCGGCCCCGACGAGCCGCCCGCCGGGGCCGCACCCCGGCTGCCCGAGCCGCCGACCGGGGCCGCCGGCAAGGCCGTCCGGTTCGCGTACGCCCAGCTCGGCAAGCCGTACCGGTGGGCCGGGGACGGCCCGGACGGGTACGACTGCTCGGGGCTCACCTCGGCCGCCTGGGCGGCTGCCGGCGTCCGGCTGCCGCACAACGCGGCTCGGCAGTACCGGGCGGTGACCCGGATCAGCCGTGCCGCCCGGCAAGCCGGTGACCTGGTCTTCTACTACCGCGACCTGCACCACGTCGCCATCTACGTCGGCGACGGGAAGATCATCCACGCGCCGCGTACCGGCACCCGGATCCGGATTGACCGGGTCGACTACCAGCCGATCGTCGGATACGGCCGACCTCGCTGAGCCCCGCCCGCACTCGGATCGGTCAGCCGGCGACAGCGAGCGCGAACGGAAGCACGCCCGGGGCACCGGCCTGGCGCAGCAGGCGGGCGACGACCGTCATGGTCCAGCCCGAGTCGACGAGATCGTCGACCAGCAGGACCGGACCGGTCAGCCCGGCCAACGCCCCGACCAGCGGTTCGGATAGCGGGAAGGCGCCGTGCAGCGCGCGTACCCGCTGGGCGCTGTTGCTGCGCGGGCCGGCACCGGCGGGCCCGCCGTCCCGGGCCGGCACCTCGCCGAGTAGCGGCAGCCGGCCGACCCGGGCGATCCGGTCGGCCAGCCCGTGCACCAGCCGGGGTCGCCGCCGCGAACCGACGGCGAGTACGGCGACCGGCCGGGCCGGCCACGGATCGTCGCCGTGCGCCCACGCCTTCAGCACCTCGACCACGGCGGTCGCCACGTCCTCCGGCAACTCCGCGTCCGGCGCCTCCGGCCCGGTCAACGCGCGCAGCCGGCCGCCCCAGCCGAGATCGGAGAGCCGCCCGACGGCCCGCCCCGGGTACGCTTGCTCGGCCGGCCCGATCTTGCCGCGCAGCGGTACCCCGACCGCCTCCAACCCGGTCGGCCAGAGCTTCTTCGCCGGGATCTCCACCCCGGGGCGGCCGAGGAACGCCTGCGCGGCGGCGAGCGCCGGTGCCGACACCTCGGCGTCGAACCAGGCCCCGGTGCAGCGGTCGCAGCGCCCGCAGGCGGTCGCCGCCGGATCGTCCAGGCAGCGGCGGAGGAACTCCATCCGGCAGCCGGCGGTCGAGGCGTAGTCCCGCATGGCCTGCTGCTCGGCGGTGCGGGCCTGGGCCACCCGGCGCAGCCGGGCCGCGTCGTAGTGCCACGGCTCACCGGTGGCCAGCCAGCCGCCTCGGACCCGGCGTACCGCGCCGTCGACGTCGAGGACCTTGAGCATCAGCTCCAGCCGGGTCCGGCGCAGGTCGACGATCGGCTCCAGGGCCGGTGTGGAGAGCGGACGGTCCGGGTGCAGGGCGGCGAGGACGGCCCGGACCTGCTCCTCCGGCGGAAAGGCCAGCGAGGCGAAGTACCGCCAGATGGCCTGGTCCTCGGCACCGGGCAGCAGCAGCACGTCGGCCGCTCCGACGGCCCGGCCGGCCCGCCCGACCTGCTGGTAGTAGGCGATCGGCGACGGCGGCGCGCCCAGGTGCACCACGAAACCCAGGTCCGGCTTGTCGAATCCCATGCCCAGCGCCGAGGTGGCGACCAGGGCCTTGATCTTGTTGTCGAGCAGGTCCTGCTCGGCGGCGCGGCGGTCGGCGTCGTCCGCCTGGCCGGTGTACGACGCGACGGCGTAGCCCCGGCCGCGCAGGAACTCGGCGGTCTCGCCGGCCGCCGCCACGGTCAGGGTGTAGATGATCCCCGAGCCGGGCAGCTTGTCGAGCTGGTCGGCCAGCCAGCCGAGCCGGTGTGCCGGGCTCGGCAGGTCGAGTACGGCCAGCCGCAGCGACTCGCGGTCCAGCGGCCCGCGCAGCACCAGTGCGTCGCCGAGTTGCTCGGCCACGTCGTCGGTGACCCGGCTGTTGGCGGTGGCGGTGGTGGCCAGTACCGGCGTGCCGGCCGGCAACCCGGCCAGGAAGGTACGCAGCCGCCGGTAGTCGGGGCGGAAGTCGTGCCCCCAGTCGGAGACGCAGTGCGCCTCGTCCACCACCAGCAGCCCGGTGGTGGCGGCGAGCCGGGGCAGTACGCCGTCCCGGAAGTCCGGGTTGTTCAGCCGTTCCGGGCTGATCAGCAGTACGTCGACCGTGCCGGCCTCGATCTCGGCGACGATCTCGTCCCACTCGTCCAGGTTGGCCGAGTTGATGGTGCGGGCCCGGATCCCGGCCCGGGCCGCCGCCTCCACCTGGTTGCGCATCAGCGCCAGCAGCGGCGAGACGATCACGGTGGGCCCGGTACGTCCCGCCCCCGCCCCGGCGGCCTGCCGGAGCAGTGCGGTCGCGACGAAGTAGACGGCGGACTTGCCCCAGCCGGTCCGCTGCACGCAGAGCACCCGGCGCCGCTGCACCACCAGCGCCTCGATGGCCCGCCACTGGTCGTCCCGGAGCCGGGCGTGCTCGCCGGCCAACCGGCGCAGTACGCCCTCGGCCCGCTCGCGTACCGACCCGGGCTCCGCGCCGGCCGGCCCCCGATCGTCGGGCGGCCCGCCGCTCGGCTCGTGGTCGTCGGGCGTCCGGTCTGCGTCCATCCGGCCTTTCTACCAGGACGCCACGACGGACCCGGCGCACCGTTACCCGGGTGAGGCCCGTACGGCCTTGCCCCAGCTACGACACTGTGGTGATCTGTGGAACACGGATAGCGACGGCCGGAGGTGAGCATGCGAGGAGCGGCGGCGGCCCAGGGCCAGCCGACCTCGGGACGGGAACGCCTGCCGTCCGGCGGTTCGGAGTTCCTCGCCCTGTTGGCCCGGCTGCTGCGCCGGCCGCGGCGGGGAGACCGGCGGCTGCCGCTGATCTGGCTGGTCCGCTCGCCGGCCTCACCGGACCTGATCGCCCTGCTGCGCCGGGTACTCGGCCGGGGCCAGCGACGACGGATCCCGCACGCGGTCCTCGACCTGACCGAGCTGACCGCCACCGACATCGCCGGTGAGTTGCGGGAGGCGCACCGGCAACTCTCCCTGGAGGCGTTCGGTGGCGAGCGGCTCCGTTTCCGGCACTACCCGCTGGCCGACTGGCTGCTGCACCAGCCCGTACCGGAGGCGGCGGAGGCGGGCGAGGACCGCCGGCCCGCCCTGGCCCGGCAGCTCCGGGACCGGCGCGGCGCCCGGCCGGGCAGTGACCCGGCCGGTGGCGGCGACGGGGACCTCTTCTCCACCGTGTACCAGCTCGTGTTCTGGCTGGTCCGGCGGGCGATTCCGAGCGCCGTGTTCCGGGTCGCGGTCTCCGGTCGGGTGCCGCTGCTGGGGCCGCACTACCGGTGGTTCATGCGGCAGCAGTATCTGGCGCCCCGGCAGTCGGTGACCTTCCTCGGGTTCGCCGAACGGCTCACCGCCGGCTGGCGGGACGGGGAACAGCCGGACCAGGTGAACAAGCTGCTCGTGCACGCGTTCCTGGAGGACCTCCGGCAGGCGTACCGGCGGCGGCTCTGGCGGCCGTCGAGCTGGCGGCGCACGGCGTACCCGGTGCTGCTGCTGAACAACGTGACCGCCGGTGATCCGGGGCACACCCTGGTCCGGCTGGTCAACGACGTCCGCAACGAGACCGGCCGCAACGACCCGCTGCTGGTGGTCGCGGCCGGCGCCGAGCCGCCGCCGGAGCTACCCGAGCCGTACGCCCTGGTCGACGCCGAGGAGGCGTACGACGAATGGGTGGACGTGCTGCCGGAGACCCGGCGGCTGCGCCGGCCGGCCGCCTGGCTGATCGCCCTGCTGCTCGGCGACCCGAGCGCGGGCTCGGAGCCGAGGGGCGGGCTGCTCAACTTCACTCCGCCGGGCCCGCCGTGGTGGAGTCGCCGGTTCCTCCCCACCGCGCTCGCCCTGCTGCTGGTCGCCGTCGCGGCAGTCTGGGGGAACTCGCGCTGGAGCCTGGACTGCCATCCCCGGCCGTTCGACGGCGCGGTCTCGGTGGAACGGGTCGGCGGCGAGTGCATCGGTTACAGCGACACGGCCGGGCACGTCTTCAACCGCGACCCGGGGCAGGGCCGGCTCCGCGCCGTGCAGCACCGCATCTTCGCGCAGAACGCCGCCGCCGAGCAGGTCTGGCAGCGCAGCGCGCAGCGCCGTCCGCTGGTCACCCTGGTCTACCTGGGCACGCTGACCGGCAACCGGACCCGGGCCGACGAGGAGTCGTACGTCTCCGAGCGGGAGGAACTGGAGGGCATGGCGACCGC
Organism: Plantactinospora sp. ZYX-F-223; assembly: GCF_039649625.1. NCBI lineage: Bacteria > Bacillati > Actinomycetota > Actinomycetes > Micromonosporales > Micromonosporaceae > Plantactinospora > Plantactinospora sp. ZYX-F-223. Next base: position 229,686 of record NZ_JBDJAV010000005.1, on the reverse strand, counting down.
CCAGTACGCACTGCTGCGCGAGTCGGCCGGTGCCGACGGCGCCGCGCTGCTCCGGGTGGTGGTCGCGAACGCCGGACAGCAGATGCGGCACGCCGGCCGGGCGGTGGCGATGCTCGAAGGGCTGGTCCGGGACGACCCGACCGTGCTCGGCGTGGTCGGGCTGGTGGAGAGCCGGACCAGCACCGCGACGGCGCTGCGGGAACTCAACCGGATCGGCCTGCCGGCCCTGGCCCCGACGCTCTCCGCCGACGGCATGCACGAGAACTCCAAGCTCTACCTCCAGATCTCCGCCCCCAACCGGGACCAGGCCGCGCTGATGGACGAGTACGCCCGGCAGGTGCTCCGGGTCAGCGGAGCGCGCGTCTACTACACCACCGGGGAGAACAGCTCGCTGACCGAGGATCTGTACGTCGGCACGCTGGTCAGCGATCTGCGCCAGCGGTTCGGCGACCGGCTGAGCCGGGTCGAGGAGTGGCGTACCGGCCAGCGGATGACCCAGGAGTGCGGCTACACCGGCGCGCTGATCTTCGCCGGCCGGTGGTCCGAGTTCGACGGCTTCCTCCGGGCGCTCAAGGAATGCGGCCCGAACCCGCCCCGGCACCTGGTCGGCGACGACTCGGTCAACCGGTACATGGCCAATCCGGGGTTACGGGCCAGCGCGCCCGGCAACCTCCCGGTCACGTACGTCTCGAAGGCGGCCCTGGCCACCTGCGCCGCGCTGCGTACCGCCCGGGACCAGCGCGACGACGTGCGCGGCAGTTTCCTCTCCTGGATCCAGGCCGACGACCTGCTCGACCAGCCGCGCTGCCGGGACGACGGCCCGAGCGCCCAGGTCGGGGAGCGGGTCAGTCTCGCCTACGACGCCGCCACCATGGTGGTACGCGCGGTGGAGAGCCTCGCCGCCCGGCTGCGGCACGGCAGTCCGCGCGAGGCGTGGGATCCCCGGGCTGTCAACCCGGCCGGGGTGCACACCGAGGTACTGCGGCAGAACGCCGAGAACGGCTATCCGGGGGTCAGCGGCCTGATCCGGTTCGCGGCCGACTCGGGCGAGCCGGTGGCGAAGCGGCTCTCCCTGGTCCGGGTCGAGCGGGTGACCGACGTCGACACCGAACCGGTCGAGGTCTTCCACTGCGGCTCGGCCGACGACCCCGCCGAGCAGCGCTGCGGACCAGCGCGATCCGCCCCGGCCGGATCGGCCTGATCCCGCCGGCCGACATGCTCAGCCGTCCCGCTCGGTGCTGGCCTGCTCAACGGCTGAGCGCGGTAGGGGGCCTACGGGCCGGGTGGTGGCCACGGGGGACCCGTCACCCGGCCCGTTCGGCTCTCTCCGGGCCCTCCCGCCCGTGCGGGCCCGCCCCGGACCGGCGCGTCAGCGCCCGAAGACCGATCCGCCGTTCACCCCGAGCACCTGGCCGGTCACGTACCCGGCGGCCGGGCTGGCCAGATATCGGACCGCCGCGGCGATCTCGGCCGGCTCGCCGGCCCGCCCCACCAGGGTCGCGTCGACCCGCCGCCGGTGCCCCTCCGGCGTCATCCGGTCACCGAAGAACTCGGTGTCGACGACGTAGCCCGGGCTCACCACATTGACCGTGATCTGCTCAGGTCCGAGTTCCTGGGCGAGGTGGTACGCCCAGCCGTGCAGCGCCGCCTTCGCCGCCGAGTACGGCCCGCCGCCGCCCCGCTGCGCGGCGATCGAGCTGAGCAGCACCACCCGGCCACCGGGCCGGCGCAGTGCCGGCCGGAGCGCCTCGGTCAGCAGCACGGCGGTGAGCACGTTGCTGTCGAGGTTGGCCCGCCACTGCGCGGCCACACCGTCCAGGGTGGACGGATCACCGCCCAGGTAACCGCCCGCGTTGTTGACCACCACGTCGACGGTGCGCCCGCCGATCGCCTCGGTGACCCGACCCAGTTGCGCCGGGTCGGCCAGGTCCGCCGGCACCGCCTCGACCGAGCCCGGTCGACCGGTCCGCGCCCCGATCCGGGCGGCGGCCTGCTCCAGCAACTCGGCCCGGCGGCCGACCACGATGACGTCGTACCCGTCCTCGGCCAGGCCCTCGGCGATGGCCGCGCCGATCCCGGTCGCGCCGCCGCTGACCACCGCCAGTCGTTCCGGCATCCGCTCTCCCCGTTTCCCTCGTGCCACGGCACCGGCCGAGTCCGAGGTCCTTCACCGACCCGGCGCGGAACGCCACGGCCCGCAGCCGTCCGCCCGGGCCGGCGAGCCACGCTACCCGCCGGGCTCAGGCGCCGTACAGGTCTCGTGGATCGATCCGGCGATCTCCGCCATCCACGGGTCGGGCGGCACCGCGCCGGGCCCGACCACCTGCATCGCGGCCAGCACGGTGAGCAGCATCCCGATGCCCAGGAAGTCCCGGGTCTCCTCGGCGCTCGCTCCGGTCAGTTCCCGGATCAGCCGGTAGATCCGGCCGAAGCAGTCGCGTACGGCGCTGCCGATCACCGGGTCGGAGCTGGCCGCGAAGCCGTGCAGGAGTACGGCGAGCAGGTCCCGTTCGGCCAGCAGCTCGTCGTACGCCTCGCCGAGGCTGTCCAGGTCGGCCGAGCGCTCGGCGGCGTCCCGGAACACCTGCTCGATCCGGGCGGCGGCGTGCTCGACCGCAGCGACGAAAAGTCGTTGCTTGGAGCCGAACAGCCGGATGACGTACGGCTGGGAGACCCCGGCCAGCCGGGCCACGTCGTCGGTGGAGGTGCCGGCGTACCCGGAGACGGCGAACGCCTGCACGGCAGCGCCGGCGAGTTGCTCGCCGCGCTCCGCGGCGGTCAGTCGGGTCCTGGGCATCGTCGCCCTCCTTCCGCCCTCCGTACGTCGGACGCTCCTGGGGTGGGGCGTTGACATGTTATCAGCCGATAACTACTTTGAGGAAAGCCTAGTTATCAGTGGATAACAACTAAGGAGTGATCGTGACGAGCGCACCCGTCCTCGACGGCACCGCGCCACCCGCGCCGGGACGGCCAGCCGGACCCCCCGCCCGACCGCTGGCCGCCGTACTCGCGGCGGTCGGCGTACCGATGTTCATGGTCACCCTGGACAACCTGGTGGTGACGACGGCGCTGCCGGTGATCCGGACCGAACTCGGCGCCTCCCTGACCGACCTGCAATGGTTCGTCAACGCCTACACGCTGCCATTCGCCGCGCTGCTGCTCACCGCCGCCGCGCTCGGCGACCGGATCGGCCGGCGACGACTCTTCCTCGCCGGCATCGCGCTGTTCACCGTCGCCTCGGCGGCCTGTGCCCTCGCCACCGAACCCTGGATGCTCACCGCCGCCCGGGCGGTACAGGGCATGGCCGGCGCGGCCGTGATGCCGCTGTCGCTCACCCTGCTCGCCGCCGCCGTCCCCGACCGGCTCCGCGACGCCGCCATCGGGATCTGGGGCGGGATCAGCGGCCTCGGCGTCGCGGTCGGCCCGGTGGTCGGCGGTGCGGTGGTCGAGGGACTCGACTGGACCTGGATCTTCTGGCTGAACGTGCCGGTCGGGTTGCTCGCCCTGCTGCTGGCCGCGGTCGTGCTGCGGGAGTCGCACGGCCCGGCGTCCCGGCTGGACCCGGTCGGGCTGGTCCTCTCCACCACCGGCGTACTCGCGCTGGTCTGGGGAGTGGTGCACGGCCAGGACCACGGCTGGACCTCCGCCCGGGTACTGGCCGCCCTGATCGGCGGCGGCGTACTGGTCGGCGCGTTCCTCGGCTGGGAGACCCGGACCCCGGTGCCGATGCTCCCGCTGCGGCTCTTCCGGTCCCGCGGCTTCAGCGTGGTGAACGTGGTGGCCTTCACCTTCTCGGTCGGCGTCTTCGGCTCGGTCTTCCTGCTCGCCCAGTTCTTCCAGGTGGTGCAGGGGCACAACCCGCTCGACGCCGGGATCCGGACGATGCCGTGGACCATGGCGCCGATGGTGGTCGCCCCGCTGGCCGGGCTGCTGGTGGGCCGGCTCGGCGTGCGTACCCTGATCGTCGCCGGGCAGGCGATGCTGGCCGTCGCGCTGGGCTGGCTCGCCCTGATCAGCACCGCCGACGTCGACTACGCGGTGCTGGCCGTCCCGCTGGCGCTGGCCGGGGTCGGCATGGGGCTGACCTTCGCGCCGATGAGCACCGCCACGATGTCGAGCGTGCCCGAGGAGTCCAGGGGGGTCGCCTCCGGCACCAACAACAGCATCCGGGAACTCGGGGTGGCCGTCGGGGTGGCCGCGCTGGCCTCGGTCTTCGCCGCGAACGGCGACTACGCCAGCCGTACGTCCTTTGTGGATGGTCTCGGCCCGGCCGTACTCGTCGGCGCGGTCGTGGTCGCCGTCGGCGCCCTCCTCGCCCTCCGCCTCCCCCGCCGCTGACCTCCTGATCAGGTAGCGTCCGGCCGGTCAGGGCGAGCCGGACGCTACCTGATCACGAAACCACCTGTGGACGGACGGTGAGTTGTCCACAGGTGGGTGGGGTGGGGTGGCGGGGAGTGCGGGCCGGTCGGCACGTTGGTGGGATGTTCGAGGAGTTGGTGCGGCGGCAGCACGGGGTGGTGAGTCGGCAGCAGGCGTACGACTGCGGGCTGACGAAGGCGCAGGTCGAGCACCGGATACGCACCGGTCGCTGGCGGCCGATGGCCGGGCGGGTCTTCGCCACCTTCTCCGGCCCGCCACCCCGGCAGGCAGTGCTGTGGGCAGCGCTGCTGCGTGCCGGTCGAGGCGCCATGTTGAGCCACCACACCGCGGCCGAGTTGCAGGGCCTAACCGATCAGCGCCTCGGCACCGTGCACCTCATCGTTCCCGGTGAGCGGCGGATTCGGCGGGTCCCGGGGGTGGTCGTACACCTGCGCACCGCACCCGAGGTGGCCCGACATCCGACCCGGTCGCCGCCACAGACCCGGGTCGAGGAGACCGTGCTGGACCTGACCCAGCAGGCCACCAGCCTGGACGAGGCGCTGGGCTGGCTGGTCCGGGCCGTCGGCCGGCGCCTGAGCCCGCCGCACCGGATCGCCGGGGCGATGCGGCGGCGGGCGAAGCTGCGCTGGCGGGCCGAGTTGCGGGCGGCACTCGTCGACATCGCGGACGGCTGCCACTCACTGCTGGAGTTGCGTTATCTCCGGTACGTCGAACGGGCCCACGGGCTGCCGATCGGCATCCGTCAGGCCGTCCGGTCCCGAAGTGGCGGACGGTGGTACGACGACGTCCACTACCCCCGCTACCGGCTCCGGGTGGAGTTGGATGGCCGGGCCGCGCATCCGGCTGAGCGGCGATGGCGGGACGCGCGCCGGGACAACGCGGCGGCGGTCGCCGGTGAGACCACCCTCCGGTACGGCTGGACGGACACCACCGACAACCCATGCGCCGTAGCCCGCCAGATCGCCGACGTCCTCCACCGCAACGGCTGGCCCGCCCTCCCCCGCCCCTGCTCCCCCACCTGCCCACTCGCCGACCCGTGATCACGTAGCGCCCGGCCGGCCAGAGCGAGCCGGACGCTACGTGATCACGAAGAACGGCGGCGGGTGCGGGGGCGGAGGGTGCGGAAGGGGGCTAGCCGGGTGGAGAGGCTGGCCAGGCCGCCGGGGAAGAAGTAGACCGCCAGGATGAAGACCGTGCCGAGCACGAAGAGCGGCTGGGACAGCGGCGCGCTCAGCACGCCGGGCAGCGAGTCCACCGCCGACGAGGTGCCGAACGCGGTCAGCCGGTGGTCCAGGTACATGTAGAGCATGCCGCCGAGCACCGGACCCCAGCGGGTACCCGGCCCGCCCAGCACCACCATGACCAGCAGCGAGAGGGTCAGCTCGGAGGAGGTCACGTGCGGCGAGGCGCCGCCGACCAACAGGCAGTAGATCGCCCCACCGGCGGTGGCGAGCCCGCCGGCCAGGGTGAACGCGAGCAGCTTGAACCGGTACGGGTCGAGCCCGAGCACCCCGACCCGCCGCTCGTCGTCGCGCAGCCCGGCGAGTACCCGACCGGTGGGCGAGCCGGCCACCCGGTGCACCACGAAGACAACCAGGGCCAGGTAGGCCAGCGCCAGCCAGTACAGGTTGACGGTGTTGCCCACCCCGACCAGCATCGCCGGCAGTCCCGACACGTCCAGCGACAGTCCCTCCTCGCCGCCGGTGAGCCCGCCGAAGTCCCGGGCCACCAGGATCGCGCCGACCTGGGCGAACGCCAGCGTCACCATGGCGAACGCGATCCCGGCGGTACGCAGCGCGACCGCACCGAGCAGCCCGGCCAGGGTGGTGCCACCGACCAGGGTCAGCAGCGCCGCCTGCCAGAGCGGCAGCCCGGCCTTGGTGACCAGGATGTCGGTGCCGTAGACGCCGGCCGCGAAATACAGCGCGTGCCCGAAGGAGAGCATGCCGGTGCGGCCGAAGAGCAGGTCGTAGCCGGCGGCCAGCCCACCGAAGACCAGACAGATGGCGAGCAGTTGCAGCGTCCCCGGCCCGTTCAGCGGCCCGTCGAAGACCCCCGGTACGGAGACCGTCGAGTACGGCAGCACCGCGAGGACCAGCAGTACCAGCAGCGGCGACCAGGCTCGCAGGGCCGACCGCCAGTCCCGGCGGGGTGCCGGCGCGGGACCGGCGGTCGGCGGTGCGGCGGGCGGGTTGGCTGCCACCGCTGTCTGCACACCGGTCGTCACGCCGGCCCCCTCGCTCCGCTCGGTCACGTGGTCGCCGCCCTTCCAGCGATGCCCTGCGGGCGGAACAGCAGCACGATCGCCAGCAGCGCGACCACGCAGATGTCCCCGGCCCCGGAGACGCCGTAGTAGTTGACGAACTGCTGGAGCAGGCCCACCGCGACGGCGGCGTACGCGGACCCGACGACCGAGCCCATCCCGCCGATCACCACCACGATGAAGGCGAAGATCAGTAGTGAGCCGCCCTGGCTCGGCGAGACCGAGCCGAAGTAGACCCCGCCGAGCGCCCCGGCCAGCGCCGCGGCGGCTCCACCGATCGCGAAGACCAGGGTGAACGCCTTCCGTACGTCGATGCCGAGCGCGGTGACCATCTCCCGGTTCTCCACCCCGGCCCGGATCACCAGCCCGTACCGGGTGTAGCGGAGGAAACCGAGCAGCGCGGCCAGTACCAGCGCGGCGGCGAGGATCAGCAGGATGCCGGAGTTCGGCACCTTGGCACCGAGTACCGGGGTGACCCGCTGGGTCCAGTCCGGGCGCGGGAACGGTCGCGGGTCCGCGCCCCAGGTGGCCTGGAGCAACGCCACCCCGGCCAGCGAGAGCCCGACCGTGACCAATACCTGTTCGATGGTGCGGGAGTAGAGCGGACGGATCATCACGAGTTCGACGGCCATCCCGACCACCGCACCGGCGACGACACCGAACGCGACCGCGAGCACGAAACCGAACCCGGACGGGCCGGCACCCGGCAGGTTCCCGGCCGCCCACCAGGTGGCGTACGCCCCGACGGAGAGGAACAGCCCGTGCGCGAAGTTCAGCACGTCGGCCAGCCCGAACACCAGGGAGAGCCCGGAGGCGACCAGGAAGTAGAGCGCGGCCAGGCCCAGCCCGGTCAGCGTCAGCAACACGATCGTGCTCATCCGGCCGGCACCTCCCCGGCGACCTCGGCCTTTGCCGGCTCGCCGGCCACGCCGACGCCGAGCAGGGATCTGGTCAACTCTGCCTCCCGCAGCAGTTCGTCGGCGGCACCGGACCAGGCGACCCGGCCGGCGGCGAGCACCACCGCATCGCTGGCCAGCCGGCGTACCACCGCGAGGTTCTGTTCGACCAGCAGCACCGGCACGGCGACCGCGACCCGCTCCAGCACCTCGGCCACTTCGGTGACCACCTTCGGCGCCAGCCCCTTGGTCGGCTCGTCGACCAGCAGCAGCCGGTTGTCGTTGAGCAGCACCCGGCCGATCGCCAGCATCTGCTGCTGGCCGCCGGAGAGCGAGCCGGCCCGTTGCCGGCCACGCCGCTTCAGCTCCGGAAACAGCTCGAAGACCCGGTCGTACGCGGGAGCGCCGCCGCGCCTCTCGGCGAGCCGCAGGTTCTCGGTGACGGTGAGGCCGGCGAAGACACAGCGGTCCTCGGGTACGTAGCCGAGGCCGTCCCGGACCAGCCGGTGGGTCGGCTCACCGGCCAGCGAGCGGTCGCCCGTCCGCACGGTGGCGCGTACCTCGCCGCCGCGTGGGGTCAGCCCGAGGATCGCCCGCAGCGTGGTGGTCTTGCCGACCCCGTTGCGCCCGAGCAGCACGGTCACCCCGCTCGGGGCCACGGTGAAGGAGACGCCCTGCAGGATGTGCAGCCCGGCGATCCGTACCGACAGGTCGGAGACGTCGAGGATCGGCTTCTCACTCATGCCGGCACTCCGCTGCGCTCCGTGCCGTCACGAGGCACATCGACACCGAGCTGGCTGATTCGCTCGCTACGCTCGCTCATAGGGACTCACCTAGGTACGCCTCCTGTACCACCGGGTTGGCCATCACGGTCGCCGGGACGTCGCAGGCGAGCAGCGCGCCGTGGTGCATCACCGCGATCCGGTCGGCGAGCCCGAGGATCACGTCCATGTGGTGTTCCACCATGAGTACGGCCCGGCCGCTGTCGCCGGTCAACGACCGGATCACCCCGACCAGCTCGGGTACGTCCTCGGCGCTCACCCCGGCCATCGGCTCGTCGAGCAGCATCACCCTCGGCTCGCCGGCCAGCAGCAGCGCGATCTCCAGTTTCCGCTTCTCCCCGTGCGCGAGCGTGCCGGCCAGCGCGTCGGCCCGGTGTGCCAGGCCGACCCGGTCCAGTGCCGCGTCGGCGGCGGCGACCACCTCCCGGTCGGCCGCCGCCCGCCGCCACAGCTTCATCGAGCCACCCCGGTGCGCCTGCACGGCCAGCCGGACGTTCTCCCGCACGCTCAGCGAGCCGAAGACCGAGGACGCCTGGAACGTCCGGCCCAGCCCGAGCCGGGCCCGCCGGTGCGGCGGCAGCGCGCTGATGTCGGTACCGTCCAGCAGCACCTGGCCTGCGGTGGGCCGGCGCAGGCCGGAGACCAGGTTGAACAGCGAGGTCTTGCCGGCGCCGTTGGGGCCGATCACCCCGAGGAACTCCCCGGGCGCCAACTCCAGGTCGACGCCGTCGACGATGGCGACCTCGCCGATCCGCCAGGTCAGGTCGCGGGTGGCGAGCACACCTCAGCCCTTCATCGCCACGGCCGGCGGCGCCGTCTCGTCCGGGGTGAGCACCTTCTGCGACTCCGCCTTCATCGCGTCGCCGGTGCCGCTCAGTTTGGCCTGGAACATCGGCTGGAGCAGCGCGTGGTCCTCGGCACGGACCGTCATCTTGCCCTTGATCCCGTCGAAGCTCCAGCCCTCCAGCGCGGTGACCATCTTGTCGACGTCGTCGCCACCCTCCTGGACCGACCGCACGATCATCTGGGCCGCGGCGAACCCGTCCGGGTGGAACAGGTCCAGCACCCCGCCGGGTACGGCCGCCTTGGCCGCCTGCGCGGCGGGGTTGTCGGCGGCGCCGTCGAAGAAGTGCGACAGGAAGGAGATCTTGGTGCCGGCCGCCCCGAAGGTCGGCCAGGAGGCCCGGATGTCCAGCCCGGTGACCACCGTGGTGGAGCCGAGTACGCCCTGCTGGTCCAGGGTCTGCCACATCGCCGGGGCGGTGGTGCCGGCCCAGGCCACGAAGAGCAGGTCCGGCTTGGCTGCCGTCAACTGGCTGGCGAACGGGGTGAAGTCGGTGGCGCTGGCCGGGGCGAGCACGCTGCTCACCGTGGCACCGGCACCGCCGATGACCGCCTTGACCGCCGCCTCGTTGCTCTTGCCGAACGCGCTGTCCTGGGCGAAGACCACGACCTTCTTGCCGGCCGCGTCGCCGATGAACGACTTCGCGGTCTGCACGTCCTGGTACGACTGCCGCCCGGAGCGGAAGGTGTACTTGTTGACCCCGGTCGCGCCGTCGGTGGCGGCGGGCCCGGAGATGAAGAGTACCTTGTTCTGCGCGGCGATCGGCGCGACCTGGAGGGCGACGCCGGAGGCCGTCGAGCCGGCGAGGATCTTGTAACCCTTGCCGATCAGGTCCTTCGCCGCCGAGACCGCCTTGGCCGGGTCGCCCGCGTCGTCGACCTCGGTCACCTCGACCGTACGATCACCGATCTTGTTGGTGCCGTCGGTGGCGTACGCCAGCCCGGCCCGGAACCCTTCGATGTACTGCTTGCCGTAGCTGGCCAACGCCCCCGACTGGGAGTAGACCAGACCGACCTTGACCGGTGCGGCGTTGTCGCCGCCGCCGTTCGCGGTGTCCTGCGGGCTGCCGCAGGCGCTCGTGGCGATCGCCCCTACCAGCAGCGTGGCGGCGGTGACCAGTACCCGCCGCGTCGTCCGGACCGTCATCATCGCTCCACATGGGGGTGAAGTTGGAGAAGCATCGTCGGCCCACGGTAGGGGTGACGTCACGCACGTGCTATGTGGCTGAAACCCACAAGTAACCGCCAAGGGATGGCCGACGCAGCCAGGCGCCCGGCGATGTTCCGGAAGGTCCACCCGGCGTCGTGCGACACCCACCGACCCCCGGGATCGGCGTGCCGGTCACCGGACCGGGGCGGTCACCCGGGGCCCGAGGGGCGGTCAACCGGAACCGGGAACGGCTGGCGGTTCAGTCGTCGTCGCCGTCCGGGCCGTCGGAGTCCGAACCGTCGGAGTCGGAGTCGCGGTCCTGCTTCGGTCCCTTGCCCTTCGACGACCTGCCCGGGCCATTGCCCTTCGACCCGGTGCCTTCCCGCTCGGCGCCCGTCGACCCGGTGCCCTCCGAGTCGGCGGCGGGGCCGGGCTGGCCCGCAGTCCGGTCCGGCGGCGACGGCGGCACCGCCCCGACCGCGCCGCCGGCCGCGGCACCACCGGTCTGGCCCGGCACGCTGGAGACCCGGGCCGCACAGGCGGTCTCGCCGAGCCGGAACTCCACGGGCAGCGGATTGCTGCCGGCGTGGCTACCGGCCAGCCCGAACCGGACGGCCCCGCCGGCCGGCAGGGTCGCCTCGGGGCCGGTGGCGGGCCGGATCAGCACCTCCCGGCCGTGTTGGCGGGACTCCGGTGACGGGTTCCGGGTGAGCACCTGCTCGCCGGGAAACGCGAAGCGCAGCGTCCAGTCCCGCACCGCCGAGGCGCCGAGGTTGGTGACCGTGACCTCGGCCTGGAACGACCGGCCGGTGTCCGCGCGCAGCACGTAGTCGACCCGGCACGGAGCGGTGCCGCCCATCGCCAGGTTCGTCGCCGTGCCGGCCCCGCCGCCCGGCGCCGAACTGCCGACGCCGCCCGCCCAGACCGCGCCGCCCACCGCGAGCAGGCCGACCCCGACCGCCGCGACCCGGGCCCGGTTGCCGAGCCGCGCCGCCGACCAGCGGGGGCGGGCCGGCCGCGGCAGCGGGTCGGTCGCCGACCGGGGCAGCATCGCGGTGTCCGAGTGCGCCGACGCCGCCGGCCGGTGTTCCCGCGGCGCCGGGTCGATCGGGTCGGCCCGGCAGGACGGCGCGGCGGGCGCCGGACCGGCCGCCACCGGCAGCACCACCCCGGCAGCCCGGGCCAGGGTACGGGCCAGCTCGGCACTCTCCGGCCGCTCCCCCGGCGTCTTGGCCAGGCAGCGGGTGATGACCGCCTCCGCCTCGGCCGGCAGCCCGGGTACCGGTGGCATCGGCGCCGGCTCGGCGTACAGGTGTGCGCGCAGCGCCTGGGTACGGGTCGACGCCCGCCACGGCATCCGGCCGGTCAGCGCCCGGTAGAGCAGCAGGCCGAGAGCGTACACGTCGGTGGCCGGACAGACCTCGTTCTGGTTGAGCCGCTCCGGGGCCACGTACGCGGGCGTGCCGTACAGCCCGCCCTCGCCGTCACCGTCCCGCTCGCCGACCAGCGCCGAGATCCCGAAGTCGACGACCTTGGCACCCATCACGGTGAGCATGACGTTGCCGGGAGTTATGTCGCGGTGCACCACTCCCCGGGCGTGCGCGGCGGCCAGCGCGGCGGCGACCTGGGCGCCGAGCACCACCGCATCCCACCAGGGCAGCGGGCCCTCGCGGTCGAGCCAGCCCGCCAGCGGCTCGCCGTCGACCAGCTCCATCACCACGTACGGCACGGTCCGGCCGTACCGGACCGACTCGCCGTAGTCGTAGACGCCGGTGATGTGCGGATGGCAGAGCCGGGCGGCGGCCCGGGCCTCGGTCCGGAGCCGGTGCCGGAACGCCCGGTCGGTGGCCAGCTTCGGAGCGAGCATCTTCACCGCCACCGGCCGGCCCAGCACCTCGTCGTGGCCGCGCCAGACCACCGACATGCCGCCTTCGCCAAGTTCCTCGATCAGCCGGTATCGGTCACCGACCAGCTCCGTGCCGTACCGCTGCGCTCCACCCCACCAGCCCCACCCGGTCATGCAGATCTCTCTTGCCCGGACCGGGGCCGGCTACACCTACCCGGCGCGGATTCGGTCCAGCGGTGGTCGGCGGGCGGGGTTCCCGGCGCCCGACCGACCGGCTGAGCGGCGGCTCAGGCGGTGGCGAGGAGCTGGTCGACCGGGGCGTACTCGTCGGTCAGCACCATGGCGTCGTCGACGAACTCGTCGAGCGCGGCGCCGGAGAGCACGGTGACCGGCTGGTCCGCCGAGGTGATCAGGCGTTCCCGTACCTCCTCGACCGGCAGCGGCCGGTCGGAGGCGAGGATCACGAAGTTCGCGCCGTTCGCGCCGGCCAGCGCGGCTGGCGGCGCGACCAGGGCGATGTGGGGAAACTCGGCCGCCACGGTGGCCACCTCGGCCCGGATGAAGCGCAGCGGCGGATGGTCGATCACGTTCTGCGCGTAGATGCCGCCGGGCCGGACCACCCGGCGGACCTCGGCGGCCATCTCCCGGGTGGCCAGGTGCCAGGGCACCACCAGGTGCCCGAACGCGTCCCCGACCACCAGGTCGGCGCTGTGCGCGGCACGCTCGCCGATCAGCATCCGGGCGTCGCCGACCCGGGCGCGCAACTCCGGACCGGTCCGCACGTCCAGCTCGCGGCGGCCCAGCTCGACCAGCTCACCGTCGATCTCGTAGACCTCGTTGCGGGTGCCGGGCCGGGTCGCGGTCAGGTAGCGCGGCATGGTGAAGCCGCCACCCCCGAGGTGTACGGCCGCAAGCGGTGCCCGGGCCGGTGCCATCACGTCGGCGACCGCCCCGATCCACTTCGTGTACTCGAACTCCAGGTGCCCCGGGTCGGCTAGGTCCACATAGGAGTGCCAGGCCGAGTTGAGCACCAGCAGCCGCCCGGTGGAGTTGTCCGGGTCCGGCTCGACCGAGGCGCAGTGGTACGCCGTCTCCACGTCGCACGGGTTCGGCGCGACGGCGCTGAGCGAGGCGCCGACCAGCCCGAGTACGGCCGCGGCGGCGGTGATCCGGGACGGCTTCGGCAGCGTGCCCCCGGATTGCCGACGCAGATAGACCGCGAGCACCAGCCCGGTCACCCCGAGCAGGACCGCCAGGCTGATGATGATGGCGGTACTCGGCAGGGCGGCGACCAGCACGAATCCGGTACCCAGCGTCGCGGTGATCGCGCCGAGCGTGCCGATGCTGGAGAGCCGCCCGACCACCTGCCCGGTCTGCCGCAGGTCCCCGAGTTGCAGCTTCACCACCAGCGGGGTGATCGCGGCGAGCAGGGCCGCCGGCAGGAAGATCGCCAGCGCGGTGAGCAGCAGGATGCCGACGGCGGCACCGCCGCGCAGCACCTCGCCGGCGTACCGGACGATCGGCAGGGTCAGTGCGGTGCAGATGCCGGCGAGCACCAGCGCCGGGGCGAGCAGCCGGCGCGGGTCCCGGCGGTCGGCGAGCCACCCGCCGATCCAGGCGCCGTACGCGATCGCGGCCAGCGCCACCCCGATCACCGAGCTGGTGACCTGGAGGGTGACCCCGACGTACGGGCCGACGAGCCGCAGCGACGCCGTCTCCAGCACGAGTACGGCACCACTGGCGACGAAGACCAGGGTGGCGGCCAGGCCGGTCGGCAGGGCCCGGGCCGGTGACCCGGGGGGCTCGTCCGCGACGGTGGTCGTGCCCGCCACGTCAGGTGGTGAAGAGTCCATCGCAGCGATGGTACGCATCCCACCACCGGCTCCGGGCTACAACATCGACAGATGAACGTGGTTCGTGTGGTCGGAGGCGGGATCGCCGTTGCCGTTGTACGCCCGCCACCCGTTGCCGGGCATCCAGATCTGCCGGTACCAGATCACGTAGAGCACTCCGAGCCGGCTCGCGTTCTTGACGTAGAACGCGGCCACGTTGTTGCCGTACGTGCGGTCGCCGCCGCTCGCGTCGACGTTCTCGAACCCGCCGGCCGCAGCCGAGAAGTCGCAGGCGCGTCCCTTGGGATGCTCACCCCCGCCGCCGCTGCGGTGGCAGGAGGTGTGCCGCTTGAACCCGTTGGCCTTGGCCTGGTTGAGCGCGTGCAGGGTGCGGGGCGTGATGCACCCGCCGGTGGTCGGGTCGTCGATGGAGCAGGACTCCTTGGGCCAGGAGCCGTCGGAGTTGCGCGGAGCGGCCTTGGCCAGCGGCGAGTTGGCGCTGATCAGTCCGCCGGACGGGTTGCCGCCGACGGCGGCCAGGGCGCGTTCGGCGTCCTTCTTCTTCCGGGCGATCACCTCGACCTGCCGCTGCTGCTCGCGGACCTCGGCGTCGATCGCCTTCTTCGCCTTGGCCGCCTGGTCCAGCGACTCGGCCAGTTCGCGGAGCTTCCGGTCGTCGCGCTGGGCGATCACTTCGAGCCCGGCGGCCCGCTCCACGAACGACTGCGGCGAGGCGCTGTTCAGCAGGGCCGAGATCGGGGTGAGCCGGCCCCGGCGGTACGTCTCGGCGGCGATCACCCCCACCTCCTGGGTGAGCGCGGCGATCCGGGTCTCCACCTGCTTGAGCTGGGCGCCGAGCTGGCTCTGCCGCTTCTTGGAGTTGGTCAGCTTGGCGGTCGCCTCGATGTGCCCCTTGGAGGCGGACTCCAGGGCGTCCCGGAGCTTCTTGGTGCCGCCCTCGTCGCCGGGCGAACTGGGCGCGGCGGTCGCCGGAGCGGCGGCCGTACCGACCAGGGCCGCGGGCATCCCGGCGAGGAGCGCGGCGACGACGAGTAGCACCGTGAACCGGCGTGGGCGGTGCAGCCGGGCAATGGCCGTTGTGCGCACGAAAGCCGTTCCTTCCGTAGGCCGCCGACCCCGGAGGGTCCACACTGACCATTGAACCTCTTCCACCCCCGCACGGTCCGGCGGACCGCGAGGTCGGACGCGGTGCGTGAGCGCCGCGCGGAACAGGTGAAAAAGGTTCGTTCGGCGGCGGTCCCCACCGGCACCCTCGACGGCGCCACCTGGCGGAGACCGCCGGTCAGCCTACCGGAAGCCGGCCGCGCTGTCGGCCCACCTCCGAGCTGCCGCAATACCATAAGATAGGCTACATAGCGGGCAAACAGGGCTTTTCGGCTTGCCGTCCGGCGTCCGGCCGATCCGGTCAGGGCGTGGCCAGCAGGGTGCCGTGCACCGCGTCCCAGATCGACTCGTTGGCGGCGGCCAGCAGGCCGGCCCGCCCGTCGGCCGGGTCGTACGGGCTGCCGTCGAGCCGCCGGACCACCCCGCCGGCCGCCTCGACCAGCAGCGCTCCAGGCGCGTGGTCCCAGGGCAGCGTCCGCCAGAAGATCGCGAAGTGTTGCCGGCCGTCCACAATATCCGCATATTCCTGACCAGCGCAGTGTTGTCCGGGCAGTACCGCGCCGATCCGCCCGGCCCCGGCCAACACCCGCGCCCGGAGTTCCGCCGGCAGGAACCGGGTCGCCACCACGCCGCGCAGCGCCCCGGCCGCGAGCGGCTCGGTGGTCGTGCGCACCGCGTCCCCGTCCCGGTACGCCCCGTCCCCGGCCCGGGCCAGCAGCAGGCGGTCCGCCATCGGGTCGAGGATCCAGGCCGCCTCGGTACGCCCCGCCCGCCGCAGCGCCGCCATCACCGCGAACGGCTGCCGCCCGGCCGCGAAGTTCGCCGTACCGTCCAGCGGATCGACCAGCCACACCTCGGCCGGCCCGGCGAGCAGGTCCAGCGCCGCCGGATCGGCGGCCACCCCCTCCTCGCCGACCACCTCGGATTCCGGCCGGAGCCGGCGCAGCCCGGTGGCGATGAGCTCCTCGGCCCGGCGGTCGGCCACCGTCACCACCTCGCCCGGGGCCTTCTCCGAGACGTCGGACGCGGCCAGATGCCGGAACATCGGCAGGATTGCCTCGGCGGCGGCCCGGCGGAGCAGCGCCCCGACCTCCTCGACGAGCCGCGCCTCGGGATCAGCCACGCGGCGGAAGCTTCACGAC
The DNA here is from genome assembly GCF_039649625.1 of Plantactinospora sp. ZYX-F-223. NCBI lineage: Bacteria > Bacillati > Actinomycetota > Actinomycetes > Micromonosporales > Micromonosporaceae > Plantactinospora > Plantactinospora sp. ZYX-F-223. The sequence continues at coordinate 213,427 of NZ_JBDJAV010000005.1, read as the reverse complement.
GCTGACGAAGAACTCGTCGATCTGCCGTACCACCGAGATGAACCGGTCGAAGTCGACCGGCTTCGTCACGTACGCGTTCGCGTGCAACTGGTAGCTGCGCAGGATGTCCTCGTCGGCCTGCGAGGTGGTCAGCACCACCACCGGGATCCGGCAGAGCTCTTCGTCCCGCTTGATCTCGGCCAGCACCTCCCGGCCGTCCCGGCGGGGCAGGTTGAGGTCGAGCAGGATCAGGTCCGGAGACACGGCGTCGGCGTACTCGCCCTCCTGGCGCAGGTAGGCCAGGGCCGCCGCGCCGTCGGAGACCACGGTGAGCCGGTTGCGCAGCTTGTGCTCCTCGAACGCCTCCTGCGTCATCAGCACGTCACCCGGGTCGTCCTCGACCAGCAGCACCTCGATCGGGCTCTTGCCGTCCGCCGGTGCCGTCATCGGCCCCTCCTCGTCGATCCGGTCATCCGTCACACAGTCTGCTTCATGTCGCCGGCCGGCCGGGCCGACTCACCCGGCGGTGTGGCGTCGGCCTCGCTCGCGGTCGGCGACCCGCCGGCCGGTGCGGGCACGGTCGAGCTTTCCCCCTCTCCGTCCGCGCCGGGGGCCTCGGCCGGCTCGACCGGCTCCCGCAGCTCCGGCGGTACCGGCAGGGTGAACCGGATCATCGTGCCCTCGGCCACCGCGTCGGGGTCCACCCAGACCCGGCCACCGTGGTACTCGACGATCTTCTTCACGATGGCCAGCCCGATACCGGTACCCGGATAGGCGTCCTTGGCGTGCAGCCGCTGGAAGATCACGAAGATCTTGTCGGCGAACTCGGGTTCGATGCCGATCCCGTTGTCCTGGCAGCTGATCTCCCACTCGTCGCCCAGCCGCCGTGCCGAGACGTGCACCTTCGGCGGCACGTCCGGCCGGCGGAACTTGAGCGAGTTGCCCACCAGGTTGGCCAGCAGGTTGGTCAGCAGGGTCTCCTCGCCCCGGATGACCGGCAGATCCGACCAGGTGAGCTCGCCGCCGACGTACCGCCGGGTGGACTCGGTCTGGCCGGCGACATCGGCCATCACCGCATCCAGATCCACATCGGTGAAGCCGGTGGTGAGCCGGCCGATCCGGGAGAACGCCAGCAGGTCGTTGATCAGCCGCTGCATCCGCTGCGCCCCGTCGACCGCGAACGCGATGTACTGGTCGGCGCGCTCGTCGAGCTTGCCCGCGTACCGGCGTTGCAGGAGTTGGCAGAAGCTGGCCACCTTGCGCAGCGGCTCCTGGAGGTCGTGCGAGGCGACGTAGGCGAACTGCTCCAGGTCACGGTTGGACCGGACCAGTTCCTCGGCCTGCCTCTCCAACTGGCCGTTGACCCATTCGATCCGTTCCCGGGCCTGCCGCACCTCGTCCAGGTCGGCGGCGATCCGGCGGCGCATCCCGTCGATGTCGCTGGCCAGCGCGGCCAGCTCCGGCGGCCCGACCTGCTCGATCTCCCGCTGGTACGCCCCGCCGGCCACCTCCCGCACCTGACCGGCCAGCGTGGTGACCGGACCGATCACCAGCCGGTTCAGCGAGGTGAGCAGGGCAAGACCGGCCAGCACCACCACGATCGCGGCCAGGATCAGCAGCAGCACCAGGGTGTTGCCGGTCCCCCGGGCATTCTGCGCGACGGAGTTACGCAGATCCAGGATCGACTGCTGCAACGCCTCCACCTCGCCGCGCAGCTCGGTGAAGCGGTCGCCGGTCTGGGCGGTCAGAAACGCCTGCGCGGCCTCCGGCCCGCTCCGCACGGTCAGCTCGATCGCCGGCTCGGCCACCACCTCCCGCCACTGCTCGGCGTGGTCCCGCACCGTGTGCAGCTCGCGACGGATCTCCGGCTGGTCGTGCAGGCGCGCGTCCATCGAGGCGATCAGCGCCGTCTCCCGTTGCAGGCCCTCCCGGTACGGCGCGAGGTCGGCGTCGTTGGCGGTGACGGCGTAGCCGCGTATCCCGGTCTGCTGGTCAACCAGGGCGCTGAGCAACGCCTGACCATCGGTGCGCAGCGGACCGGTCTTGGTGAGCAGGGTGTCCAGGTGTTGCCGGTTGCTGGTGGCGACGACCGTGGCGCTGACCGCCAGCATGCCGAGCACCACGCCGACGATCACGCACAGCGCGGTGACCCGACGGCGCAGTGTCCAGCGCAGTGGTGACCTCACCGCCCCTCCCCCCGGCTGACCAGCAGCATCGCCACGTCGTCGGAGAACGGCCCGCCGTTGCGCTCCTCGGCCTGCTCGACCAGCCAGCCGGGCAGCTCCGCCAGGCCCACCCCACGGGCCCGCGGATCGGCCACCAGCCCGCTCAGCCCCGGTACGTCCAGCCGCTCGTCGCCGTCGCCGACCCGGCCCTCGATCAGCCCGTCCGTATACATCAGCAGTGACCAGTCCTCGGTCTCGAAGCGCAGCTCGTGGGCGACCGGCGGCCGTGGCCGTACCCCGAGCAAGAGCCCGTGCGGCGCCGGCACCGGCACCACCCGGCCCCCGGCGAGCAGCAGCGGCGGCGGATGCCCGGCGAGCCGGACGGTGGCCCGGTTACCGGCCAGGTCCAGCCGGACCGCGGCGACCGTGGCGAAGATCTCCCGTTTCGACCGCTCGCTCATCAGCACCTGCTCCAGCGCCGGCAGCACCTGCTCGTCGGGCACTCCGGCGAGCACCAGGGCCCGCCAGGCGACCCGGAGTTCGACGCCGAGCGCGGCCTCGTCCACCCCGTGCCCGCAGACGTCGCCGACGATCAGGTCGATCCGGTCCGGACTGGTCTGCACCACGTCGTAGAAGTCGCCGCCGATCAGCGCCTCGTGCCGGCCGGGGCGATAGAAGGGGTGCACCTGCACCAGGTCGGTGTCGATCAACGGCTGGGGCAGCAGGCCGCGCTCCAACCGGGCGGACTCGGCCTGGCGCAGCTCCACCTCGCGCAGCCGCCGGGCATTCTCGTCGGCCCGCTTCCGCTCCACCGCGTAGCGCAGGGCCCGAGCCAGCAGCACCCCGTCGACCTGGCCCTTGACCAGGTAGTCCTGGGCGCCCTCGGCGACCGCGCCGATGCCGAGGTGCTCGTCCGAGCGGCCGGTCAGCACGCAGACGGCGGCGCCGCTGGACATCGCGAGCACCTGGCGGAGCCCGTCCAGGCCCTGCGCGTCCGGCAGGCCGAGGTCGAGCAGCACGCAGTCGACACCGCGGATCTGCGCCCGGGCGGTGTTCAGGCTGTTCGCGACGAGCAGGTCGATGCCGTCGCCGGTCTCGGCGAGCAACTCGCCGACCAGGAAGGCGTCGGCGTCATCGTCCTCGATCAGCAACACCCGCAGCCGCTCCCGGGGCGGAAGCTTGGCGTGCCGCCCGAGCCCGCCGTGCGGATACGCCGGCGCGGGTACGACGGACGACCCGGTCACCGGTCCGCCCCCCTCCATCCGGTCACGACGCCTCCTCGCTCCGTCCCTCGCCGCCACGACCGTCACGACCGAGCCGTCCCGTCACCGTGCTCTCCGTGCCCGTCCGGTCGTGTCCGGCCCGCGCCCACGACGACGATCCGCGCCGATCCTGTACCACCCAACGCTGCCACACAACACAGGTCGCGCCGACACGGCGCCACGGCGTCACCGCGGAGTTTCCGCCGAGCCGGCCCCGTCCCGCAGCCGCACCTGTTCCGCCTGGCGCGCGATCACCTCACCGAGCACCCCGTGCAGCCGCCCGCAGTCGAGGCAGTGCAGGTTCTCGTCCAGCCGCCGGCCACCGCACCCCGCGCAGCGGCCCCGGTCGGCCGGGTCCCGGTAGCCGGCCAGCGCCTCGGCCAGGGCCCGGGCCAGGTGCGGGGTGAGCGGGACCGTCCCGGCCTCTCCGGCGGACCGGACATCGACGACGCCGACCGGAGCGGCATCCGGCTCGGGGTCGTACGGCGCCACCCGCGCGACGAAATCGCGCAGCACGGCGACGGGATCGGTCACTCGGTACGTGGACATGCGTATCACGCTATGCGACCGGCTGCCAGCAGGGTGACCCGGCCGGGCGGGGACCGGCGCAACCGCGATGATGGCATTCGCTGCCGACCCCTGGAGGCACCCGTGCCCGCCCCTGACCACCACTCCCCCGTCGATCCGCCGCCGCCCGACACACCCTCCGTAACCACCCTCCTGCCCGCCTCCGAGCGGGCGCTGGCCCGACCCCGACGCCGGTTGCCGGCCGCGCTGGCGGCCCTGGCCGCGCTGGCGGCGGTCGGGGTGGTCACCGTGCTCGGCGTGGGTACGCCGCGCCCGGCCGGTCTCGACTCGCCGGCCGACGAGTTCAGCGCGGAGCGGGCGTACCAGCACCTCCGGACGGTCGCGGCGGAGCCGCACGCCGCCGGCAGCCCGGCCGCGGAGCGGGTACGCAGTCACCTGGAGAGCACCCTGCGCGGTCTCGGTCTCACCCCGGAGCTGCAGGACACCGTCGCCGAGGAGGCGGGGCAGCTCAGCGGCGGCGCGGGCGGCGCGACGCTGGCCCGGGTACGCAACGTGGTCGCCCGGATCCCCGGCACCGACCCCACCGGCCGGGTCTTCCTGGTCGCCCACTACGACTCGGTGCAGGTCGGCCCGGGCGGCAACGACGACGGGGCCGGCACCTCGGCACTGCTGGAGGTGGCCCGCGCGCTGACCTCGGGGGAACGCCCGCGCAACGACATCGTGCTGGTCTTCACCGACGCCGAGGAGGCCTGCCTCTGCGGCGCCTCGGCGTTCGCCGCCGACCATCCACTGGCCGAGGGCGGCGGCGTGGTGCTCAACCTGGAGGCGCGGGGCAGCACCGGTCCAGTGATCATGTTCGAGACCTCGCTGCGCAACGCCGGCCTGGTGGAGGTCTTCGGCCGGGCCGCGCCGTACCCGGTGGGGACCTCGTTCGCGGTCGAGGTCTACCGGCTGCTGCCCAACGACACCGACTTCACCGCCTTCCTCGACCACGGCTTCACCGGTCTGAACGCCGCCTACATAGACGGCGCCGCGATCTACCACACCCCGCTGGACACCCCGGCCAGCGTCGACCGGGGCAGCCTGCAACAGCACGGGGCGAACGCGCTCGGGCTGGCCCGGGAGTTCGGCGCGGTCGACCTGACCCGGTTGGATGCCGACGGGGACGCCACGTACTTCCCGGTGCCCGGCGGGCTGGCCCGGTATCCCGGCTGGCTCACCCTGCCGCTCGCGCTGCTGGCGCTGGCCGGGGTCGTCGCACTCGGCTGGGCCGTCCGGCGGCGGGGGCGCGCGTCGTGGCCCCGGCTCGCCGCCGGGTTCGGGCTGGCGCTGCTGCCGATCGTGGTCGCCCCGGGCGGGGCGCAACTGCTCTGGGCCGCGATCACCGCGATCCGGCCGGGCTACGCGACGCTGCTCGACCCGTACCGTCCACTGTGGTATCGGCTGGCCGTGGTGGCGCTCGCCGCCGCGGTGCTGTTCGGCTGGTACGCGCTGACCCGTCGGCGTACCGGTCCGGCGGCACTCGCCGTCGGCGGGCTGGGCTGGCTGGCCGTACTCGGGGTGCTGCTCGCCGCCGTGGCCCCCGGCGGGGCGTACCTGACCACCCTGCCGGCCCTGGCCGGCGTGCTGGCCGGACTGGTGGCCCTGGCCGTACGCCGGGACGGCCCGTGGGCGGTGGTCGCGGTGACCGCCGGCGCGGCGGTCGGGGTACTCGTGCTGCTCCCCACCGTCGTACTGCTCTTTCCGGCGCTCGGCATGGCGATGGGCGGAGTCGGCGCGCTCTGCACGGTACTGCTCGGGCTGGCCGCGCTGCCCGTGGTGGACCTGCTGCACCCGGTGGCCGGCGGCCAGCGCGGGATGGCAGCGCTCCGGGCCCGGCGGCGCGGCGCGCTGCCGGCCCTGGCCGCGCTGCTCGGCGCCGTGCTGTGCGCCGGGACCGGCCTGGTGGTCGACCGGTTCGACGCCGCGCATCCGGTGCCGACCCACCTGATGTACGCGCTGGACGCCGACACCGGTACCGCCCGCTGGCTCAGCGAGGAGACGGACCCGCAGCCCTGGACCGACCAGTACGTCGACGGCCCGACCCGGATCGGCGACACCTTCCCGGTGTTCGGGGACGAGGAGTTGCGCACCGGCCCGGCCGAACCGGCCGCCCTGCCCCCGCCGCGGCTCGACCCGCTCTCCGACGTCACCGGGTCCGGCGTCCGTACGCTGCGTGTCCGGCTGGTCCCGCAGCGCCCGGTACGGTTCGCCGCGCTGCACGTCGACCCGGCGACCGCCGCCGTCGTCTCGGCCCGGGTCGCCGGCCGGGAAATCCGCATCGACGATCGGGAGGTCCGGGTCGACGGCCCGGAGCCGTTCGGTGTGGTCTTCCACGCCCCGCCGGCCGAGGGGATCGAGATCGAGTTGCGGCTCCGTCCGACCGGGAGCGGCCCGGTACGGCTGCGGGCGATGGACGCCAGCGACGGCCTCGCCGGACTGCCCGGCTTCCGCCCGCGCCCGCCCGGCGTCGGCATCGTCGGATCGCACAGCTCCGAGCTGGTCGCGGTGGCCCGGACCTACCCGCGCTGAGCTGATCTCCGGTTCGGGGGATGTGACGCCGGCGGCGGATTCGGCGCTGTAGTGCACGAGATGAGAAATCAGAATCCCCGCCGGCTCGACCCGCCCGTCGCCGAACGCCTGCCCCGCGACGGGCGGGTCCGGCCGCCATCGAACCCGGACCCGCTGGGCCGTCGGCTCCCCACGACGGCCGGTGGGAACGCCACCTGGGATCCCGGCCCGGCAATCCCCCTCCAGCCGACCGGCCCGGGTCAGTCGAACGCCCCGAGCCACTTGGCGTCCCGGGTCCGGCCGGTCTTCGTTGACCGGACCGGTCGACGGCGCCGGGTCGCCGTGCTCGCCGGTCTCGCCCTCGGCGCCGGTCTGCTGGTCAGCCTCGGGCTGCTCGCGGTCGGGCTGCTGACCGGCGGGTCGGTCGCGGTGCCGGGTTGGCCGGACGCGGGCGGCGGACACCTCCGGGACGAGGCCGGGACTGGCCGGTCCGAGACCAGCGCTCCGGCCGTCCCGACCGGCGGGCCGGCGCGGACAGCCCCGGCACCGGCCGGTACGGCCCGTCCGGCGAACCCGACCGCCCGCCCGGCCGCACCAGGCGGGGCGCCTACGGCCACCGATCGCCCCGGACAGGGTGACCTGCACCGCAACCCGTCACCGGGGAATCCGGCCGGCACCGACAAGCCGGGCAAATCCCGCCGGTCGCCGGCAGCGGAGGGCTGACCGATGGCCCTGCACGTGGCGCGACGGGACCCCCGGGCACACTGGCTCCTGCTGGTACTCGGCCTCGTGGTGCTGCTCGCCGCGCTGTCGTTCAACGGTTACGTCGCGATCGCCGGAGGCGGCTCCGGGCGGGCCACGCCGGACCCGGCGCCGGCCCCCGACGAGCTGACCCGGGCCGGCCCGGTCCTCCGGCTCGACGGTCCCACCCCGGTCAGCCGCTCGATGCCGGCCGGCACGATCGCGCTGACCTTCGACGACGGCCCGGACCCGCGGTGGACCCCCGAGATCCTGGACGTGCTGCGCCGGCATCGGGCACACGCCACGTTCTTCGTGGTGGGCGCCCGGGTCAACGAGCACCCGGAACTGGTCCGGCAGATCCTCGCCGAGGGCCACGAGTTGGGCTCGCACACCTTCACCCACCCGGACGTGGCGGCCCTGCCGGACTGGCGGCGGGAGCTGGAACTCCAGCTCACCCGCAGCGCCGTCGCCGGGGCCACCGGCCGGTCCCCGATCCTCTTCCGGCCGCCGTACTCGTCCGGTCCGGGCAGCCTGACCGCGCGCGACGCCAGGGCCCTGCGGGCGGCGGCCCGGGCCGGCCATGTCGCCGTACTCGCCGACCGGGACACCGTCGACTGGCGCCGGCCGGGTGTCGACCGCATCGTCGCCGCCGCCGAGGGCCGGCCGGCCGGCCAGACCGGTCCGCAGCGGCGGCCGGCGGACGGCCGGGGCGCGGTCGTACTGCTGCACGACGGGGGTGGGGACCGGTCCCAGACCGTCGCCGCGCTCGACCGGCTGATACCGGAGCTGACCGCCCGGGGCTACCGGTTCAGCACCGTGTCGGAAGGACTCGGCACGCCCCGCTCGGACGTCGCCGCCTCGACCGGGGACCGGCTGCGCGGCACCGCCCTGCGGTACGCCCAGACCGGCGCCGGCTGGCTGGCCACCGCGATGAGCTGGTTGCTCGCCGTGGCGCTGGTGCTCGGCCTGGCCCGGCTGGTGGTCCAGGTGGTCTGCGCCGAGGTGCACCGGCGGCGGATCCGCGCCCGGTCCCGGGCCCGACCGGCCGGCCGGTTCTACGCCCCGGTGACGGTGATCGTGCCGGCGTACAACGAGGCCGCCAACATCGGCGCGACGGTGTGGTCCCTGGTGAACAGCGACTACCCGGCGATCGAGGTGATCGTGGTGGACGACGGCTCCACCGACGACACGGCCGGGGTCGTGGAACGGATGCGGCTGCCCGGGGTACGGGTGGTCCGGCAGGCCAACGCCGGCAAGCCGGCGGCGCTGAACACCGGCATCCGGCACGCCCGGGCCGACCTGCTGGTGCTGGTGGACGGGGACACGGTGTTCCAGCCCGACACGGTGTACCGGCTCGTCCAGGGCTTCGCCGATCCCTCCGTCGGGGCGATCTCCGGCAACACCCGGGTGGCCAACCGGCGCCGGCTGCTCGGCCGCTGGCAGCACCTGGAGTACGTCATCGGGTTCAACCTCGACCGCCGGATGTACGACGTGCTGCGCTGCATGCCCACCATCCCGGGCGCGATCGGCGCCTTCCGCCGGCAGGCCCTGCTGGACGCGGGCGGCGTTCCGGCGGACACCCTGGCCGAGGACACCGACCTGACCATGGCGGTGCTGCGCGCCGGCTGGCGGGTCCCGTACGAGGGGCGGGCCATCGCCTGGACCGAGGCGCCCGGGTCGCTGCGCCAACTGTGGCGGCAGCGCTACCGCTGGTGCTACGGGACCATGCAGGCGATGTGGAAGCACCGGCACGCCCTGGTGGAGCGCGGCCCGGGTGGGCGGCTGGGTCGGCGCGCCCTGCCGTACCTCGCCGTCTTCCAGGTGCTGCTGCCGCTGGCCGGTCCGGCGGTCGACGCGTTCGCGCTCTACGGGCTCTTCTTCCTGCCGTGGAGCCATCTCGTGCTGGCCTGGCTCGGCCTGCTGCTGGTCCAGGCGGGAACGGCGGCGTACGCGCTGCGGCTGGACGGTGAGCGGCTGGGTCCGCTGTGGAGCCTGCCGTTGCAGCAGCTCCTCTACCGGCAGTTGATGTATCTGGTGGTCGTCCAGTCGGCGGTCACCGCACTGCTCGGCAGCCGGCTGCGCTGGCACCGGATGGTCCGGACCGGCGAGGCGGCGGCGCTGGTCGACCCCGGCCCCGCCGCCCGGTCACCGGGCTGGCCGGGAAACCCGAACGGCTACCGGTCGAACCGGCGGGTGCGCGCCGGCCGACCGGGTTGAGGACCCACCGACCCACAACGGGCCAGGTGCGGTGGGGCGGCCCCCGGCCGGCGGTGATCCGCCGACCGGGGGCTTCGCCCGGTCCGGAGCGGACCGGCTTACCCGGTCGGGTACGCCGGTCCTCGTCGGGTGCTCAGTGCCGGTGGTTGCGGGCGTCGCCGTTGTCCTGGTCGGCGATGAAGGCCGCGATCCAGGAGAGCGGCGCGTTCCAGTTGATGGTCAGCTCGTTCGTCGCCCAGGACTCGATGTCGTCGATGTAGCAGAACTGCGGCGCGCAGCCGCGCAGCTTCTGCTGGGCGACCGGGTCCTGGATGGCCGAGTTCGGGCCGCCGGAGAGGGTGCCCCGGGGCGGGTTGGGCAGGTCGGGGTTGAGCTGGCGGGCGTACCAGCGGCTGTGCTGGTTGCGCGAGGCCACCTCGCCGTAGCCGGTCACGTACGACTGGTTCAGGGCGTTGCGGCCGAGGATGTAGTCCATCGTCTGCAACACCCCGGCCCGGTAGCGGTCCTTGCCGGTCAGGTCGAAGGCGGTGGCCAGCACGATGGCGTTGTTGATGATCAGGTTGTTGGAGCCCCAGTCGAAGAGGTTGTCCGACGGGTTGTACGGGATGCCGTACGGGTGCGCCCGGAGCGTGGCCAGGTAGCGGTCCGCGCCCTGGGCGACCGAGGCGCGTACCCGGGCCCGGTCCGGCAGGTTGTTCGGCACCGTCGCCAGTTGCAGCCGGCCGAGCGCGGCGGTGTTGCCCCAGTCCATCCCCCGCTCCCGCCAGACGTCGCCGGTGTGGTGCGGCGAGGCGAGCACGAAGTCGCGGTACTCCTTCGCCCCGGTGCTCAGGTAGAGCTCGGCGGCGGCCCAGTAGAACTCGTCGGTGACGTCGGCGTCGTTGTACGCGCCGCCGCCGTTGGCGTCGGCCGGGTCGGCGTACCGCTCGGGGTTGGTCTTGGCGGCGGCCCAGGCCGTCTTCGCGGCGGTCAGGTTCCGCTCGGCGAACCGCCGGTCGTACGGCCGGAAGACCCGCGCCGCCTGTGCGGCGGTGGCGGCCAGGTTGAGCGTGGCGGCGGTGGACGGCGGGTGCAGTTCGCGCCGCTTGTCGTCGAGGTGCGGCAGCAGCGGCAGCCCGGTCCACGAGTCGTCGTGGATCTTGTGGTGAGCCATCCCGGCCAGCGGCTTTCCGGCCGGCACCTGCATGCTGAGCAGGAACTCCTGCTCCCAACGCGCCTCGTCCAGGATGTCCGGCACCCGGTTGCCGCTCTCCGGCAGGTTCAGCGTACGGTCGCCGAGCCGCCACGGCTGCCCGGTGCCGGCCCGCAGCGAACGCTCGTACTCGCTCATCAGCTGGTGCACCGAGATGCCACCGTTGACCACGTACTTGCCGTGGTCGCCGGCGTCGTACCAGCCGCCGGAGACGTCCAGGGTGTAGTCGCAGACGCCGGGCTGGCAGGGCACCGCCGTGTCGCCCTGGTTGGGCGCCACCCCGACGTGTCCGGCCGGGCGGCCGTAGCCGGGGCGCAGCGCGTCGGAGATCTCGATGCCGCTGCGCTGGGTGTAGTAGAACTTCAGCGCGTCGGTGCGGAGCTGCTCGTAGACGTCGGCGCCGATGTCGAACGGCCGGCTGGTCTCGCCGTCGGCGGTCAGCGTGTAGCCGGTGCCGGGGCGGGTGAAGTGCCCGAAGTCGATGGTGTGCACGTGCTGCCCGGAGGAGCGGTCCAGGCCGCGCGGCGTCGTCCGGCCCTGCTTGACGAGCCGGCCGGCACCGTCGCGGAGCTGGAACGGCAGCGGGTCGGTCGCCTCGGTGACCACGGTGGCGTTCTTCGGCCCCTTCGGCAGGTAGCCGACCTGGTTGACCCGGACCCGCGGGCCGGTGTCCGGGACGTAGACGTCCGGCTCGGCGCCGCCGGTCAGCGAGATGTCGTCCAGGCAGACCGTCCAGGGTTCGGCGCTGCCGCCGAGCTGGAAGGCGACCTGGGCGTTCGGCAGGTCGACCGGGGAGGTGAAGGTGTAGCGGTACTCGTTGCCGGAGACGCTCAGCTCGGGGCTGGCCGACAGGTACTGCGTGTACGGGTCGACCGGCAACTGCACCAGTGCCCGGCCGACCTTGTTCGGGGTGGCCCGGCCGAAGAACCGGAACTCGTACGACTCACCGGCGACCAGCGCGACGTTGTCCTGACCGATGATCACGTCCCACGGGTTGACCGTGCCGCCGGGCACCTCGGTGCAGAGCTGCCCGGTGCTGGAGTCGAGGGTGAGGTTGGCGGTGCCCCACCAGGGGGCGTGGCCGTTGTCGAAGGTGCCGTTGACGATCTGTTCCGGTGCCTCGTCGGCGGCGGACGCGGCGCCGGGTGCGGTCAGCACGGTGGCGGCCAGCGCCGCGAGGGTGGCGGCGGCGAGTGGAGCGGTATGCGGCGAGCGGGGTCTGAGCACGTCATTCCTTCCGGTGGGCGCGGTGACCGGTGGCCGGCACCGCCGGGCAGGGGTGGTACGGCGTGAACCACAATCTATGGAAGCGCTCCCAGTCCGGGAATACCGGGAGATTGACATCGAGTTTCTTGCCTGTCAACCGGCCACTTGGGAGCACGGCGACGGATGGCGACGATAAATCCCACCGAAGCGGGACAGCCCGGCTCCGTCCACCCCGGACGACGGACCGATCGGCCGACCGAGCGGCCCACCGACCGACACCCCTTCGGCCGGCACGTACCGGCGCGGCGGCACGCCGGCCCGGAACGGGCGGCTTCGACAACCGCCCGAAGCCTTGTGGTCACGGATGGTAGTCGCCGGAGATCGTGAGCGAATGAACTCCCTGGTCTTCGCCAATTCGACTGGGCAGGTGACGGGGAGTTCCACCACCGACGGTAATTCACCGCTGCAATTTCCAGCCGGCGCCGGCGTCCGCGAATCCATATTGAGGTGTCGAGGCGCCGACCCGCGCCGCCGCAACCAGGCATCCGGCAGCAGGCGAGCACTGGACGGGTAAGACCTCCGTTAATATGGCCTAATGGCGATATCCCGACGACCCGACGTTCTGGTTATCGGTGCGGGCGTCATCGGACTGTCCACCGCGGTCCGGCTCGCCGAGGCGGGACTCTCGGTCCGGATCCGGGCCGCCCGGCCGCCGCAGGAGACCACCTCCGCGTCCGCCGGGGCGAGCTGGGGGCCGTACGAGTTGACCGACGAACGCGTCCTGCACTGGAGCGAGCAGACCCGGCTGACTCTGGAGAAGATCGCCGAGGACCCGTCGTCCGGCGTCCGGCTCGTCCGTGGTCTGGAGGTGGCGCCCTTTCCACTGGAGCCGCCGGCCTGCGTCCGCGACCTGAACGACTTCGAACTCTGCCCCGCCGACCAGCTACCGCCCGGCTACGTCAGCGGCTGGCGTTACACCAGTCCACTGGTGAACATGCCGGCATATCTGGAATACCTCACCGGGCGCCTGATCGACCGGGGCGGCACTATAGAAATCGGCACCGTCGCCTCATTCAAGGAACTCGTCGGCGCCGCCGGCGTACTGGTGAATTGCACCGGACTCGGCGCCCGCTATCTGGTCCCGGACGACCAGGTCTTCCCCACCCGGGGCCAACTGGTGGTGGTCGACAATCCGGGAATAGAAACGTTCTTCCAGGACTGGGCCGAACACGAGGACATGACGTACATCCTGCCGCACGGCAGTCACGTCGTACTCGGTGGCAGTGCGACCCCCGGCTCGGAAGATCTCACGCCGGATCCCGTCCGGGCAGCGGCGATCGTCGAACGCTGTGCCGCCGTCGAGCCGCTGCTCCGCTCCGCCCAGATCCGGCGCGTCCTGGTCGGGCTGCGACCGAGCCGGCCGAGCGTACGGATCGAACGCGATCATGTCGACGGCAATCTCCTCATCCACAACTACGGTCACGGCGGCTCGGGGCTCGCCCTTTCCTGGGGATGCGCCGACGAGGTGCTGGCGCTGAGCGGGCTGGTCTGACCGGAGACGGTCAGCGGCCGCTCCGAGCCGGACAGCCCTCGGGACCACCCGAGCTATTCTGAAAGTTCGTCGCACCCGTCACCGCCGACGGCTTCGCGTTTCCCGCACCCCGGTCCCCCGCCATCTGCCGGCAGCCCGCCAGGGAGATTCGAGACCATTCGACGGGAGGTCGTGTGACCAGCAGAAGACGCTCTCTCGGCAGTACTCCACTCTGGCTCCTCACCGCGCTCGGCCTCGCCACCACCGCATTCGGGGTCTATCTCCAGACCAGCGGCAAGGAGCAGATCTTTCAGATCATCGCCGGCGCGCTCGCGGCGTTCGGTGGCGCCATCGTCGGCGCCGCGACCAGCCTCTACGTCGCCTCGGGCGACGGCCGCGACACGTTGCTCGCGGTCCGCGAGATGCTCGCCCACTCGCTCGACGTGCGACTGCGCTCGACGGAGGCGGCCCTGTCCCCGATCCGGCGGCACTGGCACTACTACCACCTGACGAAGCGGGGCGGCCGGTTCCGCTGGCGGCACACCGACTATCACTTCGAGCAGACCGGTACACCCGGCTCCATCGTGCTGAACATCGCCGACACCGACCCGAACGGCGACCAGCGGTACCGGAGCGAGGCGGCCATCCGGGGCGACCGGCTGATCCTGGTCGAGTCGCCGGAAGAGGGCAGCACCGAAGGACCGATCGTCGCGATCACCCCGTTCTTCACCGAGGTGTTCCGGCGGGTCCGGCCCGGATTCGCGCTGCTGCGCTCCTGGGACGGCGAAGACATGGTGACCCGGTGCATCTGGAGCACCAGCGCCCTGGTGCCCTCGACCGGTCAGGACGTGAGCGACGAGGACGGCCGCGTCCTGGACGATCTCTGGGAGCGGTCGTTCCTGGCCGGTCACCACATCTTCCCGTCGGTCGGCCACAACCCCCCGGAACCGGCCCGGACAGCGGGACCCGGGCTAGGCGTACCCCCGCAGCGGTCGATCGACCTGGCGGCGCCGCTCTCCCCGGCGGTACCAGCCGGAGATCCGACCGCAAAACCGCAGATGTCCGACTGACAGGTGCGGATCCGCTGTTACAGCATCTGGACAGGACAGATGGTTGTGTATTGTGTCCGGTCGATCGGTCGCGGGGAAGGCGCAGGAAGATGAACATGATCCGCAAGTACGGCAAGGCCCTCGCCGCCGTCGCCGGGGCGGCGCTCACGGTCGCGTACGGCGCGCTCTCCGGAGACCAGCGCATCGAGCCGGACGAGGCGGTGCAGATCGCGATCGCCGCCGCGACCGCGATCGGTGTCTACTTGGTGCCGCTGACTCCGCAGTACCGGTGGGGCAAGACCGCCGTCGCCGTGGTGCTGAGTGTGCTCCAGGTACTGGCCACGGTGATCCTCGGTGGACTGGACTCGAACGAGTGGATCGCGCTGCTGCTGGCCGCGCTGACCGTGCTCGGCGTCGGTGCGGCTCCGGCGGTCTCCAGCAACGGGACCAGCAACGCGACGCCCCGCCAGCCCACCCCCACCACCAGCCAGCCGGCCTGACCGACCAGGGTCGGCGCCGGGCGCGGCCCGTCCCGGACCGGACGGGCCCGCCGCCCGGCATCAGCGCCCGGGATTACGGCGCGCGTCGATGGCCGGTTACGTGACCGTGGCGGTCCGGTCACGATGATCAGTTACGTTGATCCCTCCCGTACCCCCAGAGCCTCGGGAGGCATCCGTGCCGCACATCCGACGTCGCCGTATCCGGCTGACCCTCACCGCCACCGCCGCCACCGCGGCGATCGCCGCGTCCCTGCTGGTCGCGTCCCCGGCCGGCGCCACCCCGCCCGGCATCCCGTCCAAGGCCACCGCCCAGTCGAACCTGAACGCGCTGACCGTCGCCGCCCAGGACTCGATGACCGGCTACAGCCGCGACCTGTTCCCGCACTGGATCACCATCAGCGGCGCCTGCAACACCCGGGAGACGGTGCTGCGGCGCGACGGCAGCGGAGTGGGCGTGGACAGCTCCTGCTACCCGACCTCGGGAAGCTGGTACAGCCCGTACGACGGGGCGACCTGGACCAACCCGGCCGACGTCGACATCGACCACATCGTGCCGCTCGCCGAGGCGTGGCGCTCCGGGGCCAGCTCGTGGACGACCAGCCGCCGGCAGTCGTTCGCCAATGACCTCAACGGGCCGCAGTTGATCGCGGTGACCGACAACGTGAACCAGGCCAAGGGCGACCAGGACCCGTCCACCTGGAAGCCGAGCCGCCCCGCCTACCACTGCACGTACGCCAAGATGTGGATCCGGACCAAGTACAACTGGGGTCTCCGGTTGCAGTCGGCGGAGAAGAGCGCGTTGCAGACGATGCTGAACACCTGCTCCTCCTGATCCGACGTCCCAGCCGAGCCGGCCGGTCCCGAGCACTCCGCTCGGGACCGGCCGGTTTCGGCCCCGTCAGGCTTGCCTCCGGCTGTCATCCGTAGCCTGGGTCGGTGCGATTCGGGGTGTTGGGGCCGCTGGCCGTCTGGACCGACCACGGTGAGCCGGTGACGATTCCCGGCCGGAAGGTCCGGGCCCTCCTGGCCGACCTGCTGATCTCGCCGGGTCGCCCGGTCTCGGTGGACCGGCTGGTCGAGGACCTGTGGGGGACGGCGGCGCCGGCCGACCCCACCGCCGCGCTGCACGTACGGGTCTCGCAACTGCGCCGGGCACTGGCCGGGGCCGAGCCGAACGCCCGGGACCTGGTGGTCTCGCAGGCGCCCGGGTACGAGCTGCGGGCCGACCCCGACGCGGTGGACGCGGCGACCTTCGCGGCGCTGGTCGGGCAGGCACAGGAGGCCGACGACCCGCGTACCCGGGCCGGGCTGCTCGCCGACGCGCTGGCGCTGTGGCGGGGGGACGCCCTGGCCGACTTCGCCGACGAGGAGTTCGCCCGTACTGCCGTGGCCCGCTGGGAGGAGCAGCGGCTGACCGCCGTGGAGGCGTACGCGGAGGCGCGGCTGGAGCTGGGCGAGCATGGTGAACTCGTCGGCGAGCTGGCCGAGCAGGTGGCCCGGCATCCGTACCGGGAGCGGCTGCGGGCGGCCCACCTGCGGGCCCTGCACCGGTCCGGCCGGACGGGCGAGGCGCTGGACAGCTTCCAGGAGCTGCGGCGCAGCCTCGCCGACGAACTGGGCCTCGATCCGGGGCCGGAGTTGGCATCGCTGCACCGGGCGATCCTGGCCGGTGACCCGGCCGAGGACCCGCGGGCACCGGCCCGGCGACGGCTGCCGGCCGGGGTGGCCCTGCCGGCACCGGTGACCGAGCTGATCGGCCGGGACCATGCCGTACGGCGGGTCCGGGAGCTGCTGGCCGCCGGCCGGCTGGTCACGCTGACCGGGCCGGGCGGGGTGGGCAAGACGACCGTGGCGCTCGCGGTCGCGCGGGCGGTGGTCGAGGCGTACCCGGACGGGGTCTGCCTGGTCGACCTGACCACCTGGGACGGGCTGGGCGACCCGGCCGAGCTGGTCCTCTCCGCGCTGTCCATTCCGGACGCCCCCGGTGCCGCCGAGCCGGCGGGCGAGCGGCTCGCGGCCGTGCTGCGGGAGCGGCGGACCCTGCTGGTGCTGGACAACTGCGAGCACGTCGTCGAGCCGGTCGCCGGGCTGGTCGGCGACCTGCTGCCGGCCGTACCCGGGCTGGCGGTGCTGGCCACCAGCCGGGAACCGCTGCGGCTGCGTGGCGAGGCCCGCTGGGAGCTGCCGCCGCTGGACCTCCCCGACACGGACGACCCGGACCGGCTGGCCCGGTCGTCCGCCGTACGGCTGTTCCTGGCCCGAGCCGGCTTGCCGGCGACACCGGAGACCGTCGCCGGGGTGGCGGAGGTGTGCCGGCGGTTGGACGGCATCCCGCTGGCGCTGGAGTTGGCCGCGACCCGGGTGCCGGTGCTGGGCGTGGCCGAGCTGGCGGCCCGGTTGCGGGTGCCGCAGGACCGGTTCGGGCTGCTGGCCACCGGGCCGCGTGACGCGCCGGCCCGGCAGCGCACCCTGGCCGCCGTGATCGACTGGAGCTGGCGGCTGCTGACCGAGCCGGAGCGGGCGGTACTGCGCCGGCTGGCGGTGCACTCCGGCGGCTGCACGCTGGCCGCCGCCGAGGCGGTCTGCGCCGGGGACGGGGTGGCGACCGGTGAGGTGCTGGACCTGCTGGCCGGGCTGGTCGACCGTTCCCTGGTGGTACGCGCCACCGCGTCGACCGGCGGTGCCGGGCCCCGGTTCCGGCTGCTGGAGTCGGTCTCCGCGTACTGCCTGGACCGGCTGCGGGAGGCTGGCGAGGAGGGGGCGCTGCGGCGCCGGCACGCCGACCACTACCTGGCGCTCGCCGAGCGGGCCGACCGGGAACTGCGCGGGCCCGGCCAGCGGGAGTGGCTGCGCCGGCTGGACGACGAGGGCGCGAACCTGCGGGCAGCGCTGGAGACGTACCGGCGCGAGGGCGCGGCCGAGCCGGCGTTGCGGTTGGCCACTGCCCTGGTCTGGTACCGGTTCCTGCGCGGGCGGCTCACCGAGGCCCGCCGGGCCCTGGCCGGCGCGCTGGCCGTACCCGGTGCGGCGCCGGACGTGGTCCGGGCCGCAGCCGTTGCCTGGCACGCCGGCCTGGCGATCCGGCAGGGCCAGGCCGGTCCGGAGCTGGCGGCGGAGGCGCTGCGCGGCTACGACAAGGTGGCGGACCCGCTCGGCCGGGCCCGGGCCGAGTGGTTCCTGGCCAGCTCGATGATCGACTTCGGTGACGCGGCCGCCACCGGCGAGTTGCTGGCGCGGGCGCTGGAGACGTTCCGGTCCGCCGGCGACCGGTGGGGCGAGGCGGCGGTGCTGAGCCTCCGGGCGATGCTCGCGCACATGCGGTCCGACTCGGCCGCGCTGGAAGCCGACGCCCGGCGCAGCGCCGAACTCTTCGGGGAGCTGGGCGACGACTGGGGAGCACTCCAGGCGACCGACTGGCTGATCGGCCTGGCGGACCTGACCGGCGACCGGGCCGAGGCCGCCCGGCTGAGCCAGGAGGGCCTGCGGATCGCCGAGGAGCTGGGACTCCGGTCCGAGGTGCCCGGACGGCTGGCCTGGCTGGGCTGGATCTCGGTGCAGCTCGGCGACTACCCGGGCGCGCTGGAGCACGCGGAGCAGGCGCGACGGCTCGCCGCCGAGCAGGGGCAGCGGTCCGGCGAGGTCTTCGCCACGATCACACTGGCCTTCGCCGCGCGCCGGGACGGCCGGCTCGACCGGGCCGACGAGCACCTGCGCTGGCTGCTCGCCTCGGGCCGGCAGCAGCAGACCGGGGACGCGCACCCGCCGTACCTGGCGATGGTGCTGACCGAGCTGGGCCGGCTGGCCGGGCAGCGCGGCGAGCCGGCGGCGGCGCTGGCCTGGCACCGGGAGGCGTTCGACGTGGCCCGGGACCAGGAGTCGGTGCCGGAGATGGCGTCGGCGCTGGAGGGCATGGCCGACGGGCTGCTCCGGGACGGGCGGGCCGACCTGGCCGGGCAACTGCTCGGCGCGGCCGACGCCGCCCGGCGGGAGTCCGACTACCAGATCTCCGACTTCGACCGGGCCGAGCTGGACCAGCTCACGGCGGCGGTCCGGGCCGCCGCGGGGCCGGACTTCGCCGCCCTGTTCGCCCGCGGCGGTGCCCTCGGCACGGCTCAGGCCCGGTCCCTGGCGGACGGGGACCGGGCCTGACCGGGTGATCGCGGGGCCTACTTGGGTACGTAGATGTGCACGGCGATGCCGGAGTCGAACCGGTCCACGTCGGCCAGCGACAGGTGCGTGGTGTCGAAGCCGGCGCCCTCGAAGAGGTGCTTGCCGGCACCGACGATCACCGGGAAGTACCAGAAGTGGAACTCGTCGACCAGGCCGTGCTGCACCAGCGTCCGGTCCAGCTCGCCGGTGCCCCACTTCAGGATGTTCCGGCCCGGCTGCTCCTTCAGCTTCGCGACCTCCTCGGCCACGTCACCCCTGATCAGGGAGGCGTTCCAGGTGGTCTCGGTCAGGGTGCGCGAGGCGACGTACTTCGGCATCGCGTTCATCACGTCGGCGTCCGGGTCGCCGGCCCGGGCCGACCACGCCTCGGCGAATCCCTCGTACGTCACCCGGCCCAGCAGCAGGGCGTCCGCCGAGTCCATCAGCTTCTGGGCGTAGCCGGCGTGGTCGCCGTCCCAGTACGGCTGGCCCCAGTGCTGCGGCTCCGCCCGGGATGCCGTGGACGGGCGGGTGTCGTCGATGACGCCGTCCAGCGAAACGAAGGTCGACTCGATGAGCTTGCGCATGGTCTCTGCTCCCTGTGGTCTCTGCCGGCGTTCCTCGTTGCCGCCCGCCTGATGACCACACTCTGCCGCCCACGCCTTACGATTTCCTTCCGCCGGCCCCTACGGTGGCCCGCCGGCCCGGAGACAGGGTCGGCGCCCGGCTATTTCCAGCGGAAGTGAACGAAGAGCCGGCCGAAGTTCTTGGAGTCCTTCTCGACCCGGTGGTAGAGCTGCTTGATCTCCTTCTGGTCGAGGAAGCGCAGCACCCGCTTCTTGAGCTGCCCCGACCCCTTGCCCGGGATGATCTCGACCATGGTGGCCTTCTTCGCCACCGCCTCGTCCATGATCCCGCGCAGCGCACGGTCGATGTCGTGGCCACGGTTGAAGATGTCGTGCAGGTCGAGCTTGAGCTTCATCGGCGGGTCACCGGCCGGGCAGCGTCCATGGCACCCGATCGTAGGCGGAGCGGCCGGGCGGCGGTCACCGCCGACCGCCGACCCGGGTCTCGACGCGCTCCAGGGCGATCCGGTAGTCGTCGTTCTCCGCGTACATCGCGGCGGCGATCCGGAGGTGCCGGAGGGCTTCCTCTGGGCGGCCGACCCGTTCCAGGGTGCGGCCCAGCACGTGGTGCGCGTAGTGGTCGCTCGGGTCGCGGTGCACCAGCGTGCGCAGTTGCTCCTCGGCCCGGGCGAGCTGCGCCGACTGGAAGTACGCGCGGGCGAGCAACTGCCGTACGGAGGCGTTGTCGGGCTCGGCCTCGACAATGGGCTCCAGCAACCGGGCAGCTCCGGACGGGTCCCCGGTCTCGAAGTACATGGTCGCCCGCCGGTACTCGGCCAGAAGATCCACTAGACCCACCTCCTCGTGTCGCGTCTACTTCCCCCCGACGCTGGCACAACACCGCCAGTACCGCGACTGTTCCGATCGACGGGATCGTGACGGCGACGGCCGCCGAGGAGGGCGGGCAGTTCGGCTCACCGGTGATACCACCCTGTCATCGTGATGACAGGGCGGTATCACGCTCTTCGGGCATATACCGGCCAGCGGGCCCGGTGCCGGCTCGGGGGAGGCCGCCTTCCTCCGCTGCGGTGCCGGGGTGAGCGGGGGCCGGTCAGGCCCGGTGGGAGCGCAGCTCCCAGGCGCGTACCCCGCCGATGATGCCCGCGCTGTTCGGCACCACCACCACGTCGTCGCCCATCCGGGCGAGCTGCTCCGGGCGGACCAGCCGGGAGTTGCCACCGCCCAGATAGAGCCGGTCCCAGAGGAAGACCGGGCGCAGCCCGTCCACCACGCCCCGGACCCGGCGCGACCAGAACGCGTCGCCGAGCCGGCGCCGCTCGTGCTCGCCGATGTAGGTGTCGTAGCTCATCCCCCACCGGACCGGCGCCTGCGACAGCTCCAGGTGCGGGGCGAGCAGCCCCCCGTCGAAGAGCGCGCAGCCCAGCCCGGTGCCGAGGGTCAGCACCAGCTCCAGCCCGGTCCCGGCGACCACCCCGGCGCCGTGCACCTCGGCGTCGTTGAGCACCAGCGTCGGGAGCCCGAACGCGTCGGTGAGCGCGCTGCGCACGTCGAAGCCCGACCACTCGGCGACCAGGTCCGGGTCCGGCTTGGTGCGCGGCCCGGCCCGGGTGACGTAGTGCGGGGTGGCCACCACGACGCCGTGCCGGAGCATCCCGGGCATCCCCACGGTGACCCGGTCGGCCGCGGGCAGCCGGCCGGCGAGCGCGAGCAGCGTCTTGACGAAGAGCGCGGTCGGCAACGGGTACGGGGTCGGCACCCGGAGCGGCCGGGTGCGCATCGTGCCGGCGTCGTCGAGTACGGACGCCTTGATCCCACCGCCGCCGCAGTCGATCGCCAACGTGGTCATCACAGGGATCAGTCTGCTACTCCACCGCCGGGGCGCACCCGGACGGGCGGATAGCATCTGAAGTCTCATGGGCGCCACACTGATCGCCAAGGACCTCGCCGCCGGACACGGTGACCGGGTCCTCTTCGCCGACCTCGAACTCGTCGTCGCCCCTGGTGACGTGGTCGGAGTCGTCGGGGCCAACGGCGCGGGCAAGTCGACGCTGCTGCGTACCCTGGCCGGGCTGCAACCGCTCGAACACGGCACCCTGGCCCTCAACCCGCCGTCGGCGACCATCGGCCACCTGCCGCAGGAGCCCGACCGGCGGCCCGGCGAGACGGTCCGGGCGTTCCTCGGCCGGCGCACCGGGGTGGCCGCCGCGCAGGCCGAACTCGACGCGGCGACCGAGGCGCTGACCGACGGGGTCGCCGGAGCCGACGACCGGTACGCGACCGCGCTGGAGCGCTGGCTCGCCCTCGGCGGCGCCGACCTGGCCGAACGGGCCGACCAGATCGCCGCCGAGCTGGGCCTGGCGGTCGACCTGGAACAGCCGATGACGGCGCTCTCCGGCGGCCAGGCGGCCCGGGCCGGGCTGGCGTCGCTGCTGCTCAGCCGCTATGACATCTTCCTGCTGGACGAGCCGACCAACGATCTCGACCTGGCCGGGCTGGCCCGGCTGGAGGAGTTCGTCACCGGGCTGCGCGCCGGCACGGTGCTGGTCAGCCACGACCGCGAGTTCCTGACCCGGACGGTGACCCGGGTCGTCGAACTCGACCTGCACCAGCAGCAGGTGCGGCACTACGGCGGCGGCTACGCGGCCTACCTGGAGGAGCGCGAGGTGGCCCGCCGGCACGCCCGCGCCGACTACGAGGAGTACGCCGACACCCGCGCCGCGCTGGAGGCCCGGGCCCGGTCCCAGCGGGCCTGGATGGAGAAGGGTGTCAAGAACGCCCGGCGGAAGGCGTCCGACAACGACAAGATCGGCCGGAAGTTCCGCACCGAGGCGACCGAGAAGCAGGCGGCCAAGGCCCGGCAGACCGAACGGCTGATCGAGCGGCTGGACGTGGTCGAGGAGCCGCGCAAGGAGTGGCAGCTCAAGATGGAGATCGCCGCCGCGCCCCGGGCCGGTGCGGTGGTGGCCGCGCTGCGCGGCGCGGTCGTCCGGCGTGGCGACTTCACCCTCGGCCCGGTCGACCTCCAGGTGGACTGGGCCGACCGGATGGTGATCACCGGCGCCAACGGCTCGGGGAAGTCGACTCTGCTGGCGGCCCTGCTGGGTCGGCTGCCGCTGGACACCGGGCACGCGTCGCTCGGCCCCGGCGTGGTGGTCGGCGAGGTCGACCAGGCCCGGGGACTCTTCGTCGGCGGGCAGCCCCTGCTGGACGCCTTCGGCGCCGCCGTACCGGACCTGGTGCCGGCCGACGTGCGGACCCTGCTGGCCAAGTTCGGGCTGCGCGCGGCGCACGTACTGCGGCCCGCCGACACCCTCTCGCCGGGTGAGCGGACCCGGGCGGCCCTGGCCCTGCTCCAGGCCCGGGGCGTGAACCTGCTGGTCCTGGACGAGCCCACCAACCATCTCGACCTGCCGGCGATCGAGCAGCTCGAATCGGCGCTGGAGTCGTACCCGGGAACGCTGCTGCTGGTCACCCACGACCGCCGGATGCTGGAGACGCTCCGGGCCACCCGGCACGTCCGGGTCGACGCCGGCCGGGTCACCGAGTCCTGACCGCCCCGCCGGCATCGACGGCTGTTTCTTCCGCCGCCCGGCTGGGCAAGAACTACCCCATGCTCAGATGGGAGTACGCCCTGTTGGTGCGCCGGCGCCAGCCCCGGTTGGACGACACCGGCTGGGAAGTCGCCTACACCTGGTACGGCCCGGACGGTGCCGTGCTCGACGTCTCCCCGTACGGGGACACCGCACTCGCCCACCTCAACCGGGCCGGGGCCCAGGGTTGGGAGTTGGTCTCGGTGACCGAGGACGGCAGCCAGCAGGGCAGCGCCGAACTGCACCGCTACCACCTGAAACGGGTACTCCGGCCGGTCGCGTCCCGGCCGCGGCTGCGCAACCTGGGGCGGGCCGGCCGGCGCACCGCCACCGGCTGACCCCTCGGCCCGGCCGATCACCGGAGGCGGGCCCGGGCCAGGCGTAGACCGGACGATTCCGGGTAGCCCCGGCCGGGAGGTGGTGATGGTCGCGCAACTGCAGAGGGCGCCCTCCGGCGAACGGTTGCGGGCGATCGACGAGTTCCTCGGCATGGCGTACGCCGACCTCGTCAAGCACGACGACCGGCTGGGTGGCACGGCGGTGGAGGTACGGTTCGACCGGGGCGTGGCGCACCTGACCGGCGAGGTGGCCGACCGGGACGAGTTGGCGCTGGTCCGGCGACTCGTCGGCCGGCTCGACGGCGTACTGGCGGTCTGGTCCCGGGTGCGGGTGGGTGGGCGCGACCCGGTGGTGATGGATCTCGGCTGCGGCGCCGCCAAGCAGTACCCCGGCAACCTCGGCCTCGATCTGCGGGTGGCGCCGGGGGTGGACGCCCAGGCCGACCTCTCCGGCCCGCTGCCGCTGGCCGGCGACTCGGTCGACGTGATCTTCACGGTGCACATCCTGGAGCACTTGATCGACTTCCTGAGCCTGGTCGACGAGTGCCACCGGGTACTCCGGCCCGGCGGCGTACTGCACGTGATGAGCCCCTGGTGGGGGCATGTCAACGCGGTCGCCGACCCGACCCACGTACGCCTGCTCGACGTGCAGACGATCAAGCACATCTGCCAGCGCCATCCCGGCGCGCCCCGGTGGTACCCGCTGCACGCCGGCTGCGACGGCGCGTCGATCTTCGCCGACCTCACCCCGCTGGGCCCGGACGACCCCGGCCCGGACCCCAGCCACCTGGCCCGGTTCTTCGACTGAGCCCGGCCGGACCGGACCGGAAATAGGGGTATCCGCCGAGCTGGAAGGCATGTAGCGAAGCCCGGCGGGAATGCACCGATGTCGGATCGGGCGAGCGTTCGGGGAGGCCGGTAGATGCGTGCCGTCATGTCTGAGTCGTTTGGGGCGATGCCAGAGGTCCGGGAGATGCCGGAGCCGACGCCCGGTGCCGGCGAGGTGAAGATCGAGGTACAGGCCTCCTCCCTGAACGGCTTCGACGCCAAACTGGCCGGAGGCTTTCTGGCCGGCGAGGTCGAGCACCAGTTCCCGGTGGTGCTCGGCCGGGACTTCGCCGGCATCGTGACCGAGGTCGGGCCGGGCGTCAGCGGCTTCATGCCCGGCGAGAAGGTCTTCGGCGTGGTGGCCAAGCCCGGGCTCGGCGACGGCTCGTTCGGCGAGTACGTGGTCGTGCCGGAGGAGATCGGCCTCGCACCGCTGCCGGCCGGGCTCGACTACCGGGCCGCCGGCGTACTCGGCCTGGCCGGGGTCGCCGCGCTGGCCAGCGTGGACTCGGTCGCCCCGGTGCACGGCGAGACACTGCTGATCTCCGGGGCCACCGGCGGGGTCGGCCACTACGCCGTCCAGCTCGCCGCCGCGCGGGGCGCGACGGTGATCGCCACCGCCGAGGCCGGGCCCGCCGCCGACCTGCTGCACGAACTCGGCGCCGCGCACACCGTGGACCACCGGACCGACCTGGCCGCACAGGTCCGGCAGCTCGCCCCGGACGGGGTGGACAGCGCGGTGCACCTGGCCGGCGACCCGGAGCTGATCGCCGACCTGATCACCCCCGGCGGCCGGTTCTCCTCCACTCTCGGGGTGGACTCCGAGCAGCTCGGCGACCGGGCGCTGAACGTCACGGCGGTCGACGCGATCCCGGACCGGCTCGTGCTCGACCACATCGCCACCGAGGCCGCCGCGGACCGGCTGCGCCCGTCCATCGCCCGCACCTACCTGTTGGACGAGGTCCCGCAGGCGTTCGCCGACTTCAACAACAGCGGTACCGTCGGCAAGCTCGCCGTGGCGATCGGCTCGGCCGGATAGCGGTGCCGGTCGTAGTAGGTAGGGTCTGTACA
The DNA here is from genome assembly GCF_039649625.1 of Plantactinospora sp. ZYX-F-223. Taxonomy (NCBI): domain Bacteria; kingdom Bacillati; phylum Actinomycetota; class Actinomycetes; order Micromonosporales; family Micromonosporaceae; genus Plantactinospora; species Plantactinospora sp. ZYX-F-223. The sequence continues at coordinate 187,944 of NZ_JBDJAV010000005.1, read as the reverse complement.
TGATCGTTGTGGAACTGCGCTTCACCGGCGACCCCGCGGCCCGGCTGGCCGCCCGGCCGGCCCACCGCGAACTTCTGGCCCGACTGCACGCCGACGGCGCTCTGCTGGCGGCCGGGCCCTGGGCGGACGACTCGGGCGCGCTGCTGCTCTTCGACGCGGACGAAGCGGCGGTACGGCGGGCCCTCGACGTCGACCCCTACTACCGGACGCCCGGGGTCAGCGTGGTCGCGGTACGGCCCTGGACACCGGTGGTCGGCGGCCCGGCGACGGCTGGCGGCGCGGCCTGAACCGCGCCGTCCGGTACCGGTGCGGACGGACGGCGCGGCCGGCACAGGCCGCCGGCTAGCGGCGGGGCTGCGGCTGCCCGGGCTTCGCCGCCTGTACGGCCCAGTTGAGCGCGTAGTCCGCGACCTCCTCCCAACCGGGCTGCCCCACCGTGTAGTGCGGCCGGCCGGGAAACTCCTTGTACCCGGTGACCGCGCTCGACTTCCGGTAGCGCCCGGCGGTCGCCTTCGTCACCGACGGCGGCACCACGTGGTCGGCGCCGCCGGCGATCAGCAGCAGCGGTGCCCGGCGCTCGTTGCCGAAGTCCACCCGCAGCGCGGCCCGGGGGTTCAGGTTCGCCAGCGCCGCCTCGAACAGCACGTGCCCGGCGGCCGGTACGTGGTAGCGCCGGTAGACCCGCTCCGCCTCGGCCCGGGACATGGTGTTGGTGAAGGCGTAGTGGAACTCGTCCAGGCTCAGCGGTACGGCCCGGTGCCGGTTCGCCGGGTTGCGCAGCACCGGCAGGCTGGCCCTGAGGGTGGAGAGCGGGAGCCGGACCACTCCCTTGACCGCTGCCGGGTCGATCGCCACTCCGGCCGCGCCCAGCCCACGGTCCAGCAGCATCTGGGCGAACGCCCCGCCGATCGAGTGCCCCATGATGATCGGCGGGGTGGGCAGGTCGCGGATGATCCGCTCGTAGTGGTCGACGATCTGGCCCGAGGTCAGCTCCGCGATCGCCCCGGAGTCACGGCGCAACGCCTCGACGTCGGAGTCCATGCCGGGCCAGGCCGGCGTCAGCACCTCGAACCCGGCACTCCGGTACCGGTCGGCCCAGTGCTCCCAACTCCGGGAGGTCAGCCACAGGCCGTGGATCAGCACGATGGTGTCGGGTCGGCTCGGTTCAACGGGTAGGAGGGGCATGATGTCCTCTTCCGACGTGATGTCCTCTTCCGGCGGATGTTCGCTTCCGGCGTGATGTTCTCTTCCGGCGTGATGTTCTCTTCCGGCGCGCTGGGCAGCCACTTCCGGGCTTGCCGTCGGATACCCCTGACCGGCTGCCGCAACCCCGGCCGTACGCCCCCACCAGGCGGGGCGTACGGCCGTCGGGGCGCTGGCTACCGGTCGAGTCGCCGGTACAGGCGTACCGAGAGCGGGAGGAAGATCGCGGTCAGCAGGATCGGCCAGCCCAGCGCCAGCGGCACCGCGTAGCGGCCGAGCCAGGAGCTTTCCCCCCAGCCGGGATTCTCGAAGAGTTCCCTGGTGGCGGAGACCGTCGCGGAGAGCGGGTTCAGTTCGGCCACGACGCCCAGCCAGCCCGGCATGGTCTCGGGCGCGACGAGGGCGTTGGAGAGGAACAGCACCGGCCAGACCAGCACCTGCAACGCGACCAGCGCCTCCGGGTTACGCAGCAGCAGGGCGAGGTAGATACCGACCCAGAGCACGGCGAACCGGAGCAGCAGGAGCAGCCCGACCCCGGCCAGCGCGGCGGCGAGGCCGCCGTGCCACCGCCAGCCGACCGCCAGTCCACACCCGACCATCACCGCCAGCCCGAGCGCGGCGTGCAGCAGGTCGGCGACGCTGCGGCCGACCACCACCGCCGAGCCGGCCATCGGCAGCGCCCGGAACCGGTCGGTGATCCCCCGGGCGGCGTCGGTGGCAACCGCGGCGTAGGTGGCCTCGATGCCGAAGAGCATGGTCATCGCGTACATGCCCGGCATCAGGAACTCCCGGTAGCCGCCACCGCCGGGCACCGCCATGCCGCCGCCGAACAGGTAGCCGAACATCAGTACCACCATGATCGGAAACAGCAGGCCGAGGACGATCTGTACCGGTTGACGGGTCCAGTGGAGCAGGTCGCGGCGGGTGACCGTCCAACTGTCCGCGACCACCCAGCGCAGCCGGTGCGCGGCATTTCGCGGCGGGGACGGGATCGTCGTCGTGGTCATCGCGCCACCTCCCGGTCCTCGTCGCCGGCCCGTTCGCCGTCCCCGGGACGGGCGCGACCGGCCGGTACGGCAGTGCCGGCACCGGAGGTGCGCTCGGCCCGGGCCTCGGTGCGTGCCTCGGTCCCGGTACCGGTGAGGTGCAGGAACACCTCGTCCAGGGTCGGCCGGCGCAGCGCGATGTCCTCGGCCGCGACGCCCCGCTCGTCGAGCCCGCGCACCAGCGCGGTGAGGGTGCCGATCCGGTCCCGCACCGGCGCGCTGATCCGCCGGTCGTCGTCGTCCCGGGCGACGGGTCCGTCGGTGATCCGCCCGAGTAGCGCGGCCGCCTCCGGCAGGTCGTCGACCCGGTGCAGCACGACGTCGATCCGGTCGCCGCCGAGCCGGCTCTTCAAGGCGTCCGGCGTACCGTCGGCGACGATCCGGCCGGCGTCGACCACCGAGATCCGGTCGGCGAGTTGGTCCGCCTCGTCGAGGTACTGAGTGGTGAGCAGTACGGTCGTGCCGGCGCCGACCAGGGCGCGTACCGCCGCCCACACCTCGTTGCGACCGCGCGGGTCGAGCCCGGTCGTCGGTTCGTCGAGGAAGAGCACCGCCGGGGCCAGGATCAGCCCGGCGGCCAGGTCGAGCCGGCGCCGCATCCCGCCCGAGTACCGCCCGACCGGCTTGTCCGCGCTGTCGGTCAGCCCGAACCGGTCCAGCAGTTCGTCCGCCCGGCGGTCGGCCACCGCACCGGGCAGGTGGTAGAGCCGCCCGAACATCGCCAGGTTCTGCCGGCCGGACAGGATCTCGTCCACGGCCGCGTACTGCCCCACCAGCCCGATCCGGTAGCGGACCTGGTCGGGCTGGTGGGCCACGTCGTAGCCGGCCACCTCGGCGCGACCGGCGTCGAACCGGAGCAGGGTGGTGAGGATGCGTACCGCTGTGGTCTTGCCGGCGCCGTTCGGCCCGAGCAGGCCGTGCACGGTACCGGTCGGGACGCGCAGGTCGAGCCCGTCCAGGGCGAGCCGGTCGCCGTACCGCTTGCACAGCCCCTCGGCTCGGATCGCCAGAGCGTTGTCGTGCATGACCATTCCAATCATGTACGCCGTACAGGGTTACGGCCACAGACTATCGCGTACGCTGTAAGGAATTCAAGCCGGGGAGAATGACGAGGTGACGACGGAGTACAGCGGCAGTGGTGACCCGAAGCGGAGCATGGAGCTGCTCTGGGGCGTACCCGATCGGCCCCGGCGGGGCCCGAAACCCAAGCTCACGGTGGACCGGATAGTCCGGGCGGCGATCGAGATCGCCGACCGCGAGGGGCTGGCGGGCCTGTCCATGCGACGGGTCGCGGACGAACTCGGCGTCACCGCGATGTCCCTCTACACGTACGTGCCGGGCAAGGCCGAACTGATCGACGTGATGGTCGACACCGTGCACGCCCGGACCGTCCGACCGGACGACGACCAGGGCGACTGGCGGAGCCGGCTGGAACGGCTGGCCCGGGAGAACTGGGACCGCTACCGCCGGCACCCCTGGCTGCTCCAGGTCGCGACCAGCCTTCCGGTGCTCGGCCCCAACTCGGTGGCCAAGTACGACCGCGAACTCACCGCCGTCGCCGGGCTCGGCCTGACCGACATCGAGATGGATTTCCTGGTCGGCCTGGTCGCCGACTACGTGCACGGCGCGGTACGCGGCGCCGTGGAGGCCGCCCAGGTGCAGCAGCGCACCGGGATGACCGTCCAGGAGTGGTGGGAGCGCTTCGCACCCCTGCTGGAGCAGGTGTTCGATCCCGAGCGGTATCCCGTGGCGGCCCGGGTCGGCGCGGCGGCCGGTGCCGAGCACAACGCCCCGGCCGACCCGGCCCGCTCGTTCGAGTTCGGGCTGCAACGGGTGCTGGACGGCATCGAGGCGTTCGTGCGAGCCCGGGCCGCCCAGCAGGGGCTTGCCGAGTGACCGTGACGGGGGTCGGCTGAGATCCTTCCGCTTCCGTTGGGGGTGTCCGTGCCGCCGCCGTCCCTCGCCGACCCCGCCGCGCTGCGCCGTGGCCGGGTCGCGGTGTCGCTGCTGTTCCCGCTCTTCGGGATGGCCATCGGCACCTGGACGGCCCGGATCCCCGCGGTCAAGCGGACAGCCGGGCGAACGGCTCGACGGAGAGCCTCCGACACCCCGTTGCCCGCCCCGACGGCGCTTGGATATATTTACCTCCGTCGTCATGTGGGAGCGTTCCCATGGCGGCGCGCCAGCGAGCACGGACGGGGTGAGGTCGGCGGCATGAGCACGATCCGGCTGCTCGTGGTGAACGGCTGCAGCTTCGCCCGGGGTGCCGAACTGGCCGAACCGGAACGGGACGCCTGGCCGGCCGTACTCGGCCGGGAACTCGGCATCGGCGTGGTCAACCTGGCCTGCGACGGCGGCTCCAACCGGCGGGCCGTCCGGACCACGGTGCAGCACCTGGAGTCGATCCGGGCGGCGCACGGGATCGGGTACGACCAGCTCCTCTTCGTCAACATGTGGACCGCGCTGAGCCGCAACGAATACCACGACAGCGGGATCGAGGACGGGCCGGTCCGCCCCGACCTCGGGGTACGCCCGGCGCTCCCCGGCGAGCTGCACTGGCAGCGGGTGGCCGACTGGAAGGCCGCCGAGGGGGACAAGCCGTCGAAGGCGTACCTCCGGCACCTGTTCAGCACCACCGGCGAGACGGTCAACTTCTTCGTGGACTGGCTGCTGCTGGAGCACCACCTCACGGGTCGCGGGGTACCGAGCCGGTTCGCGTTCGCCTGGGAGATCCTGCCCGACCCGATCCCGGCCGAGGCGGTACCGGTGATGCGCGCGCTCCGCGCCGACCTGGTCTTCGGAGCGCTGCCGCCCCGACCGGAGGAGACCTTCCGGGAGATGGTCTTCGGCCGGGTGCCGTTCGGCAACTGGGACCATCCGCTCCGGGAGGGGCACCAGCACTTCGCCGCCGCGATGTTGCGCTGGCTCGACGCTGACGAGCGGCTGCGCTTTCCACTGAGCGGACGGAGCCGCCGATGACCGGACGACCGATGACCGCCGCCGCGCCCGGCGCGGCGGCGGATCCGGCCGGATGGGCCAGTCCCGGGCTGGTGTCGGTGATCATGCCGGCCCGCAACGGCGCCGCGACGATCGGCGCGCAACTGGCGGCGCTGGCCCGGCAGACCTACTCCGGGCGCTGGGAACTCGTCGTGGTCGACAACGGCTCCACCGACGGTACGCCCGAACTGGTCGCCGCCAACGCCGGCCGGCTGCCCGGGCTCCGGCTGCACCGGGCGGGCGCCCGGGCCGGCACCAGCTACGCCCGCAACGAGGGCTGCCGGGTGAGCCGGGGCGAGCTGCTGCTCTTCTGCGACCAGGACGACGTGGTCGCGCCCGGGTGGGTGGCCGAGATGGTACGCGGACTCGCCGAGTTCCCGGCCGTCGGCGGCCACGTCGAACGCCGGCTGCTCAACGACGACGTCTCGCTGGCCACCCGCCCCGAGAAACCGGCCGGCTCGCTCCAGGAAGGATTCGACTTCCTCCCGTACGCGCTCGGCGCCAACTGCGGGGTACGCCGGGCCGTCTTCGAGGAGCTGGGCGGCTTCGACCCCGCCTACCGGTACGGCTCGGACGAGGTGAGCTTCTTCTGGCGGGCCCAGCTCGCCGGGTACCCGATCGGGGCGCTGCCGGACGCCGTGGTGCACTACCGGCTGCGCCGCCGGCTCCGGGAGATGGCCCGGCAGTACTACTCGTACGGCCTCAGCCACCCCCGGCTGTACCGCGACTTCGCCGCCGCCGGGTTACCCCGCTCGATCCGGCCGGCCGCCCGGGAGTGGCGCTGGCTCCTGCGCCACCTGCCCGATCTGGTCCGGTCGCGCACGTCCCGGGCCGTCTGGGTGACCCGGTGCGCGATGCGCTGCGGCCGGATCGTCGGCAGCCTGCGCAACCGGGTCGTCTTCCCGTAACCTCGCCGGCTGGCCGGCAGCCGCCGGACGGCCGTCCGGCGGCTGCCGGTCGTCGTCGGCCGGGTAGCGCACCCCGGTCCGGGCCCGGACCTCGTCCAGGATCCGCAGCACCGCCACGGTGTCGGCCAGGGTGGCGAGCGGGCTCTCGGTCAGCCCGGCCCGCAGGCAGCGCATCACCTCGACCGCCTCGTGCACGAACCCTTCCCCCTGGTAGGGCACCTCGACGATCCGCGGCTCGCCGTCGCCGGAGTGCAGGGTCAGCCGGGCGGGCCGGAAGAACCCCCGGTCCAGCTCGATCCGGCCGGCGCTGCCGCAGACCGTGGCCGTCCACGGCGTGTCGGCGACGATCGAGCAGGAGAGGCTGGCCAGCGCCCCGTCCGGATAGCCCAGCACCAGCGCGGTGGTCTCGTCGATGCCGTAGGGGCTCAGCGTGGCGAGCCCGGTGACCGAGTCGGGCGCCCCGAGCAGCAGGTGGGCCAGGGTCACCGGATAGACCCCGAGATCCAGCAGGGCACCGCCGCCGAGCGCCGGGTCCCGCAGCCGGTGGCCGGGATCGACCGGCCCCACCAGGCCGAAGTCCGCCTGCACCAGCCGGGGCACCCCGACCGCGCCGTCCCGGACCAGGGTGACCAGCCGGCGGATCGCCGGTACGCAGCGCATCCACATCGCCTCCATCAGGAAGAGGCCGGCGGAGCGGGCCCGGGCCACCAGGTCGACGGCCTGGCCGGCGTTGAGGGTGAACGGCTTCTCGCAGAGCACCGACCGCCCGGCGTCCAGGCAGAGCGCGGTGGCGGCGTGGTGGCTGGCGTGCGGGGTGGCCACGTAGACGACGTCGACCCGGTCGTCGGCGGCGAGCCCGGCCCAACTGCCGTGGGCATGCGGGATCGCGTACCGGGTGGCGAACCGCTCGGCCGCCTCCCCGGTACGGGAACCGACCGCCACCACCTCGGCGTCCGGCAGCCGCAGCAGGTCCTCGACGAACCGGCCGGCCATCCAGCCGGTGCCGAGCACGCCCCAGCGCACCGGCCGGACGGGTGCCCCCGGCGCGCTCACCGACCGGACCCCGCCGCTGCGGCCAGCGCCGCCGGCCCGGTCGCCAGTTCCCCGGCCGCCGCCGTCTCGGCCGCCGCGTGCCGGCGCGCGAGGTCGGCGCGGAGCGCCAGGCAGTCGCGTACGTAGTCGCCGGCCCGGGCGATCGGCGGATGCGGGTCACCGTCCCCGCAGTACTCGACGCAGATCGCCGGTACGCCGAGCGAGTCCGCCTTGGTGATCCAGGCGTAGTTGTCCAGCACCCCGTCGGCGGTGTCCACGTTGAAGTCGGCCCGCCCGCCGTCCGGGCGCAGGTTCTTCAGGTGGAAGTAGCCGAGCCGGCCGGCGAGCTGGTCGAGCACGGCCGGATCCCGGTCGGCCGGGCTGACCACGTAGGCGTTGCCCGGGTCCGCCGTGGCGACCACGGCCGGATGGTCCACCATCGCCAACAGCTTCGCGGTGCCGGCCACCGTGTCGTGCACCGAGCCGGGATACACCTCCACCCCCACCCGTACGCCGTGCCGGGCCGCGTACTCGCCGAGCCGGCGGTAACCCTCGGCGGCCCGTTCGTAGTGCACCTGTTCGGCCAGGGCGCTGCCGTTGACCCGCCAGTCGTCCGGATCCCGTTCCAACGTCCCGGACCAGCCGTTGACCAGCTCGATCCCCTGCTCGGCCGCGGCGGAGATGGTCCGCTCGACCAGGGCCAGCGAGGCGGTCCGGGCCGCCGGGTCGTCGCCGACGAAGTCACCGGTGTAGCCGACGCAGTGCACACCCACCCCGTACCGCCGGCCGAGCGCCGCCGCGGCCGCGACCTCGGTCTCGACCCGGGCCGGGTCGAAGTGGAAGTGCACCAGCTCGACGCCGTCCCAGCCGTGCCGGGCGGCGACCGCGAAGACGTGCCGCAGGGGGTACCGGCGGAAGGTGTAGCTGTGCAGGACGAGCTTCATCAGTTCTGCCCTCCGGTCAACGCCAACCGCACTCCGCCGTTGGCGACGCTTCGTTCGAGTGCGTGCAGCACCCGCAGGTCCCGCAGTCCACGGGCGACACCCACCTCGGCCGGTACCGGCTGCCCCGCCGCGCTGGCGGCGAACGCCCGGTACTGGGCGAGGTACGGATCCACCGGCTCGGGGCGCAGCCAGCGCCGCCCGCCGTCGGCACAGACCAGCACCGATCCGCCGGAGTCCATCGCCCACGAGTTCCGGACCACCAGCAGGCCCCGCTCGCAGACGACGGTGTAGCGCGACACGCCGGTCTGCGGTGGTTCGGTGAAGGACGACTCGACCTGGAGCCGCCGCTCCTCGCCGAACCACACGGTCGCCTCGACGAAGATCTCGGTCTGCTCCCGGTCGCCGGCCGGATAGCCGGTGGCCCGGCAGGCGGTCGGGGCCGCGTCGAAGACGTCGACCGCGGTCAGCAACGGATAGACGGCCAGGTCGCCGAGGCAACCGAGGCCGCTCTCGGCCCGCCGGTTGCGCCAGTCCCCCTGCCGGTACCCCAGGTGGCAGGCGGAGATCGATCGGGGCGCGCCGAGCCGCCCGGAGCGGACCAGCTCGACCACCGCCCGGTTGTAGGCGTTGTACCGGGACATGTAGCCGACCATCGCCGGTGCGCCGGAGGCCGTCGCGGCGCGCAGGATCCACTGTCCACCCGCGACGGTGTCGGCGAGCGGCTTCTCCACCAGGGTCGGGATGCCCCGGGCCAGCGCCCGGCAGGCGTACTCGGCGTGCCGCCGGTTGGGCGTGGCCACGTGCACCCCGTCCAGCGGCGTACGCAGGAAGTCCCGGACGTCCGTCCCGGCCCAGATCCCCGGCGCCTCGGCGGCCACCGCCCGCAGCGCCGCCTCGTCGCAGTCCAGTACGGCGACCAGGCGCAGGTCGTCGGCGGCCGCGATCGCCGGCAGCAGCGCCCGCCGGGTCAGGAACCCGGCGCCCACGATGCCGATCCGGAACGTCATCGGACCCGCTCCGGCCTGTCGTGCCAGTGCAGCAGCAGGCTGCGCGGGGCGAGCGACCGGTGGGTGGCACCGGCGATCGCGTCCAGGGTGTGCCGTTGGGCCGCCAGGGCACCGTCCAGGGCCGGGTCACCGGTGCCGACCGGCCGGGCCGGAGCGAGCAACACCGCCACCCCGACCGAGCGGGTGTGCCAGACCAGTTGGTAGGAGTGGTGGTTCCAGCCGCTGCCCTCGTGCACCTCGACGGGGCGGCCGAGCCGCCGCGCCAGCCACTCCGCCCCGACCGCACCGGCCGGGCCGGCGCCGTAGCCGACGACGTGCACGGCGGTGAGGTCGGGCCGCTGCGCCAGCCAGCCGCCGAGTACTCCGGCCAGTTCGTCACCGCTGGCCACCGCGCCGGCCCCGGCGGGCCGGTCGGCGGCGGTCGGGTTCACCGGCAGCAGCCGCTTGTAGTGCTGCACCGCGTCGTGGGTGGCGAACCGCAGCCCGTGCCGTACCGCGACGCAGGCCACCAGGGCGGCGACCGCGTAGCAGGCGGCCATCGCGGCGGCGACCGCGCCGGCCGGTCCACCGGGCCGGGACAGCCCGGAGATGCCCGCCGCGACGTCGACCACCAGCGCACCGGAGGTCGGCTCGGCCGCCACGTCCGGCCACGGCCGGAACCGCTCGGACTTGCCGCCCCAACCCTGCCGGGCCGCCTGGAGGGTCCAGAGTCGCAGTCCCGGGCCGGCGCCGGGCGGCAGCCGGAACAGCACCCGGGGCCGGCCGGTCGCCGGCAACCGGGCGGACTCCTCGCCGGCCCACTCGCCGATCGTCCGGGCCGCACCGGCGAACGCCCGGTAGGTGTCGTCGAAGTGCGGCCAGCTCAGCATCCGGGCCGCGAGCAGCGCCGGCACCGAGAGCGGGGCGTGGTAGAGGGCCACCTGGTCGGGCCCGCCGCCCACCGAGAGGGTGCCGCCGCGCTCGCAGAGCCAGGCCGGGGCCGCCCCGCCGGTCCGGTGCCGGGCCAGCGCGAGGGTGGCGGCCAGCAGCCGGGTTTCCCGGGTACGCCCGGAGGCGCTGACCGCGAACCCGGCGACGGCTCCCCGCCCGCCCGACTCGCCGAGTGTCCGGTGCACCGTCGCCGGGTCGAGGGAGTCCAGTACCCGGATGACGGACTGCCCCGGCACCGCCTCGCAGATCGCCCGCAGCCCGAAGGCCCAGCCCCCGGTGCCGGCAAAGACCGCCCGGCGGCAGCCGCGCAGCAGCGTACCGCCGCCCCGCTCGGCGGTGAGCCGGGAGACCCGGGGCCAGGCGGGCGGGCGTACCCAGCCGAGCCGGGGCACTCCGGCGAGGCTGGCCAGCGCGGCGACCGTACCGGCCGGCCCGTGCCGGTCACCGCTGGCGGCGGCCCGCACGTACGCCCACAGCTCGGCGCCGCTCGGCTCGGCTCCCCAGTGCCGCGCGGTCACGGCGTACCCCGTCGTCGGGCCGGTACCGGGGGAGCCGGGGCCACCACCGTGCCGTCGAGCCGGAAGTCGACCACGACCCGCAGCGCCGAGCCGCCGGCGACCGTACCGTGGTCGAGCAGTTCGGTCGCCACACCCGGCAGCGCGGGCAGCGAGACGAGGTGGCTGACCAGCGGCGCCAGGTCGAGCGCGGGGGTGGCCGGAGAGGTGCCGCCGGTGAGCAGTTCGCGGGCGGCGGTGAAGTCGCCGGGCCGACCGCCCCGGGAGCCGACCACGGTGCACCGGCCACCGGCCGGATTCCGCACCACCCGGCGTCCGCCGCCGGCCCGCACCGGCCCCGGGTCCAGCATCGTGCCGCCGCCGACCTGGAGCAGCCGGCCGGGCCGGAAGCCACCGAACAGGTGCAGGCCGGCCCCGTCGGCCAGCGCCGGCCAGCTCAGTTCGGCCGCCGCCGGCCCGCCGTCACCGGCCACCGCCAGCACGGCCAGCTCGGCGCCCCGGCCGCAGGTGGCCGAGCGGACTCCGGCGGCGAGTCCGGGGGCGAGCGGCAACACCGCGTCCGGGGCCGGCAGGCCACGCTGGACGGCGGCCCGGAGCCGCCGGTCGGTCCGGGCGGCCACGGTCACCGTACGGGCGCCGCGGGCGCGGGCGACGGCGACGTGCAGCAGGCCGAGTACGCCGGCACCGACGACGAGGACGTCCCGGCCGGCCCAGTCCCCGGCGAGGGTCCGGTGCGCCCGCAGCACCGCCGCCAGCGGCTCCAGCAGCACCCACTCCGGGCCGCAGCCCGGCGGCACCCCGACGAGCTGCCCCTGGGCCAGCGCACCGAGGTCGCTGACGAGGAGGTCCCGGAACACCCCGGGCAGGTTGTGACCGAGCTTGAGGTAGTCGTCCGTCGGGTGGTTGGGGTTGAGCGTCACCAGGTCACCGGGGCGCAGGCCGGAGACGGACGCGCCCACCTCGACCACCTCGGCCACGCACTCGTGCCCGAGCACTCCCGGCTCCACGCCCCGTTCGCCGCGCAGGATCTCCAGGTCGGTGCCGCAGAGGCCGGCGTACCTGGGCTTGAGCAGCAGTTGCTCACGGCCGCAGCGCGGCCGGGTGCCGGTGGTCAGGACGAGCCGCGCCTCGCCGACCGGCTTGACCACCTCGCGGGTCTCGGCCTGTCGCGCGGCGAGGTAGCCGGCCATCCCGGCCAGGGTGGCGTGCTCGGCGTCGCCGGGTACGTGCAGCAGCCCGGCCCGCTCGGCGGCCGTCCAGCCGGAGAACCAGCCGGCGTCGACCCAGAGCCTCGCCAGCCACTCGCGCAGCGCGGCGAACCAGGGCGCGCCGACACCGTGCGCGAAGCCGCCGACCACCACCACCGAGCGGAGCCCGAGCTGCGCGCAGACCTGCAACAGCGCCACCGCGAGGTGCCGGGTCGCCGCGTGCAGCAGGTCGGTGACGAACGCGTCGCCGGCGCGGGCGGCGTCGGCGAGCGCCCGCCCGTCGATTCGGTCCGGATCGCCGCCGACCATCCGGTGCAGTACCGAACCGGCGAAGTCGGCCGGATCCCGCCGGGCCCGCCGGACCGCCGCCCGCACCACCGCCGGCCCCGAGCTGTACGCGCAGAGGTCGGCCACCGCGCCGCAGTCGCACCACGGCAGGTCCAGCCCGGCCAGTTGCTCGCGGGCGGCCCGGTCCCCGGCGGCGGCGGCCCGGCCGAGCCGGGCGGCACCGGCCGGCCCACCGGGCACCGCGTCGAGCCGGCTCGGCTCCACCGGCACGTGCCCGATCTCCCCGCCCAACCCGGCCGGGTCGGCGAGCACCTTGGCGGTGCCGGGAAGCCGGTCGTCGAAGACCTTGACCGCCACGCCGGTGCTGACGGTGAGCAGGGCGAACCGGCCGAGCCGCCGGTAGTGCCAGGCCGCCGCGGCCACGTCGTTGAGTACGGTCACCCGGGCCCACGGCAGCCGTGCCCGCAGCGCCGCCCGTACGTCGTAGCCGGCCGACTGCGCCTGCCAGAGCACGCTGGCGTCCCGGACCACCCCCTCGGCGGTGACCACTGCACCGAAGGCGACCCCGACCTCCCGCCGGCCGGCGGGTTCGGCGGTTCGGTGCAGCCGGTCGGCCTCCTCGGCGATCCGGTCCAGCAGCTCGTCGCGGACGGCGGCGAGCGGAACGCCCGGCCGGCCGCGCCGGTTCGGGGTGGCGAACCGGAGCACCTCGCCGACCAGCCGTCCCGCCTCGGCCAACGCCAACCGGGTCCAGGTGCCGCCGACGTCGACCACCACGCCCCGCTCCGCCGTCGCGGCAGCTTCCGGCCACCCGTCCTGCTCCGCCCCCGCCGTGCCACCCGGCCGCCGCTGCCGCTCCGGCCCCGCCGTCCCGCCCGGCCGCCCGTCCTGCTCCGGCACGTGCACCTGGCCGTCCTGCTCCGTGCGTCCGGTCACGAGTCGCTCCACGCCCGAGCCGCCGCCGGTTCGCCGGCTCCGGTGGTCGGGGTCGGCGTACCGGCCCGGCGGCACAACACCGACCAGGCCCGGTGCAGGTCCGCCGCGCCGATCTCGTCGATCGAGTCGACGAACCCGCCGACCCCGATCCCGACCGGTACGGCCAGGTGCAGCTCGCCGCCCTTGTGCGGCAGTACGTGGGTGCGCAGCGCCCGCCACAGCTCGGCGGCGTCGCAGCAGTCGTCGTACGTCGGCAGCCCGATCCGGCGCAGCAGCGTCTCGGCCCGGTCGGCGACGGTGTACGGCAGCCGCCCGGCGGCCACGCCAAGCCGGCAGGAGAGCGCCATTCCGACCGCCACCGCCTCGCCGTGCCGGAGCCGGTAGCCGGACCGCTCCTCCAGCACGTGCCCGAACTCGTGGCCGAAGTCGGCCAGCCGGCGCAGCCGCCGCTCCCAGGGGTTCTCCTCCAGCTCGACCAGCATCGCGGCGACCGCGCGCCGGAGCACCTCGTCGAGCACCGGGGCGGCGCCGGGGTCGCGCAGCACGGCGTGGTGCTCCTCGACCAGGGTGTAGAGGCGGGCGTCCCGGACCAGTGCGATCTTGACGATCTCGGCCAGCCCGCACCGGAACTCGGCCTCCGGCAGGGTCGCCAGGAACCCGGCGTCGCAGAGGCAGGCCAGCGGCGGGTGGTACGCCCCGAGCAGGTTCTTCCGGCCGTCCAGGTCGACGCCGACCTTCAGCCCGACCCCCGCGTCGACCAGCCCGACCAGGGTGGTCGGGACGCGCAGGTACGGCGTACCGCCGGGATGGCAGGCCGCGACGAAGCCGACCAGGTCGAGTACGGTCCCGCCGCCGACCGCCAGGATCCGGTCGGCGGGGCCCAGGCCGAGCCGGCGGACCCGCCGCAGCAGCCGGCCGGCGGCCTCGTAGGTCTTGCCCCCGGGCGAGCTGCGCACCGGCAGCACGGTGCAGCCGGCGAGCCGACCCTGCCGGTACCGCCGGGCGAGCGCGTCCCGGACAGCGGCGGTGACGGTCGGCGAGTAGTCGTCCACCACCGCCAGCACCCGGGCACCGGCCGGCAGGTAGCCGGAGAGCACCGGGTTGTCCGGGGCGAGGACCCCGGCGGTGAAGGCGACCCGGTAGCCCAGCTTCCGGATCCGGTGCGCCCGGACCGGTGCCGGCACCGGCGGCCACCACCCCGGTCCCGTTCCCGGCCCCGGTACCGCCGACGCCCGCGCCCCCGACACCGACGGCGCCACCGGCACGCCCGACACCGACGGCGCCACCGGCACGCCCGACACCGACGGCGCCACCGGCACGCCCGACACCGACGGCGCCACCGGCACGCCCGACACCGACGGCGCCACCGGCGCGCCCGACACCGACGGCGCCACCGGCACGGCGGATGCCGAGGGCACCACCCCGGCCGCGGATGCCGAGGGTGCCCGGGGTGCGCCGGGTGCCGGTGGGGGTGGTGGCCAGATCCGGCTGGCCCCGGAGCCGTGCCGGTGCAGCAGCCGGGCCACCGCGGCCAGCGCCGCCTGCCGGATCAGGGCCGGCTCCGCGGCCAAGTCGAGCCGGCCGGCGAGTACGTCGTCGTAGCCGGCGAGGTGGCGGATCCCCGACTCCTCGTCTGGGCGTACCGGGGTGGGATCGGCGAGCAGGGTGTCCACGTCGACCAGCAGTACGGGATCCCGCGTCTCGGCGGCGAGCGCCGGTTCGCCGGCCACCACCCGGGTGCTCCAGTGCAGCGAGGCCAGCAGCGACGGCAACTCGTCGTGCATCCGGACCACGTGGGCGTACCGGCGGTACATCGCGGCGGCCAGCGCGGTGGTGGCGGTTGCCGCCGGCCCGGCGAGGGAGACGAAGGCGTCCCGCCGGCCGAGCCCGGTCGCGACGGCGGCCCGCACCACCGCGCGTACCGGATCGGGGTTGCCCGGCGCGGCGAGGTCGCCGGCGTCGACCGTCCGGTGCTGGTCGAGCACACCGCGTTCCCGCCAGTAGCCGAGGTAGGCGTCGAGCCGGCGGCCCTGCTCCGGCCGGTCGCAGACGGCGAGGATCCGGCGTGCGCCGCCGAGTGCCCGCAGCAGCGTGACGTCGCCGGGGCGCCACAGGTTCCGCCGCATCCGCAGCTCGAAGGTGTCGATCAGCTCGGCCCGGAGCGTGTCCTTGCGCCCGGGCGGGGGTGCCGCCGGCCTGGGCAGGTCGCGGGGCCGGGCCAGGGCCGGAGCCCCGGTGGTCGACGACATCGCCTCACACCGGCGCCTGCCGGGCGCAGGCCCGGCGCAGCAGCTCGACCAACGGCTGGCGCGGCCGGCACCGGTCGAACCGGAACGAGGCCATCATCTCGTCGATCGCCGACTCGTCCATGCCCCGGAACAGCTCGCCGAACTCCGGCAGCAGCGCCTCGGCGAAGAGGATCTGCGGCACCAGCCGGCCGATCAGGAACTCGCTGCCGAACGGAAACGGCAGGTAGTCCGGGAACTCCCGGGCGAAGAGTTCCTTGAGCGGGCGCATCACCTGCTGGATGTGGTCGTGCCGGCCGCCCCACAGGTCGACGCCGAGCCGGGCCTTCTTCTCCAGTACCGGCCGGATCCGGCGCATCCACGGGCTGTCCGGGTCCACGGTCAGCGGCGCCGCCACCCCGATGTCCTTGTACGGCCAGAACGCCCAGTTGGCCCGGTGTCGGGTGTAGATCTCGAACTGGTCGGCGAGCAGGTCGAGCCGCATCCGGTCCCGTTCGGGCTCGCCGGTGAAGACCGCGTTGAACTCGCCGACGTAGACCGGGGTGCCGGTGCGGAGCATGTACTCGCTGCGCTTGAGGTACGTCCGCTCCAGCACGCTCGCGTCGAAGTACTGGTCGCGGGACTGGTCCGGCAGCAGGATGCCGTGCTCGTACCCGACGCCGTCCGGGGACTCCCAGACGTGGGTCAGGTACGCCACGCCGGGGTAGCGACCGTCCGGGACGTAGCCGGGCGGCGCGTAGTCGTGGTGCGAGTAGATGACGTTGGGCAGTGGTTCGCCGTACACGTCGAAGTCGTTGGAGTAGCGGTTGCCCTCCAGGATCACGATGTGCTCCGGGTCGACCTCGCGGATCGCCTCGACCAGCCGGCGGGAGTACGGCCCGATCACCTCCCCGCTCGGGTCGGCCGGCTCGTTGACCGGGTTGTACCCGGCCACCCACGGCTCGTCCCGGTAGCGGCCGGCGATCTCCCGCCAGAGGTGTACGACCCGGTCCTGGAAGTGCGGGTGCTGCCAGAACTGGGCCACGTGGGTGGGGTTGTCGCTGTGCCAGTCCTGGTTCTGCCAGCCGGGCAGCGCGTGCAGGTCGATGATGGTGCGTACGCCGCACGCGGCGAGCAGTTCTATCGCCCGGTCCAGGTGGCGGAAGCCGGACTCCACGATCTCGAACGGTCGCCGGTCGTCCTCCAGGTGCCGGTAGTTGACCGGGATCCGGACCACGTTGCAGCCGAGCTCGGCGATGAACCGGGCGTCGTCGGCGGTGAAGAAGTGCTCCAGGAAGCGGTCGAAGAAGAACGCCGCCCGCTCCGGGCCGAGCACGTCCCGCACGGCGGCCCGCATGCCCTGCTCGTACGCCGGGAAACCGGTCATCCAGTTCTCGAAGTTGAGCCAACCGGCGAGGCCAATCCCCCGCCAGATAACCGGCTGTCCGTCGCCGTCAACTATTTGATCGCCATTGGTCCGGAGAAATCCTCCGGGGCATGCCAAAGCAAACCGGGACACGGACATGCCACCCCCTGCCTTTCCCGTCGTCGGGTGCATTGCCCGTTCGGATCGATATTGACTCAATACGATGGGACGACAATCGTCAAGGGGTCGAGCATGATCAAATGGACGCGCTCCCACGGCATACCTGTCGAGCCCGGAGCGTTGCGACGTGAGCCGGAGGAGTCAGCGGGGCCAACCGCTCCAGGGTGTTGCCGGACACGATCCGGGACGATATTTTGCGCGGGGATGTTAGCGATCCCACCTACCGGTCCCCGCCGCACACCCCTCGGGGGGAAAATGGTTTGGCCACGAACGTTGAGGTCAGTCCTATCCGTCGTACGGCGCCTGATGAGGCGCCGTCGTCGCCGCAACCACCGTGACCCGTTTCTCTACAAGTGAGGTACGACGCGAATCGGGAATCAGCCGCCCCGGCGCGGGTGGAGACGGGCGGCCGGCATCGCTCGGGCCCGGGGACATAGCATCGGCCGATGGCGAGCCCTTCCGACCCGCCGGGGCGTGATCCACGGCTGCGCCGGCCCCGGATCGCCACCCTGGTCGCGCTGGTCAGCACGCTGCTGACCGCCCTGATGATGCCGGGGATCGGACTGGCCCGCGAGCCGGATCCGGTGTGGACCGTGCTCGGCTCGGTCGGCATCGTCGCCGTAGCCACCGCCCAGATCGTGGCGCTGTACGTCCTGCTCACGCCCTGGCTGACCACGTCGGCCCGGCGCCGGGCACTGGCCGGGTACGCCGGAACCGCCGTCGCCTCCGTACCGCTGGTCGGCCCGGTCGCGGGTGGGCACTGGCCGACCTGGGCCTGGCTGGGCGCCTCGATCGTCGGCACCGCGCCGCTGCTGCTCGGCCGCCGGACCGCGACCCTGGTGGTGGCGGCGACCGTCGCCGTGGCGGTCGGGGTGGCCCGGTGGACCGGGGGCGAGGTGTCGGACCACCTGCTGATCACCGGTGGCATCGGGCTCTCCGTCGCGGCGATCGGCTGGTTCCAGGTGTGGTTCTGGGACCTGCTGGTGCAGGCGCAGCAGGGCCGGAGCGCCCAGGCCCGGCTGGCCGCCACCCAGGAGCGGCTCCGGTTCGCCCGGGACGTGCACGACCTGCTCGGCCACCACCTCTCGGTGATCGCGCTGAAGGCCGAACTCGCGGCCCGGCTCGCCTCGGTCGACCCGGAACGGGCCGGGCGGGAGGCGGCCGAGGTGCAGCGGCTGGCCGTCTCGGCCCTGGCCGAGGTACGCGAGGCGGTGCACGGCTACCGCGTGGTCGACCTGCGCGAACAACTGGCGGCAACCGCCGAGGTACTCCGCTCCTCCGGCGTACGCTGCACGGTCGCACAGCCGCCCGATGAGGTACCGGCGGAGGTCGCCGCCCAACTGGCTCCGGTGTTGCGCGAGGCGAGCACCAACCTGCTGCGGCACAGCCGGGCCACCTGGTGCACGATCGAGGTCGGGCGGGACGCCGACCGGTTCCGGCTGACCGTCGCCAACGACGGGGCGGGACCGGCCGCCCCAGACCGGCACAGCTCGGGGCTGCGCGGCCTCGCCGACCGGCTGGCCGACGCCGACGGAACACTCCGGACCGAGCACCGCGACGGCGTCTTCACGGTCGAGGCCGTCGTGCCGGCCCCGGACACACTGGACGGGGCGGAGCGGGACGGGCTGGACGGGGCGGAGCCGGATGCGCTGGGCGGGACGAAGCCGGACGGGCTGGCCCCCGATGCGCTGGACGGGGCGGCCCCCGGCGGGATGGAGCCGCAGGTTCCGAGACCACGGACGGAGGGCAACGGCGGTGGACGGGGCAACGGCGATGGACGTGACAACGGCGGTGGACAGGGCAACGGCGGTGGACGGGGTAACGGCGGACACGACGGCGGCGGTGGACAGGTCGGGTGAGTGGTGCGCACCGGCACCGGTACCGGCGGGGCGGGGGCGGGCATGATCCGGGCACTGCTCGCCGATGACGAGGAGCTGATCCGGGTGGCGGTCGCCGCCCTGCTCGAGCTGGAACCCGACATCGAGGTGGTGGCACAGGCCGGCGACGGCCGGACGGCGGTGCAGGCCGCGCTGGCACACCGGCCGGACGTCGCGGTGGTCGACCTGGAGATGCCGGCACTGGACGGGCTGGGCGTCGCCGCCGAACTGGCCAGGACGCTGCCGTCCTGCGCGGTGGTCATCCTGACCGGTCGTGGCCGGCCCGCGCACCTGCGCCGGGCACTCACCACCGGCGCCCGGGGCTTCCTGGCCAAGGGCGCCCCGGGCGGCGCGCTGGCCGACGTCGTCCGGCGGGTGCACGGCGGGGCACGCTACGTCGACCCGACGCTGGCGGCCGAGGCGCTGATCGCGCCCGAGTGCCCGCTGACTCCGCGCGAGTTGGAGGTACTCCGGCTGGCCGGTACCGACGCGACCGTCTCGGCCGTCGCCCGGCGTACCTCCCTGTCGCAGGGCACGGTACGCAACCACCTGGCTGCCGCCGTCGGCAAGCTCGGAGTCGCCAGCCGGGCGGAGGCGTACCGGATCGCCACCGACAACGGCTGGCTCTGACCGGCCGCCGCCGGTGGAACCGTCGTCGGGAGGAAACCGAGACGGGCCGGGAATTGAGTCGGGTCGACTCAAGTTATCCCGGGTGCCGGTCGGGACGACCGGCCACATAGCACCCGAGGAGAGCACCCATGAGCACCTTGTCGCTGTGGACCCGGCGGGACCCGTTCGCGGAGTTCGACGCCCTGGTGCGCAACGCCTTCGGCACCACCACCGGCTGGCCGACCGCCCGGTCGACCGGCTTCACCCCGCCGGCCGAGATCGTCCGGGACGGCGCCGACGCGGTCGTCCGAGTGGAGCTGCCCGGGGTCGACGTCGAGCAGGACGTGACCGTGGAGGTCGACTCCGGCCGGCTGGTCGTCCGGGGTGAGCGGCGTGACGAGCGGGCCGAGGAGCGGGACGGACGCAGCCTGCGCGAGGTCCGGTACGGCTCGTTCCGGCGCGCGTTCCGGCTTCCCGCGCACCTGACGGCGGACGCGGTCACCGCCTCGTACGAGGCGGGCGTACTCCAGGTCCGGGTCGCCGGCGCGTACGCCGACGGCACCGGCGGGGCCCGCCGGATCGCCGTCACCTCCGGCAGCCCGGCCACCTCGGCCCTCGGTTCGGGCGAGGCGCAGCCGACCGCCTGACCCACTCCCACCGATACCGCACCCCGCGGGCCCGGCCGGATCCCGGTCGGGCCCGCGCTGTCGTCTCCGGCGAGGAAGCGACCGAACGGGCGACCATGGCGGGGCGCCGCTCCCGTACCGTGTTCGCTGTGCGTGGCGCGGGCGCGAGACTGGGCATCGACTTCGGCACCTACAACACGGTCGCGGTGCTGGCTCTGCCGGGCCGGGAACCTCGGCCGCTGCTCTTCGACGGGTCGCCGCTGCTGCGTTCGGCGGTCTGCGCCGACACCGGCGAGCGGCTGCTGGTCGGCCAGGACGCGCTGCACACCGCCCTCTCGCTGCCACAGTCCTACGAGCCCTATCCGAAGCGCTGCGTCGACGAGGGCACCGTGCTGCTCGGCGGCCGGGAGATGTCGGTCGAGGAGCTGTTCGCCGCGCCGCTGCGCCGGGTGGCCAGCGAGGTACGCCTGATCACCACCGAGCCGGTCACCGAGGCGGTGCTGACCTATCCGGCCGCCTGGGGCACGCACCGTCGCGGCACCCTACTGGCCGCGGCCAACAAGGTGTTGCCGACCGTACGCCTGGTCGCCGAGCCGGTCGCCGCCGCCAACTTCTTCGTCGAGGTGGCCGGCCGGGACCTGCCGGTCGGGCGGTGCGCGGTGGTCTACGACTTCGGCGCCGGCACCTTCGACGTGACCGTGGTACGCCGCAACCCCGACGGGTTCGAGGTGCTGGCGACCGAGGGGCTCGCCGACTGCGGCGGGCTCGACATCGACGCCGCCATCGTGGCGCGGATCGGTACCGCGATCGGCAGCCGGGACGAGCGCCTGTGGGCCCGGCTGACCAGCCCGGACACCACCTCCGACCGGCGGGCCAGCCAGCAGCTCTGGGCGAACGCGCGGTCCGGCAAGGAGATGCTGACCCGGAGCACCACGACGCTGGTCCACGTACCACTCTTCGACGTGGACCTGCCGCTCGGCCGGGAGGAGCTGGAGGAGCTGGCCGCCCCGGTCGTCGCCCGTACCGTGACGACCACCCGCACCCTGCTCGGCCGGCTGGACGACGGGGAGTCGGCGGTGGCGGCGGTCTTCCTCTCCGGCGGATCCAGCCGGATGCCGGCGGTCGCCACCGCGCTGCACCGGGCCCTGGATATCGCCCCGAGCGTGGTGGAGCAGCCGGAACTGGTGGTTGCCGAGGGGAGCCTGCGGATCCCGGTCGGCTCCGGCGGGCCCGCCACCGTCGGTGCGACGGCGGTGCCGCCGACCGCCGAGCCCGCAACCGCCGGCGCGGGCGCCGGCGCGCCGGGCGGGCGGTTCGGCCGGTGGGCAGCGCTGTCCCGGTCCCGGCGGGCGCAGGTCGCGGGTGCGGCCGTGGCGGTCGCCGCCGTGCTGGCCACGGCCACCGTCGCCGCCGCCGTCGCCGGGGGCGGCGACCCGAATCGTGGTACGGGGTCGACCGGTGCCGCCTCGGCCAGCGCCTCGGCGACACCCGGCGCCAGCGGGTCGCCGCGCCCGTCCGTCACGCCGACGGTGACCGCCGCCGGGGTGGACGCCTGCATGGTCGGCACCTGGCGCAGTCTCGGCGGCCAGTCGGACAAGAAGATCGACAATCAGAGCATCCAGTTCAGCGGCGGGGCCGGGACGGTACAGACCTACACGGCGGACGGCAAGGTGACGCTGAACTTCAACAAGACCACGGACAAGACCGCGACCTACCGTGGAGTCAAATGGCGGGAGCGGACCCGGGGCACCGCCTCGGCCAACGTCTACCACCGCAACGGCGTCGAGTACGTCAGCGGCGTACGGGCGAAGGGGACCATCGTGCTCTACCGTGGCGGCAGTCGTAACGCCAGCGTGCCGCTGTCGCTGCTGCTGGAGCCGACCGAATACATCTGCACCGGTGACACGATGCGGTTCTTCGGCAACGGCCCCAGCGAGTGGATCCGGGTCCGCTGACCGCTCCGCCTCGGCGGGCAGGCCGCGTCGCGCGGATCAGAAGAGGGTCAGCGGCTCGGCCGGGATCGGCTCCGGCAGCGCGTCGATTTCGGGTACCCGGGCCCGCACCTCGTCGTGGAAGCGGCGGGCGAGCATCGGCGCGTCGGCGTTGTCCGGGGTGTGCACGAAGACCGTCGGCGAGCGGCCCTCGCGCAGCCAGCCGACGGTGACGTCGACCCAGTGCCGCCAGCCCTCGACGGTCCGGGCGGGATCGTCGCGACCGAGGTACCGGACGATCGGCCGGTCGGTCAGCGCGACCGTCCGGAGCGGCATCCGGGGTTTCTTGGTCCAGGCGTCCCGCTCCGCGTCACTGCTCGGCGGAGCCTGGAAGAACGCGGTGGTGTCGAACGGGATCCACTCGGCGGCCGCGTCGGCGAGTACCCCTTCCAGCAGCCGCGTCGCGCGGGGGTCGGCGAAGAACGCGGGGTCGCGGACCTCGACGGCGTACCGGTGGGAGCCGGGCAGCCGGCGCAGGAAGCGGGCGAGCACGGCGACGTCGCCGGGGGCGAACGACCCCGGCAACTGGATCCAGAGGGCATGCGCCCGGGGGCCGAGTGGCTCGATCGCGTCCAGGAAGATCCGGAGCGGCTCGTCGACGTCGGTGAGCCGGTGTTCGTGCGTGATGAGCTTGGGTATCTTGATCACGAAGCGGAAGCCCGGGTCGGTCTGCTGCGCCCAGGACGCCACGGTCTCCCGGGTCGGAGTCGCGTAGAAGGTGGTGTTCCCCTCCACCGCGTCGCACCAGCTCGCATAGGAGCGCAGCCGCTCGGAGGCCGGCAGCGGATGCGCCAGGAACCGCCCCTGCCAGGACTTGTGCGTCCACATCGCGCACCCCACGGACAGCCGCATCCCGGCCCCCTCCCGCCGAACCATCCCCGGATTCTCCCGCCGAGCGGACCCCTCACCCCGGACGGACCCTTCCCGCCGAACGGACCCTTCCCGCCGGACGGACCCCTCCCGCCGGACGGAGCAGGCCCGGACCGGTCTGCCCCGAGGTCCCCGCCCCGGGCCACCCGTCAGGTCGTCCGCCGCTGCACGGCAACGGTATACGGGCGCCGTCGACCAAACGGCCCGGCGGTCCGGGCCACGGCTTGACCTCGCCCCAGGGACGCGGCACAGACTTCAGGGCGTGCAACGGAAGTACCTGCGGGCCGGCGAGTTCGGCGCGGCCGGGCGGTTGTCGCCGAAGGCCCTGCGCCTCTACGCCGAACAGGGCCTGCTCCGGCCGGCGAGCGTCGACCCGGCCACCGGCTACCGCTACTACAGCCCCGACCAGTTGCCTCGGGCCCGGCTGATCGCCCGGCTGCGCCGGCTCGGGCTGCCACTGGCCCGGATCGGCCAGCTCGCCGACCTCACCCCGGAGGCTCGGGCGGTCGAGCTGCGCGGATGGCTGCGCACCCAACGCACGCTGCTCGACGAACGGGCGGCGGCGGTGGAGGCGATGCAGTGGTACGGCGAGGACGACGCACTCGTCGACGCCGTCGCGCTGCGGGACGTACCAGCGACGAAGGTCCTCTGCCGGAGCCGCCACGTCGACACCACCGCGCTGGACGATCTGATCCGGACGGCCGAGCACGACATCCGCGCGCACCTGCGGGCATCGGGATCGGGCGACGGCGGCGCGACCCTGGTCTCCTTCCAGGACCTCGTCACCCCGGACAGCGAAGGGCTCGTCGAGGTGGCGGTCCAGTACGACGGAAGCATCGAACCGGTCGACGACCTGTACATCCGCCTGGTGCCCGCGCACACCGAGGCGTACCTGCCGGTGCCAGCGGGATTCGAGGACTTTCCACTGGTCCTGCGGGTGTACGACGCGGTGGAGGCGTACACCGATGCGCGGGCGGGCGTCACCTGTGTCGGCCACCCGTACGAGATCTATCCGGGCACGGACGCGCTCTTCGACGTCGCATACCCGGTTTCCCCCAGCTGAAAGGCTCGATCCGTGCGCCATACCCCCTATGTCGGCAGCGGCCCGTACTGCTACGCCAACTCGTTCGCGATGCTGCTCGGCGAGCGGGCCCCGTCGACCGCCGTCATCGAGGTCGCCACCGGTGGCCCGTTCGGCATGCAACTCATCGGCGGTACGACGGTGTTCTTCGACGCGTACGGCTGGAAGCCCGAACTGGGCTTCGACCAGGCGCTGGAGGCGATCGGCTGGACCTCGACGGTCAGCAGGGGCGGCGACGCGGCGTCGGCGCTCGCCCGCCTCGCCGACGCGGCCGCGAAAGGCCCGGTCTGGGTCGGCCCGCTGGAGATGGGTCACCTGCACCACCATCCCGAGATGACCGGACCGATCGGTGTCGACCACTTCGTCGTCGTCCTTGACGTGGCCGACGAGCGGGTACTCGTGCACGACCCGCACGGTTACCCCTACGCCCAGGTACCGGTCGACGACTTCCTCGCCGCCTGGCGGGCGGAGACGGTGGACTACGGCGACCCGTACACCATGCGTACCGATTTCCAGAAGGTCGCGGACGTCACCGACGCGGACGCGATCCGGTCGATCGTGCCGACCGCGGTGAAGCGGCTCGCCATGCAGACCGACGTGGAGATGCCACCCGGCAGCCTCGGCAACGGCGAGGCGGCGGAACGGGTCGCCCAGATGATCGAGGCGGGTGCCGGCGACGGGCTGCGGGAGCACCTGGTCTATTTCGCGATCCGCGTCGGCGCGCGACGGCTCAGTGACACCGCCGACTGCCTGCTGCTGGCCGGACATCCCGAGGCGGCGGAGATCGCCGCGACCCAGGCCCGGCTGGTGGGCTCGATGCAGCATCCGATGGTGATCCGCGACTTCCCGGCGGCAGCAGCCGCGCTCCGCGAGCTGGCCCCAACCTACGACCGGCTGCACGCCGCCCTCGTCCAGCGGCGCGTCGGCACCGGGTAGCAGTCGGTCTCGCCACTGAAACCGACATCAGCGCCGACCAGATCCGATCGCGGGTGATCCTCCGTGTTGCGGCTGGCCGCACCAGCCGCCGCTGGTCGGCGAATCCGGCAGGCCGGACCCGTTACGGTCAACCGCATGCGGTACCGGGAGCGCGTGACCGAAGCCATCTGTAGCGAGGTCGACGACGTCCTGACACTCTGCTTGCGCAACGGGCCGGACCAGGTGGTCGAGTTCCTGTTCTGGTACGACTTCGACGCCCACGAGGTGGTCAACCGGGACGGGATGGTCGGGTACGAGGCGGTGAATTCGTGGCGGCTCACCCGCCGCGATCTGTATCTGGAGTACGACGCACGGTCTGCGGCGAGGCTGGGTTTCCCTCGATTGCACCAGCTTCGGCTTGAGCTGCCGGATCAACAGTTCGCGGCGGTACGTGCCGGGCTGGTCGAGATCATCGGCACCGCCTGTCACGTGATCGAACGAGGAACCTGACCTGCCGCGACCCCGTGCAGGTCGACCTGCTCCGTGTGCCCGGTCGGCCGCGCGTCCCGGTAGCAGGGCTTTGACCAGCGCTTACGCGCTGTCCGGACGGCCGGAACTGACTGTGCCGGGTGCGATGTCGACCGATACTTGCTGTCGTCCCTATCGGGGGAAGATCACTTCGTCACAGCGATGGTCGGCCCGGCGGCGATGATCTGGTTGTTGACGGCTGCTCGCTCGTCGTCGGTTACCTGATAACTGGTAAGGGCCTCGTGCTGGTGCCCCCGGCAGGATTCGAACCTGCGACATACGGTTAGGAAGGGCCATAATCCGACCAACCATGGCTTCTACCAGCCTCTTTGGTTGCACTTGCCGTGTCGCCACGCTCTGCAGACTTCACCAGTTGACGGCAGTTCGCTCCACATCCGGCTCCACGGTGGAGCCAACCAGCGGGCTATGCAGCACGTAGCCCTCGGACAGCAATCCAAGGGCTACGTGCGCCGATCGCTCCGATGGGTTCCCCGGGGCCGGAGCTCGACTGTGAGCGGCTGTTGAGCGTTGGTGTTGGTCAGGGCACTAGGCTCCCCTGATGCGTCCGGAAGCCGTTCTCGAACAGATCAACTGGCGGGCACTGGCACACAGCCACGGGCCAGCCTGGCCGGAGACGCCGCGACTCCTGGCGGGGTTGTTGACCGGTGACCGTGACGACGCGCGGCGGGCTCTCTCCCACCTGTGGGAGGAGTTGTTTCACCAGGGCACCATCTACGAGGCGACACCCGCGGCGGCCCGGTTCGTCGCCGTGGCGCTGGCCGACCCGCGGGTCCGGGCCCAGCCCGGCCCCACGCGCGAATATGGTGACGGACCGCTGCGGGCCGCACTGCTGCTCTGGCTGTCCCGGCTCGGATACGCGATGGGTCTCCAGTGGCGGGAATGGTTCGGCGATGACGCCGGCGGCGAGAACATCGGCGGCCCGCTCCGCCCGATGCGGCCGCGACTCTACGCCGTGGTCACCGCCTACCTCGACGATCCCGACGAGAACGTGCGCGACGCCGCCCTCATCGCCGCCGTGAACCTGGCCTACGCACCCGAACTCACCCCGCACCGCGCCGCCCTGTCCGCCCGCGTCGGAGCCGCTATCGCCGCCGACCCGTACTGGCGTCACACCGAAACCGCGATGCTCAACCTGCGTTATTGGGGTGAGCACGACCTTCGTTCGACGGAGCCCGCGATGCCGGCCTACGAGCCGCGGCAGGGCACCTACGATGACGCCCCTTTCTAGTAGTACTTTGTCACCTTTTCGGGTGACCGGCCGTTACTGTTTGATGATTGGCTCGTCTGTGGGGTGTGGACCCCCTCGATGTGCAGCGGTTGCGTGACGACCTGGCGGACTTCGCCGAGGACGTGTTCGGGTCGTTAACCCGGGCCGGGTGGCGGGACCGGGCGGTGTCGTATCTGCAAGGGCTGATGATCGACGGACGGCGTAAGTCGATCCAGCCGATGGCCGGCCGGCTGCCGGGTGTGCACGACCAAGCGCTCAATCACTTCGTCACGAACAGTCCATGGGACGTGACGCCGGTGCGTCGGCGTCTGGCGCAGCGGATGGACACCGCGATCAGCCCGACAGCATGGGCGGTGGACGACACCGGCTGGCTCAAGTGTGGGTCGGCCTCGCCGGGAGTCGCCCGGCAGTACACCGGCACGGCGGGGAAGGTGACGAACTGCCAGACCGGAGTAAGCGTCAACCTCGTCACCGATGTTGCGTCGTGTCCGGCCGACTGGCGGTTGTTCCTGCCCGCGTGCTGGGATCCCGACACTGTCGAAGCCGGCCTGGAGGTGACAGAGCGGCGTCGGCGGGCCGGGATCCCCGACGAGGTACGGCATCGGGAGAAGTGGCGGCTGGCCCTCGACATGATTGATGAGATGACCGGCTGGGGTTTGCGGGCGCCGCTGATCGTGGCCGACGCCGGCTACGGCGACGCGGCGGAGTTTCGCCATGGCCTGGCCGCGCGTGGCCTGTCCTACGTGGTGCAGGTGTCGATGCGCGTCGGCGTGTACCCGAGCGAGACCGTGCGGACGACCCCGCCGTACCAGGGCGTCGGACTGTATCCCCGACCCCGGTACCGGGAACCCGCCAGTTCGGTGAAGGAGCTTGTGCTGGCCGCCGGACCGGGACAGGCGCGGACCGTCGCCTGGCGGACCGGCTCCCGCGTCCGGGCCGGAGCACCAGTGAAGATGCGGTCCCGCTTCGTGTTCTTCCGGGTCCGCCCAGCCGGACGGACACTCCTGGCCGCACACCGCGATCAGGACCTTCCCGAGGCGTGGCTGATCGCCGAATGGCCGCCCGAGCAGGCCGAGCCGATCAAGTACTGGCTGTCGAATCTGCCCACCACCACACCACGACGCACCCTCGTCCGATGGGCGAAACTACGCTGGCGGATCGAACACGACTACCGCGAATTGAAGACCGGCCTCGGCCTGGACCACTACGAAGGCCGCACCTGGCAAGGCTGGCACCATCACGTCACCCTCGTCTCCGCCGCCCACGCCTTCCTCACCCTGCACCGCCTCAACCCAAAAGCGACAGCGCCGGCCTGAGCCTCTACGCCGTACTCCGGCACAACAACACCTGCAACACCTACTCGTCCGCCTGGCCGGCGCCTGCCCCACCTGCAAAACACGGTTCCCCACACGGAAACCCCGCTACCCAATCAGATCATGACAAAGCACTACTAGTGCTCTAACCAGAAACGTGCACCGGCCGGCGCGGGCAAGGAAGGTCGGCGGGGTGAGCGGCTTCCGGCGTTCTACGCGTGCCTCTACTTCGCCGCGCTGCGGCCGAGTGAGGCGTGGGCCTGCGGGAGCGGGACTGTCACCTGCCCGACTCGGGTTTGGACCTGCTGACGGTGGAGAAGTCGCGGCCGGCGGCGGGCGTCTCGCTGTGGCTAAACGCCGGGCTACCTGCCCCGGAGGTCGCGGATCGGGCCGGTCATTCCGTCGACGTGCTGCTCAAGGTGTACGCGAAGTGCCTCGACGGCGACCGGAGTCGGATGAACGAACGTATCGAGGCGGCGTTGTCCGCGTGATGATCACGTGTGGGGTGCGAGGGGCCGTGGCGAGTGCTGCGGCCTCTCCGCTTTTGTGGCCTCTGACCTGCGCGAACACGCCTCGAAAGAAACTCAAGATCATTGCACGTATTTTGCACGACTGGCGACAAACGGCGGCTCGGGGTGACCTACGGCTGCCTACGAGATCACATCGACTCGGAAGTGTTTCCGCTGATCGGAGGGCGTTTTGCTGATCTTCGAGGTGCCCCCGGCAGGATTCGAACCTGCGACACACGGTTTAGGAAACCGTTGCTCTATCCCCTGAGCTACGAGGGCGTCATGATCCAGGCTAGCTGGCGGCGGCTGCCAGCGTACCGCAGGGAGCCACGGGGGTGGCCGGCGCTGGCAGCACCGCCAGCGGATCGCACGCAACAGGGTCCGTCGGCCGACCGGCATCACCAAGCATGATCGTCCCGCGCTATAAATAGACGATTATCGACGAACTGGGTTCTCGTAATGCCCCCGGAGGCCCTCAGTCATGATCCTGACCCAGTTCGATCGATCAGGGCCGAGGGCCCGGAGTTTCGGGGAAGCCCAAGGCTCGTACGCTGTCAGCGGCGTCTGCCAGCCTGGCAGCACGCCATGACTCGACCCAACCCAGCCCTGCGTGGAAATCACCCACGCGGTCTCGACGAAGGGTTCGGCAGGCATGTCGCGGACCGACGCCATCAGCAGCGAACTGCGGGCCATGCGGGCCGGTCTCGACAGGGCCCACTCGGCCGCTGCCGCAGCCGATCAGGAGGCCGGGCAGGTGGCGGCGCGGGCGGCGGCCGCAGGATTCAGCGGAGTAGCTGTCGGTGTGTCGAGGGTGCAGGAGGCGATCAGAGAACTGCGGAACGCCCTGAGCAGTGTCGATGACACAGTCAGCAAGGCTCTCGCCTTGGTGGGGGCGGTACCGAAGGAGGCGTCCCCAGCGGAGGTGATCGACGCACTGAGCCGCGTGGAGGACACGGTGGGCGCCGCAGGTGAGAGAGTCGGTTCGTCCGTCAACAAGGTGGACGAGACCAGGTCTCTGGTCGCCAGGGTCTTGCAGGGCGGCGATCCTGGCCCGCTGCTGTCCATGCTGGGCTCCATCAAGGAGATCCTCGTGATGGTGGGGCAGCGAGGCGGTGCGGCCAGGCAGGCGCTCGAACCGGCCATCAACGATGCTCGCCGGACCGGCAGCTCGGGAAGCTAGGCGGGCTGGCGGTACCTCGCCGGGCAACCCGCCTCCCGTCCCACGCGATACCCTTGGCGCCCTCCTCGTGCGGGCGGTGGTCGCTCCGATTCGGCCCGGAAAGGCGCCGACTGGCCGCGCTGGCGGGCCTACGGAGGGCCCGCGAGCAGGAGGACCGACCCTGGTTCGCGTCGATGTCCAGCAGATAGCCGCCTGATCGTCGCACCAGGCAGACCGGCTCCTGGCACGCTGGAGACCGCGACCTACCACACCGAACGCGTCCCGCCCCTCCCGTCGCGGCCCGCTGTGGTCCGGGCGGAGCGTCGATGGGGAACTTCCCGGGGCAGGACGGGAAAGCTCCCCATCGGGGTGGAGGACTACTCGGCGGTGGAAGCCGGGGACGGTTCGACGGCCGGGCAACTGGCGCCGCGGGCCGGTACGACCAACGAGGTCAGGTAGCGGTCTATGGTGTCCCGCGTACACGGGCTGGCGTTGTAGACGCCGTGTCCGGCTCCCTCGTAGCTGAGCAGCACACCGTGCCGGCCGAGCTGCCGGGCGACGTTGGTGGCCCAGTTGTAGCCCGGGCGGGATCACGCACCGAGTTGAGCAGCAGTAGCGACCGGTCGGTGCGGACCCTCAACCGGTGCTGCGGGTTGTCGACTCGGGGTGTGCCGAGGCAGGACTCCACCACCGCCGGCGTCTGCGGGTACGGCAGGTCGGTCCCGATCCGGGCCATCTCACGGAGCCGGGCGGCGTACTCCCGGTAGTCCCGGATCGGCAGGCGCCAGTCCTGACAGAGTCAGTGTCGCCGACGGGTTCTCCGGGGCGGGTACCTCCCCGCGCCCGGCCCGGTCGAGCAGATCGGCCCAGACGGCGCGGACGTCCCGCCCGTGCGGCGCACAGCTCTCGGTACGGCCACACCACGCCACGAACCCGTCGAACGAGTCCTGCGCGCCGGCGGTCTGCGTGTTCAGGAAGTCCCGGGTGTCGATGCTGTGGTCCACGACGCTCTCCAGCACCATCGCCCGGCTCCGGTGCGGGAACAGTTCGGCGTACTGCTCGCCGAGCAGGGTCCCGTACGAACTGCCGTGATACGTCAGCTTCGCCTCGCCGAGACCTGCCCGGATGGCGTCCAGGTCTCGCACCGTGCTGAGCGTGTCGGCGTGCGCGAAGACCGGCCCGGTCCGCGCCCGGCAGTCCGCCCACAGCCGCCGGTTGTACGCCACCGTGGCGTCGAAGTCGGCATGGTCGGTCAACACCGGTGCGGGCCCCGGGTCGAGCAGGTCGGTCGAACAGCGCACCGGGGGCACCCGGCCGGCGGCCGGTAGGGGTCCGGGTCAGGCGGGCTCGGCGAACGCGTCGATCCCGGTCAGCTCGGCCGACAGCGCCCACAGCCGCGCCGCCCCGTCCGGGTCCGTCCGGTGGTCGACGACGGCGCAGTCCTCGCAGTACCGGCCGCCCAGCCCGGCGAGCCGGGGCGAGGCGGCCGCCCAGACCTGGGTCGCCGCTCCCTGCTGCGGGGTCTTGAACTCGGCGTTCACCAGGTTGCCGTCCGCGTCCACCCACCCGGCGGCGACCATCTCGTCCCGGCTGAGGTGCCGCTGGAGCGGGGTGAGGATGTAACCGGGGTGCACCGAGAACGCCCGCACCCCCACCTCCCGGCCGAGTACGTCGAGCCGCTCGGCGAACAGCACGTTCGCCCGCTTCGCCTGGGCGTACGCCTGCCACTTGTCGTACCCGCGCGAGAAGTGCGGATCGGACCAGCGGATCGCCGACCCGTGCTGGGCGCGGGAGGTGAGCACCACGACCCGGGCTCCCCCGCCCCGCCTGATCGCCGGCCACAAGAGGTTGACCAGCGCGTAGTGCCCGAGGTGGTTGACGCCGAACTGCGCCTCCCAGCCCGGGCCGACCCGGGTCTGCGGGCAGGCCATGATGCCGGCGTTGTTCATCATGATGTCGATGCCCCTGCCCGAGGCCAGGAACCGGTCCGCGAAGGCCCGTACGCTGGCCAGATCGGCCAGGTCGAGCTCGTCCACCTCGACCCCGTCGATCCCGGTCAACGCCGTGCGGGCCACCGCCGGTCGCCGTGCGGGTACGACCACCCGGGCGCCGGCCCGGGCGAGCGCCGCCGTCGCCTCCCGGCCGAGTCCGGAGTATCCGCCGGTGACGATCGCGAGCCGGCCGGAGAGGTCGATCCCCCGCAACACCTCGTCGGCGGTACTCCACGCGCCGACCATGCCCGGCTCCCCGGTCTCGAAGCCGGTTGTCCCGCGCGCGTCGGACCCGGTACCCGAATTGTCTGCTGTCACTGCCATGCGGGCGAAGCTAGATGCTAGACCGCGCTCTAGGTCAACGCACGTATGCTCCGGCCATGCTCGACACCCCAGCGGAATTCAGCATCGGGCAGGTGGCTGAACGCACCGGCCTGAGCGTGCACACCCTCCGGCTGTACGAACGGGAAGGACTGCTGACCGGCCGGCTGCGCCGCAGCAGCGGGGGCCGTCGCGTCTACGGCGAGTGGGACGTGCAGTGGCTCGACAACTGCACGAAGTTCCGGGCCTCCGGAATGCCGCTGGCCACGATCCGCCGACTCGCCGAACTGGTCGGCGAGGGCCCGGGCAACGAGGCCGAACGCCTCGAACTACTCCGGGCGCACCGGCAGCGGGTGCTGGACCGGATCGCCGAACTCCACGACTGCCTCGACCTGATCAGCAGCAAGGTCACCGCCTACGAGGAAGCCGTCCGGCAGGGCACCGCGGACCGGCTCTGGAGCACCCCGTCGACCGGGCCCGACACCGACCCGGGCCCCGACGCCGACGAACGCCGGTGACCAACCACCCGGGCGGCACTCGCCCGACCCGGTGACGGGACTCAGCAGGCGGACCCGCCGGGGGTGACCAACCCCGTCTCGTACGCCAGCATCACCAGCTGGGCGCGGTCCCGGACACCCAGTTTGGTAATGATCCGGCTGACGTGGGTCTTCGCGGTCAGCGGGCTCATCCGCAGTGCCCGGCCGATCTCGGCGTTGCTCAGCCCGCCCGCCACCAGCGCCAGCACCTCGCGTTCCCGGGTGGTCAACCCGGCGAGCCGCTCCACCGAGCCCTGCGCCGGCCCGGGTCGCCGGCCGAACTCCTCGATCACCCGCCGGGTCACGCTCGGGCTGAGCAGCGCGTCGCCGGCCGCGACGACCCGGACCGCGTGACACAGCTCCTCACGGCTGACGGTCTTGGCCAGGAAGCCGCTCGCCCCGGCCAGCAACGCCGCGAAGATGTACTCGTCGATCTCGTACGTGGTGAGCACGATGATCCGTACCCCGGCGGTGACCGGATCGGTGGTGATCCGCTCGGTGGCCGTCAGACCGTCCAGCCCCGGCATGCGGATGTCCAGCAGTGCGACGTCGGGCCGGGTCTGCCGGACCAGCCGCAACGCCTCCGCGCCGTCGGCCGCCTCCGCGACCACCTCGATGTCGCCGTCCAGCCCGAGCAGGCCGCGCAGCCCGGCCCGGACGAGCGGCTGGTCGTCGGCGAGCAGCACCCGGATGGTCATCGGACTCCCCCATCCGGCTCGCCGGCCGCCCCCGCGACCCGGTCGGCGTCGACCGTCCGCCTCCGGTCGACCCCATCAGCCGGCACGGTCCCGCCGGCGACGTCGACCGAATCCGCCACATCGGCCGGCACGGTCCCGCCGGCGACGTCGACCGTCCGGGGCAGCCAGGCGCTGACGGCGTACCCGCCGCCGGGCAGCGGGCCGGCGTGCAGCGTTCCACCCAGTCCGGTCGCCCGTTCCCGCATCCCGGTCAAGCCGTGTCCGGCGGCCGCCGGCCCGGAACCGCCCCCCGTGCCGTCGTCGCGGACGTCGAGGCCGACGCCGTCCGGGGCGTACCGGAGGGTCAGCGTGATCGACCGGGCGTCCGCGTGCCGCAGCACGTTGGTGACGGACTCCTGGGCGATCCGGTACAGGGTCAGCCCGACGGTGGGCGGCAGCGGCCGGGGCTCGCCCTGGCGGTCGAACCTCGTCGTCAGGCCGCCCTCGGCCGCCCGGTCGAGCAGCGTGCCGAGCTGCGTCTCGTCCGGCGGGGAGCGCAGCTCCGGCCCGGTCGCGGCGCCGGGCTCGCGGAGCAGGCGTACCGCCCGGCGCAGCTCGTCGATCGCGTCCACGTTGACCTGCCGGGCGCCGTCCAGCAGCTCCCGTGCCGCGTCCGGGTCCCGCCCGACGAGTTCCCGGGCCAGGTTGAGCTGGATCCCGACCACCGCGACGGTGTGCGCGGTGACGTCGTGCAGTTCACGGGCGATCCGGATCCGTTCGGCGAGGACCAGCCGGGCGGACTCCCGGGCCCGCTCTGCCTGCTCGGCGGCGAGCCGGGCCTCGGCCTCCCGGGCGTACAGCTCGGCGGTGCGGAACGCGGTGCCGGCCACCAGGGCCAGGGCCAGCATCGCGGCCTCGCGGAGCGCCCCGTCGAGCATCCGGAGCGGTTCGACACCGGCGTTCAGCACCCAGCCGGTGGAGACCAGCAGGGTCGAGGCACCGACCGCCGCCCCGATCAGCGGCTGCCCCGCCCGGGCGACCGTGTAGAGCGGAACCAGTAGCGGCCAGATCGGCGAGACGCTGGGAAAGTCGGTCAGGTTGTAGCCCATGATGGCGACCAGCGACAGCACGAGTACCAGCACCGGGTGCCGGCGCCGGAACAGCAGCAGGGTGCCGGTCACGACACCGAGGGCGGCTGCGGCGAGCGTGGAGTCCCGGCTCGACGGCTCGACGGCCACCTCGGTCGCCACCGTGATGGCGACCGCGCTGACCAGTGCGAGCAGCACGTCTGACCGGCGCATCGGACCTCACTTCCCGTGCCCCGGATGCGTGCCGGCGAGGTCGGCCGGCACCCGGGGCTCGTCCCGGGCCGAGACGGCAATGAATTGTCCCATCATGCCGGCGTCCTCGTGGGCGAGCAGGTGGCAGTGGAACATGTACGGCGCCCGCACGTCCGAGTGCGCCAGGAACCGTACGGCGAGCCGGACCCGGCCGCCCGGCGGCACGTACACGGTGTCCTTCTCGCCGGCCAGGTGCGGTGCCGGCGGTCGACCGTCCACGTCGAGCAGGTGGAACGCCGCGCCGTGCAGGTGGAAGTTGTGCGGGTTTCCGCCGGTGTTGCCGATCTCCCAGGTCTCCACCGAGCCGGCCCGGACCACCCGGTCGATCCGGGTCGGGTCCATCACCCGCTCGTCGAACCGGAAGTCCCCCATCGCCATCCGGTACGGCTCGGTCCTGGTCGGCTCGGGCACCTGTGGCGCGGCGACCAGCCGGGACGGCAGCGCGGGCGACGGCCGCAGCACCGGCGCCGCGACGATCTTCACCAGGTCGAAGGTGTCGGCGCCGCCGGCCAGTCGCCGGATCAGCAGGTTGCCGCCCATCGGTGCCGGGAAGCCACGCAGCAGTACCTGCTCGCCGGGCCGGAACCGCACGACGATCTCGGCGCGTTCGCCCGGCGAGAGCATCAGCCGGCTCAGCGGCAGCGGCGCGTCCCGCAGTCCCAGGTCGGTGGCGACCAGCGAGAACTCCCGGTCGTCGGCGAACCCGATGGAGAAGATCCGGGCGTTCGCGCCGTTGAGCAGCCGGAACCGGACCAGCTCGTCGCCGACCTCCAGGTACGGGTCGTAGCCGCCGTTGACCAGGATCCGGTCGCCGAGCAGGCCGGTGACGGAGAACCCGCCGAACTCCAGGCCGGACTCGTCGAGCGCGCCGTCGTCGTGCAGCTTGCGGTCCTGGAGGATCAGCGGGATGTCGTCCACGCCGTACCGGCGGGGCAGCGGCAGCGCGTCGGCCTCGTCGTCGTCGACCAGGAACAGACCGGCGACCCCGCGATAGACGTGCGCCGCGGTGCGCCGGTGCAGGTGCGGGTGGTACCAGAGGGTCGCCGCCCGCTGCTCGACCGTCCAGTACGGCTGCCAGGTCCGGCCCGGCGCGATCGGCTGGTGCGGGCCGCCGTCCATCACCGCCGGCAGGTGCATGCCGTGCCAGTGCACCGAGGTGGTCTCGGGCAGCTTGTTGGTCACGTCGACCGCCACCCGGTCACCGCGCCGGGCCCGCAGCGTCGGCCCGAGGATCGGCCCGTTCGCACCCCAGGTGGTGGTGCTGGTCCCGGGGAGCAGTTCGGTGCGGCCCTGCGCGAGGGTGAGGCGGAACCGCTTGCGCCGGTCGGCATCGACGGTGGGCGGCAGCAGCGGCGGGATCGGCAGCCGGTTGCGGAACGACAGCGTGCCGACGTTGCTCCGCCCGGACTCCGCCCAGAGGTAGCCGGCGAATCCGGCGGCCGGGGCGACGATCAGACCGGTGCCGGCGCCGAGCCAGCCGAGCACTTTGCGCCGGGTGGTCACCGCCGGCTCCGGGGCCGCAGGCTCCAGAGCATGAGTACGACCCCGATGCCGATCACCCACCAGCCGAGCAGCGCCTCGGGCATCGGTACCAGACCGGGGTCGTCGAACCAGACGTGCGGCGGGACGAAGAACCAGCCGAGATTGAAGGTGAGCCCGACCAGCGCCACTACCAGCCCGACCCAGAGAAGACGTCGTTCAGCCATACCCCGACGCTAGGTATCCGGGGTGCCGGCGGGCGTCTGCCGATCGGAGTCGAAATCCGTACTCCACCCGGTGTACGACCCCGACCCGGTGTCGGGGGCCGCGGGTGGCGGCAGGGGCCCCGGTGCGGGGACCCCTGCCGACCCGGTCAGCCGATGGGAAGCTGGGCGACCCAGTCCTGCCAGGCCCGCTCGGCCCGGGCCTGGTCCACGTCGGCGCCGAAGAGGTGGTGGCCGAGGACCAGCACGCTGCCCCGGTCGGTGCCGGAGTGCAGGAACCGGTAGAGCGCGTCGTCGGTGCGTACCCCGAAGTAGGTGGGCAGCCCGGTGAGGTCGACGACGCCCTCGACCGGCGGCAGGCCGTCGAGGGTGAGCCGGGCCGGCGCGCCCTCGGTGATCTGGCCGGAGATGCCGAACGCCCCCGCCACGGCCGCCCAGACCTGCTCCGGCTCGCCGGCACCGGGCCGGAACGCGGCAACCGTGCTGCCGTGCCGGCCCGGGAAGTGCCGCACGTACGCGGCCAGGGTGCCCAGGTACATGTCCCAGCCGGCCTGCATCGCCTCGTACTCGCTCTCCCAGTTGTCGCCGAGCACGCCGCTCTGCACCAGGTGCAGTACGGTGCTGCCCTGGTCACGCCCCTCGATCAGGTATTCGATCGCCATGAAGGTGCCGTCCGGGCCGGGCTCGGTGCCGGACGCGAACCGCTTACCGGGCTCCCATGCGGTCACCGTCGACTCCTCGGTATGCCCGGCCATGGTGAAGGTGTTCCGCCCGCCCTCGCGGGGGTCCACCTCGGTGTGGCCCATGAACCAGGAGTCGATGCCGGGGCCGGTGGCGATCGCCGCCCAGACCTGCTCCGGTGTCGCGGCCAGTTCGATGTCCTTGCGCAGCTCGAATTCGTGTCCCACGGTAGAACGCTCCAATTCGCTGACGTGCGGAACCGGCCGGTCCTGCCGGCCGTGCGGAATGGTCGTGCGGAATGGTCGTGCGGCGTGCTGGCACGGGCCGGCCGGGCGGCCCGTGCGGAGGGCCCGTGCGGCGGCCTCGGCTAGCCGGTCGTGCCGGTGCTCTCCTGGTCCGGCGGGACGTGCGGGTGCAGCGCGACCACCACGCGGTGGTCACGGCCGCCGGGCGCGGACTCGTCGTGGTACCTGCCGACCAGCCTGCTGACCGCACCGGCCAGTTCCTCGGCGAACGCGGCCCGGTCGGCCGCCGACGCGAACCGCACCTGGGCATCGATCGCGAACGTCGCGACCCGCTTGTCGGCCCGGTCCGCGCCGGTGATCAGCGCACCCACGTCCTGAACGAGCCGGGCGGCGACCGCCAGCAGCCACCGCGCCGACAGCCGGTCCGGGGACTGGCCCGGGTTCGGCCGCACGGCGGAGAGCGCCATCGGGGAGATCACGTAAGACGCCGCGGTGGCCCGCATCACCCGCTCGGTGACGTTGCCCTTGCGGCGCTCCTCGACCAGCTCGATCAGCCCGTGCTGCTCGAGTGCCCGGAGGTGGTAGTTGACCTTCTGCCGGGCCAGGCCGACCCGGGCCGCGAGCATCGTGGCGGACGCCGGCTCGGCCAGCTCGGCCAGCAGCCGCGCCCGGATCGGGTCGAGCGACGCCTCGGCCGCCGCCGGATCCTCGATCACTGCGATGTCGAACATGAGGCAAGCCTGCCACCGACAACTCTTCTTGTCAAGAAAAGCCGAGCTGTCGGAAGAGGGCTCGCCGGGTGGCCCGGAGGTCCAGGCGAGGCGCTACTCGTCGTGGCGCCAGCCGAGCAGCCGCTCCGCCTTCGTACAGTCGAAGAACCCCTGGTTGCCCCGCAGCTCGCCGCGGACCGGCACCTCCGGGTAGTGCTCGCGGCGCAGCTCCTCGCTGGGGGTGCCGGAGGTGGTCTCCGGGGCGACCACGTAACAGACCTGGTGGCCGGCGAAGTCGGCGCTGAGCGCCAGCAGGCAGGCCCGGGCCGCCGGCCGGGCCAGGGTGTACCCCCACAGGTCCCGGACGGCGAGGGCCGAGTGCCGCCACTCGGGCCGGACGGCCGGCCGGGCCGGCTGCACCGCGTGCAGCCGCAGGCTGGCGATGCTCAACCCCTCGTACCGGCGGGCGAAGCTGTCCGCCTGGGCCTCGCCGAGCCACTTCGACAGGCTGTACGGGTCCTCGTTGTAGCTGGGGTGCCGCTCGTCCAGCGGGAAGTAGTCGAAGCGCGGCTTCCGGCTGTAACCGCCGCCGATGGCGTTGACGCTGGAGGCGAGGCAGACCCGGGCGATCCCGAGTTCGGCGGCGGCCCGCAGCGCGTTGTAGCTGGCGGTGACGTTGAGGTGGTGCACCACGTGGTCGGGCTCGTCCCACGGCTTCGGATACGCCGCCAGGTGCACCAGCGCCTCGCAGCCGTCCAGCGCCCGGAGCAGTGCCGGATAGTCGGTCACGTCTGCCGGTCGGCGTACCAGCCCGGCCGGCGCGTCGGTGCCGGCGTGCGGGGTCGACGGCCGGTCGATCTCCACCACCGTGTGCCCCTCGGCCAGCGCGTGGCCGACCACCGACCGCCCGACCGTACCGGCACCGCCGGTCACCGCAATACGCATCCCACCATTCTCCGCCCGGGTACGCCCCGAAGCAGGTCGGAGAAAAGCCGGCGCGGCTGTCGTTCCCGGCCTGGCCTGTTCGTCGTCATGCTGTGCAGCAGTGCGCTGCGCGACGATCCGGAGGAAGCCGGCGGCATTCGCAGCCGGGCGCCGGCGGAACGAAGACGGAGGAGATCGGCGTGAAGTACCTGTTCCTGATCTACGGCGACCCGACCCGGGACCCGACCGACCCGGAGGCCGTCCAGGCCGAGATCGACGCGTACTGGGCGTACGACAAGCTGCTCGCCGACGCGGGCGCCCTGCTCGACAGCCAGGCGTTGCAGGGCACCGAGACCGCCACGACGGTGCAGGTCGGCGGGGACGGCGGGCACACCGTCACGGACGGGCCGTTCGCGGAGACCCGGGAGATTCTCGGCGGCTACTACCTGGTCGACCTGCCGGACCTGGACGCCGCCATCGGCTGGGCCGCCCGCTGCCCCGGCGCGTTGCGCGGCAAGATCGAGGTCCGACCGATCATGGAGTTCGCGCAACCGTGAACGGGGGCGGCGACCGGCCGGGACCCTGGCGAGGCAGGACCGGGGGCGGGTAGCCGTGTCCGGTGGTGAGCAGCCGACCGTCGACACCGTGGAGCGGGTGTTCCGGGAGGAGCGCGGCCGGCTGCTCGCCAGCCTGGTCCGGCACTTCGGCGACCTGGACCTGGCCGAGGAGGTCGCCTCGGACGCGATCGAGGCGGCCCTGCTGCACTGGCCGGTACAGGGTGTGCCGACCCGTCCGGCGGCCTGGCTGCTCACCACCGCCCGGCGCAAGGCCGTCGACCGGCTCCGCCGGGACCGCGCCTACGCGGCCCGGCTGGCCGTACTCCAGGCCGAGGTCGTCCGGGTCGAGCCTGCCGCGCCCGCCCCGGACGGCGACGGCGACCTGCCGGACGATCGGCTGCGGCTCTTCTTCACCTGCTGCCATCCCGCGCTACCCGCCGAGGCGCAGATCGCGTTGACCCTGCGCTGCCTGGCCGGGCTCAGCACCGCCGAGGTGGCCCGGGCGTTCCTGGTGCCGGTAACGACGATGGCCCAGCGGATCGGGCGGGCGAAGAAGAAGATCCGGGGCGCCCGGATCCCGTTCCGGGTACCGGACGTCGCCGAGCTGCCGGGCCGGCTCCCCGGGGTACTCCGGGTGATCTACCTGATCTTCACCGAGGGGTACGCGGCGAGCAGCGGTCCCCAGCTCGTCCGGGCCGACCTGG
The DNA here is from genome assembly GCF_039649625.1 of Plantactinospora sp. ZYX-F-223. Classification (NCBI taxonomy): domain Bacteria; kingdom Bacillati; phylum Actinomycetota; class Actinomycetes; order Micromonosporales; family Micromonosporaceae; genus Plantactinospora; species Plantactinospora sp. ZYX-F-223. The sequence continues at coordinate 148,043 of NZ_JBDJAV010000005.1, read as the reverse complement.
CGGACGAGGCGATCCGGCTGGCCCGGATCCTGCACCGGCTGCTGCCCCGGGAGCCTGAGGTCACCGGGCTGCTCGCCCTGCTGCTCCTGGTCGACGCGCGCCGGGCCGCCCGGTGCAGCGCCGAGGGCGACCTGGTCCTCCTCGACGAGCAGGACCGCACGCTCTGGGACCACGACCGGATCGCGGAGGGCCGTCGACTCGTGCCCGGGGCGCTGACCAGCCGCCCTGGCCCGTACGCGGTGCAGGCCGCGATCGCCGCACTGCACGGCGAGGCCGCCGACGTGGCCAGTACGGACTGGCCGCAGGTGGTCGCGCTCTACGACGTACTGGCCCGGGTGGCGCCGTCACCGCTGGTGGAACTGAACCGGGCGGTGGCGGTCGCGCTGCGGGACGGTCCGGCCGCCGGGTTGCCGCTGCTCGACGCGCTCGACGCGGACGGTCGGCTGGCCGGCTACCACCTGCTGCCCGCCGCCCGGGCGGACCTGCTGCGTCGACTGGGTCGCACCGGGGAGGCCGCGACGGCGTACCGTCGGGCGCTGGAGCTGGTCGGCACCGAGCCGGAACGGGCGTTCCTGCGGCGGCGGCTCGCGGAGGTCGCCGGCGAGGGACTCGGGGACCCCGACCCGGAAAATGCCGCCGAGCCGGACGGACGGTGACGTATGGTCGGACCTCCGCCGTCGCGCCGTCCGGAGTACCCATGCCGCTCGAACCGCTGCCGCTGCGCACGGACCGCCTCGTACTGCGGTTGTTCACCCCGGACGACGTCGACGGGATGTACGCCTACCAGGGGCTGCCGGGCGTGGCGCGCTACCTCTACCGGCCGCCGCGGGACCGGAAGCAATGCGCCCGGATCATCGCCCAGGTCGCCGACGCCACCCGGTGGGAACGGAAGGGTGACCGGATCGTCCTGGCGGTGTGCCGGCGCGGGGCGCCGGGCGTCGTCGGCGAGGTGGTCCTCACCCTCGACAACCCGGGTGCGGCGCAGGCCGAGATCGGCTGGATCCTACATCCGGCACACGAGGGGCGGGGCTATGCCACCGAGGCGGCCCGGTGCCTGGCGGCGGTGGCGTTCGAGCGGCTGGGCGTACACCGGCTCTTCGCCCGGCTCGACACCGAGAACACCGGGTCGGTCCGGGTCTGCGAGCGCCTCGGGATGCGCCGCGAGGCGCACCTGGTCGAGAACGACTTCTACGCGGGACGCTGGGGCAGCGAGTACGTCTACGCGGCGCTCGCCCACGAACTCCGGCGCTGACCCGCCCCCGGCCGGCGGTGAGCCACTGTCGCCACGGCCAGCCGGTCCGCAAGAACCGCCGCACTCCACCCGGGTGAGAACAACACGATCCGGCACCATCCATCGCTATCGGCGAATACCACTCACTGCGGACGATGCCGGCGATGCACCCGTCTCGAAAAGTTTCGGTCGCCCGGTTCTCGGCCGACTCCACAAGACGTCGTTCGGCCAGATGCCATTGACCAGGTATTAGACCCGCATCGAGCGACCCCGGGGAGACGAGTAGAAGCTATCCATATCCTTACCTGCGTCAATACAATTAGAGTGGGGCCGATTGAAGTTTCGGAATCCTTCCGTTAACCTCCTAAAATCGAGTCTCGTCGATACAACGTAAGGTTGCCCCCTGAACGGAGTCCCATGCCCGTGAGACGGGCTAGTGCCCCGCTGGTGCCGAGTGCCGTGGTCATCGCTCGCCGACCACGGCACGAGTCACCACGCCGATCTCTGCGCCGGGCTCGCCGAGGTCGTCCAGGCACGGGTCGCCCGGGGTCGCTCATCCCCACGACACCGTCCACCGAGCCGGCACCGCAGCGGACGGGTGCATCGACGACGCCGCACACCATCCCTTTCCGGACCCGAGAGGCAACAAGCCATGAGCAACAAGACCGTCCCTGACCCCAGACGCCTGATGGCGAGACCCGGCCCGCGCGCCGCACTGGTCTCACTCGCCGTCGGCGTCCTCGCCGCCGGTGCGGCCCTCACCTTCGCCGGCTCCGCCAACGCCGCGACGACGCTCGGCGCGTCGGCGGCGGAGCGGGGCGGCCGCTACTTCGGCGCGGCCGTGGCAGCGAACAAACTCAGCGACAGCACCTACAGCACAGTGCTGAACCGCGAGTTCAACCAGGCCACGCCCGAGAACGAAATGAAGATCGACGCGACCGAGCCGCAGCAGAACCAGTTCACCTTCACCAACGCGGACCGGATCGTCAACCACGCGATCAGCCGGGGCTGGAAGGTCCGGGGCCACACCCTGGCCTGGCACCAGCAGCAGCCCGGCTGGATGCAGAACATGTCCGGCACCGCGCTGCGGCAGGCGATGCTCAACCACGTCACCCGGGTGGCCAGCTACTACGCCGGCAAGATCGACTCCTGGGACGTGGTGAACGAGGCGTTCGCCGACGGCAACGGCGGCGCCCGCCGCGACTCCAACCTCCAGCGCACCGGCAACGACTGGATCGAGGCCGCCTTCCGGGCCGCCGACGCGGCGGACCCGAACGCCAAGCTCTGCTACAACGACTACAACACCGACAACTGGACCTGGGACAAGACCCAGGCGGTGTACCGGATGGTGCAGGACTTCAAGCAGCGCGGCGTACCGATCGACTGTGTCGGCTTCCAGTCGCACTTCAACAGCGGCTCGCCGTACCCGAGCAACTACCGCACCACGCTCTCCAGCTTCGCGGCGCTCGGCGTCGACGTCCAGATCACCGAGCTGGACATCGAGGGCTCCGGCACCACCCAGGCGAACACCTACCGCAACGTGGTGAACGACTGCCTCGCCGTTTCCCGCTGCACCGGCATCACCGTCTGGGGCGTGCGGGACTGCGACTCGTGGCGTAGCAGTGGCACCCCGCTGCTGTTCGACTGCAACGGCAACAAGAAGCCGGCGTACGACGCGACGCTCAGCGCGCTGAACAACGGCGTCACCCCGACCAACCCGCCGACGACCCCGCCGACCGGCAACCCGACCAACCCGCCGACGACCCCGCCGACGCAGGGACCGGGCGGCTGTTCCGCGACGGTGTCGCTGAACTCCTGGACCGGTGGCTTCGTGGCAACGGTACGGGTCACCGCCGGCTCGTCCGGCACCAACGGCTGGTCGGTCGGGGTGACCCTGCCGTCCGGCGCGAGTGTCACCAACGCCTGGAACGCGAACCGCAGTGGCAGCAGCGGCGCGGTCACGTTCACCAACGTGAGCTACAACGGCCGGATAGCCGCCGGACAGTCGACCGAGTTCGGCTTCCAGGGCAGCGGCAGCGGCACAGGAATGTCACCCACCTGTAGCGCCAGCTGACCAACCCGGTACGACACACCCGGTGCGGAGGACCTCCCGGTCCTCCGCACCGTCGCATCCGGCCGTCTCTCGTTCGCTCCGCTCGCGCGAGAGTTTTCGTCGCTACCCTTCCGGAAAGGCCAACCGGAAGGGTGTCTCGGGTACTGGCGGCGGCCCGTCGGGCCAGCACACCAGGCAGGTACACGGCTTCACGGACGGCACGCCGCCGTAGGCGACGATCACAAAGCCGGGGCAGCCATGCGGGCTGACGGTCACCGGCGGCCGGGCCGCGAGCCAGCACGGCATACAGACCGCCGAGGGGTCCACCATCAGGTCGGCGGTCATCCGACGTGCTCCAGGGCCGCCCGGATGTCGTCGACGGTCGTGTCATCCGGCAGCAGACCGGAGAGCAGAATCCGGACCACTTCCTCGCGTCGCAGCACCTCAGCCGCCCAGACGTCAACTGGGCAGCAGCCCCGGGTGCAGTTCAGGCAAGGGCCACCCCGTCCGTGCACCTGACGCACGATCCGCGCGGTGGCGTACTCCAAGGCCGGGCTCCAGTCCCCAGCGATCCCGCCGCTCACCGGTCCGGCCCGTCCACCCGGCGCCAGCGGCCGTCCTCACGCCGGTAGTCGCGGACCCCGTGCAACTCCTCGACCAGCCACGCTAGGAGGTCGAGGGCGAGGTCGACAAGCCGGAAAACGACGTTCACGGCAACCGCCGGTACTGCCGCCGCTGGCCCGTCGTGATGATGGGCTGTCCGTCCCAACGGGTCTCAGTAGCCCAGGTAGCTCGGGCCCGTTCACGGACAGCCTGGCCGCGCCCGTCGTAGTAGGCACTGGCGAGCCTCAAGACCCGTTCTCGGGCCGCCCGCTGCTCGGCCGCGTCGTCAAGTCGGGCGGCGGCCAAGACCTGCGGGGCGGCGCGACGTTCCGCCCGCCGGCCACGCCACCGCCTCCACCACCTGAACAACCTGGGCCTCCCTCGCGTCTGAGGGGTGACGGCCGGGCCCTCCCCGGCACCGACCGCCACACCCGCCTGGTGGGCGCCGCCCGGGCTACTGGGGGCGGGCGGCGCCCGGCTGGCGGACGCGGCGCGCAACCGGACCGGAGAGTGCTGACGGAGATCGGTGTCCGCCGCGTCCATGACGGACCGTAGGTGGACAGAAACACGAACGGTGTGACCACACGGTCACACCGTTTCAAGATCGCCGATCTTGTCAGGCCCTACATGGGACCGGCGTCGGCATCGGGGTCCAACGGGTCAACGCCCACCCGAACCGCCAGCTCTCGCAGCTCGGCACCGCCCTGCCGGCGAGCATCCCTGACAATCTGGCCGACGATCTCCCGTACGCTCGGCCGCGACCGCAGCTCGGCCGGGGACACCTCGTCAGCCGCAAGAAACTGGGCCACTGCCTTGTCCGGGTGGCCAGCCTGATACCAGCCTCGCCCGCAGGAGATATGCAGGTGGGCGAGCCGTTGACGAGTCCGCAGCCCCGTCCGGTCGACCCGTCGGGCGTACTCCGGCGCACGACCGGGCTCGTCCTCCAGCGCCTCGGCTACGCGCCACACGCCGACGTTGGCCGGCGTCAGTTCCATTCGCCACGGGTCGGCACCGGCCCGGCCGGCAGCCTGCTCCGCCTCACCGTGATGGGCGCTGGCTGCGTCGGTTTGGCCGAGCGTGGCGGCTGAGAGCGCTGCTTGGAGGTGCAGCATCCCGTACCAGGACAGCGCCTCGTCACCGCCGATGTCACCAACCTGGTCTGCGGCTCGGGCGGCGATGGCAAGGGATCGACGTCGGCCGCCGACAGTGCCACTCGCCAACGCAGTTTGCGACGAGGCGAAGGCCGCCGCTGCGGTGAGAGCCGGTTCGTCCAACTGATCAGCGGCGGCCTGGGCGCGTTCGACGAGCCTCGCAGCGAGGTCGATGTGACCGAACGGTTTGACGGTCAGCGACGCGCAGACCGTAGCCCGCACCAGCAGGTCGAGACCGGCACGGCCGTCGTCTCCGCCGACGCTTGCCAGCCGCCGAGCGTCCATGACCAGGGGCGGCAGGAGAGCGGCGAGGGTCTGGTAGTCACATGCCATCCGGGCGGCCATGGCCCGATCGACCTCGGCGGCCAGGACCTTCGGCGTGATTGGTGAGGTGTCCTCGGGGTCGTCGTCGAGAGCACCGCGCAGCGCCGGGACGGCAGAGTAGATGACAAGATCGTCTCGGGTCTGCGGCTGGGCCGGCTGGCCGGTGAGGTCCGTGACGGAGACGCCGAGCGCGGTCGCGAAGGCGTAGAGCAGTCGCCGATCGGTGACCGGCTTGTGCCCGTTCTCCACGCGCGAAAGGTGCTCGCGGCTGATGCCCACAGTGTCGGCCAGTTCCTGCTGCGTCAGGCGTGCGATGTCGCGCCAGCGTGCGATGCGCAGGCCGATGTAGTCACGTCCCACGGTGCCCCTCCTTCAAAGGGTGCGGCGGCGTTCCCGCACTGGATCGGACCGGTGAAATCGACGGTACGCCGCGTCATCGGTCGCTGCTACCGCGAAGATTCCGCGAGGGTGTCGAGGGGGCAAGTGCCCGCACCACCCCTCGTCCGCCAACGTCAAGAACTATTGTTCGTACATTCGATTAACCGCACCAGCGGATGTTCGTTCTGTTGCTCGTAGCGTCCGGTCTGTGCTAGATCCCCACTCCGGCGTTCCGCGCCATCGCCAGCTCGCTGCCGAGCTGCGAGCACGGATCACGTCCGGCGAGTGGTTGCCCGGGACGCTGCTTCCGCCCGAGGCCAGGCTCAGCCACGAATATGGAGTCGGAAGAGGCACCGTCCGTCGCGCGGTGGCAGAACTCCGTCGGGAGGGCCTCATCGACGCCGCGCCGGGACGCGGCACGCAGGTACGCGAGCAGATCGAACGGGAGCCGGTTCGGGTGCAACGTGGATCGCAGGTCGTCGCCCGGATGCCGAGCCCGGAGGAGCGAGCCTCCCTCGACATTCCCGAGGGCGTACCCGTCCTGATCGTTACCATCGGCGGCCGGTCACGGGTCCTCAGCGCCGAACGGACTGTCTTGACCTTCGCCTAATGATGCGCGGCCTCACACCCGGTGAATCACGCCGCGCCTCATACCTGGTCCAGGCCGAGCACGTCTCCGACGGGCTACGACACGCCGCCGACAACGAACTACTACACGAGGTTGCCCGACAGGTGGTCGCCGTGGTGCCGTCGGGGACCGCTCGCTCGGATGTCGCCGAACTGGAAGCCCGCATCCCGACCATCCGGACGTAGCCTTCGACGGTGGTCACCTACCGCCGTCTCGACGGCCCGTCCGCTGTGCCGTTGTTCCCGGACCTCGTCGAGCTGTACGGCGTGGTGTACGCGGAGCCGCCGTACGAGGAGGGGGCGGACGAGGTGGCCGGATTCGCGGCGAAGCTTCCTGAGGAGTCCGTACGGCCGGGCTTCACCCTGGTTGCCGCCGAGGACGGTCCGGATCTGATCGGTGCCGCCTATGGCTGGACGATGCCGGCCGGCGTGTGGTGGTCGCGTGCCGACGCCGCCCCGGCTCCGGAGGTGCTGGCGGCGGCCAAGCTTGCGGTCATGGAATGGATCGTCCACCCCGACCGCCGTCGGCGGGGCATCGGCGCCGAGCTGATGCGTCGACTCCTCGTCGACCGCCCCGAGACATGGGCAACCCTCGCATCCGACCCACGATCCCTTGCCCGACGCCTCTACGAACGGGCCGGCTGGCGAAAGATCGACACCTCACATCTGCCCTGGGGGCCCGCCATGGATCTACTCGTGCTGCCGTTGCCGATCCACTGATTGTTGAAGGGCGGGCGGGACGCGCCCGACGCAGGGCGCTGCGGCGGTCACGTGGTCGTACTTCCTCCGGCACCAGCCCGTCGCACCGGTACCGACGCAGCTCGGGGTCCTCGGACCCGGCGAACTCCCGGCACATCCGGTGCCCGGTACTCCGCCTCCTCGATGCCGCCGATCAGTGTCGACGATCCGGGACCGGCGTGCCCACGTCCTGCCGGTGGTCGGCGACGAACTCGGCCACGATCCGCCGGGCGTAGGCCGCCCGCCCCGGGTCGGCGGCCGAGAAGTCCTCCGGTGCGGGCACCCGCGCGGCCAGTCCCCAGCCCCGGCCCCGCGCCCAGGTGGCGTCGTCGACCGAGAGGGCGGCCCGGAACACGGCGCGGCTGCGTGCCGGCAGCAGCGTCCAGGCGACCATCAGGTCACAGGCCGGATCACCCACCCCCAGGCAGCCGAAGTCGATGACGGCGCGGAGCCGGCCGTCGACGGTCAGCAGGTTCCCGGCCGAGAGGTCGCCGTGGATCCAGACGCCCCGGCCGTCCCAGGCCGGGACCGCCGCGAGGGCCGCCTCCCAGACCGCCGTCAGCGCGTCGGTGTCGACCAGGCCGGCCAGGGCCGCGATCCGCGACCGGACCGAGTCGTCGGCGGCGATCGACGGCCGGCTGTCACCCACGGGTACGCCCCGATAGGCGTTGCTGGCCTCCGGCGCCGGACCGCCGGTGGGATCGATCCGGCGCAGCGCGCGGATGAACTCCGCCACGTCCCGGGCCAACTGGTCCGGGTCGGCGCCACCCTCGCGGCCCGGGTTCTCGCCGTCCAGCCACGGATAGACCGACCACCGGAACGGATAGCCCTCGGCCGGCTGCCCGAGCGCGAGCGGAACGGGGACGGTCAACGGCAGTTGCGGGGCCAGACGGGGCAGCCAGTGCTGCTCCCGGTCGACCTGCGGCGCCCATCTGGCGAAGCGGGGCAGCCGGACCACCAAGTCGTCGCCGAGCCGGTACATCGCGTTGTCGGTGCCCCAGATCCGGGTCCGCACCACGGGCAGCTCCGCCCAGCGCGGAAACTGGGTCGCGAGCAGCCGCCGGACGAGAGCCTCGTCGACCTGCACCTGGGCGGACGACGGGTCGGCGGTGGACAAACAGATCTCCCTCGGCACCGGACACGGTTGGCGGTCGCGCGGCTGTAGCTGCTGGCAGCGTAGGCGCCACCGGACGGGCGGCCCAGCCATTTTCAGCCCGGGGAGGCAGGGTGCCGGGGTGGACCGGGTGGCGTGGCGTAGGTGGCGATAACTCGGCGACGCCGGCGCCCACGGATGACACGATCACCGGATGCCGATCGACCAACACCTGCTGCTGGCGTTCACCCTGACCACGATCGTCGCCATGGTCACGCCCGGACCGGACATGCTGTTCGTGCTCGGCTGCGGGATGCGCGGCGGCTCCCGCGCCGGGCTGCTCGCCACCGCCGGGGTGGCGACCAGCGAGGCCGTCCACGTGGCCGTGGCTGCGGCCGGACTCGCCGCCCTCTTCGCGGCGGCGCCGACCGCGTTCGCGGTGGTCCGGATCGTCGGCGCCGGCTACCTGATCTATCTCGGGGTGCAGTTGATCCGGCGCCGCCGGGACGCCCACGCCGAGCTGCCGACCGGGGGCGGGCTGTCAGGCCGGAAGGCGTACCTGAGTGGGTTGCTGACCAACCTGCTCAACCCGAAGATGGTCACCTTCACGATCGCGTTCCTCCCCCAGTTCGTCGACCCGGAGTTGGGGCGGGTATGGCTGCAGTTCGCGATCCTCGGCGCCATCCTGATCGGGCTGGAGTTCCTGGTCGACGGCGCCGTCGGGGTGTTCGCCGGGCGGATCGGCGGCTGGCTGCGCCGGCGGACCGCCGTACGCCGCCGGATCGACGCGGCGACCGGCGGCATCTTCATCGGCCTCGGGGTGCGGCTCGCCGTCGAACGGTGAGCCCGGCCGTGCCTCGGCAGGCATGGCCGGCAGGGCACGCCGGTTGCCCGCTGGCGCGCTGGGCCTGGCGGCAGGTGCGGTGCTGCCATGGCCGGCTGCTGCCGTCGGGGCGCCGCCGGTACCGGCACGCGGGCATCGTGATCTTGAATTGCCGAGTCGGGCGTAACATCCCACGAATCCCTGGTTGACCAGTGTCGGGTTGAGTGGGGCCGCGTTCCTCCGCGTTTCCGGCGGAGAGCGCGTTTTCTGTCCGTGGGAGCGCTCCCTGGATCGGGAGTACTGAAAGGAGTCTCGTGGCTGACAGCACGAGCACGAGTGGCAGCCGACGTCGAAGACTGGCGGTACCCCTGCTGGTCCTCGCTCTGGCCAGCGGCGGCACAGCCGCGCCGGGCGTCGCGTCGGCGGCCCCACCGGGCGGTACCGCCCGCAGCGGCGCCGACCTCGGGTTGGCCAAGGACCGGGACCGGCCGGAGCTGACCGGCGGTAGCGGGCGGCGCCAGTTCGACGCCGGGCGTACCCGGCCAAGGCAGCCCGATGCGGAGACGCGGTCCGCCGCGCCGACCGCGCCCGGGCGGTACGTCGTCGAACTGACCGAGGAGCCGGTGACGGCGTACTCCGGTGGGGTGTCCGGGCTGACCCGGACCCGGCCGGCACCGGGCCAGCGGCTGGCGCCGGACTCGACGGCGGCGCGGGCGTACCGGAAGCACCTCGACGCCCGACGGGACGCGGTTCTGGCGGCGACCGGTGTCACGGCCGACCGGACGTTCAGCACAGCGTTCAACGGATTCTCGGCCACGCTGACCCCGGCCCAGGTGACTGCGCTCCGGCAGGACGCCCGGGTCCACGCCGTCACCGAGTCCCGGCTGGTCCGTACCCCCCCGGAGGCACGACGACGCCCGGCGGGCCGGCCACCGACCCGACCGGAAGTCCTGCCCCGACGGCACCCGGCGGCGCGCCGACGACCGTCACCGCGACCACGGCCGCGACCGGCGCAACCGGCGCGGCCTCGGCGGGCGGCGCCAGGCCGGACCGGCCCAGACCGGGCACCGGGGCCGGGATGGTGATCGGGGTCCTCGACACCGGGATCTGGCCGGAGAGCCCGTCCTTTGCCAAGCGGATGCCGGCGCCGAGCGGCTGGCGGGGCACCTGCCAGACCGGTACGGCCTTCGTGGCTGAGCACTGCAACGGCAAGATCGTGGGGGCCCGCTACTTCGCCGACACCTACCTGGCGGCCCGGGGTGCCCTGCCGCAGGGCGAGGTGCTCTCCGCCCGGGACATGGGCGGGCACGGTACGCACACCGCCTCGACCGCCGCCGGCCTGCCGATCCGCGACGTCCGCATCGACGGCCGCAGCTTCGGGCCGGTCTCCGGGGTGGCACCCGACGCGCAGATCGCCGTCTACAAGGTGCTCTGGGGTGGCGAGGGCTACGACGCCGACATCATCGCCGGGATCGACGCGGCGGTGGCCGACGGCGTACAGGTGATCAACTATTCGATCGGTCCGATGCTGGGGGACTCGCAGCCGAACACCCCGGTCGGCAGCGCCTTCCTCAATGCCGTACTCGGCGGGGTCTTCGTCTCGGCGGCGGCCGGCAACGACGGCATGAGCGGGATGATCGGCAACGCGGCACCATGGGTGACCACCGTCGGCGCGGCGGTGACCGAGGCCAACGAGGGGACGCTCCGGCTCGGCGACGGCACCCGGCTCGTCGGCGCCTCGCTGGACGTACTGCCCGGCGGTCGGCCCCGCCCGCTGGTCTTCGGCGAGCAGGCCGGTTCGCTGGATGCCTTCGCGCAGTACTGCGAGCCCGGCAGCCTCGACCCGGCGAAAATCCGCGACAAGGTGGTGGCCTGCGCCCTGGGTAACCCGTACACGCAGGTGCAGGAGGTGAAGGCGAAGGGCGGCGCGGCGATGGTCCTCTTCGTCCCCGAGGGCAACTTCCGGGTCAACTCCGTCTACGACTTCCCGGTGCTCTACCTGCCGACCGAGGAGCAGGCCGGCACACTCTTCAGCTACCTGATGCGGCACCCGACCGACGGCAGCGCGCTGCTGACCTCCGGTGGCAACGGCTCCAGCCTGCCGGGCACGCCGAGCGTCGCCGACTTCTCCTCGAAGGGACCGAACCAGGTGGCCTACGGGGTGTTGAAGCCGGACGTCGTCGCGCCGGGCGCGGACATCGTCGCGGCGGTCTCCCCACCGGGCAACTTCGGGCGGGAGTACGACGTCTATTCCGGCACCTCGATGGCGGCACCGTACCTGGCCGGCGCGGCGGCGATCCTGCGGGCGAAGCACCCGGAGTGGTCGCCCGGGGCGGTCGCCTCGGCGCTGCGTACCACCGCCACCGGCACCGAGGGCACGACGTCGCCCCTGGAACAGGGCAGCGGGCTGGTCGACCTGGACCGGGCCGGCGACCCCGGCCTGGTGGTCGAGCCGACCCCGGCCGAACTTACCGCGTTCGCCGAGTCGGCCACCCCGGACGGCCGGGAGGTCAACCTGCCGGCGATCTCGCTGCGGGAGTACGACGCGACGAAGCCGGTGACGCTGACCCGCCGGCTGACCAACGTCGGGACCGCGCGGGAGACGTACCGGGCATCGGTGACCGGGCTGCCGGGAATGCGGGTGACCGTCTCGCCGGAGGCGGTGACGGTGGACCCGGGGCGGACCGCCACGGTGACCGTCACGCTGCGCCGGGGCAGCGCGCCGTGGGACCGCTTCACGACCGGGGCGATCACCTGGCGCAGCAAGGCCCATTCGGTACGGCTGCCGGTGGCCGCCCGGCCGTGGGGGCTGACTCCCCGGCCGTACGGAGACGACGGGCTGGAGTTCGGCCGGCTCCAGAACGGTGCCTTCGGGCTGTTGGAGGTCGGCTTCACCGGCCCGGTCGCCGGTCGCTCGACCGGCTACACCCCGATCCGGTGGACGCAGCAGCGCATGCCGGCCGGAGTGCAGGGCGGTGTCTTCGACCCGCACGCCGCCGGAGTACGCGCACACGCCTTCACGGTGCCGACCGGCACCGCCGGGCTGGTGGTGCAGACCGCCTCCGACGACCCCGGCGACGACCTCGACCTCTGGCTGTTCAAGGGCGACGAGTTGGTCTACAAGAGCGCCAACTGGCACAGCCAGGAGCAGGCGTACGTCTTCCTGCCCGAGCCCGGCCGGTACACGGCGTACGTCTTCGCGTACACCGCAGGGGACGCGACGGTCGACTACCGGCTCGGGCACGCCCTGATCGCCCGCCACGGCCGGTACGCCCCTGCGACGCTGACCCTGCCGGCGACGGTGGAGCGGGGCAGCACGCCGTCGTTCAGGCTCCGGCCGGACGGGCCGCTGCCCGAGGGCGAGCACTGGGCGTACACCGAGTTGACCACCGGCGGGGAGGTGATCCCCGGGCACCTGGTCTACACCAGCCAGTCCTCCTGGCCGCAACCGGCAGCCCGGTGAGGTAACGGTTCACCGGTCGGGGCGGAATCGTCGCCCGCCCCGACCGGTGCCGGCCGAGTCACCCCGGGGAGCTTCCGGCCATGGTTCCGGGTTTCCCGCAGCCGCGCCCGGGTAGCAGCGAGGCGAGGTACGGCCGGCCCGGCTCGGAGAGGAGCCCAGGTGACGGATCCGCACCGGTTGCGCGCGGCCTCGGCGGCGGCGATCCGGGGCGCCACCCGGGGAGCGTTCGCCGCGATGGCGATGTCCGGCTTCCGGCAGGTGACCACCGGCCTCGGACTGGTCCGGCGTACCCCACCCGAGGAGGTGCTGCGGCAGACCGCGCCCAGCCTGTTCCGGCGGATCCCGGTGGACCGCCGGCAGGCCCTGGTCGAGTTGGTCCACTGGGCCTACGGTGCCGGCGGCGGGATGCTCTTCGGACTGCTGCCCCGATCGGTACGGCGGCAGGGCTGGGCCGGCCCGGCGTACGGCTTCGCCTTCTGGGCCGTCTTCGAGGCGGGCCTCGCTCCACTGCTCGGCATCGACGAGCGCCGGCACGGCGGCCGGGAGCGGTTGGCGCTGCTCGCCGACCACCTGCTGTACGGCGTCGTGGTGGCGGCGTCACCCTGGCCGCACGCCGACTGACCCGCCCGCCCGGGTACCGGTCGGTGGAATCAATGGCCGCTAACCGGGTAGCCGACAACGGCAACCGAGGGAGGGAGACCGCAATGGGTAAGGTGCACGGTCACGCCGACAACATCGTCTACGACCTCGTGTCGATCCAGTACCACGCCCTCAAGGGCGGTCAGGTCTACGAGCAGTACAAGAGCGACGCCGAGGGACACGACGACATCCGGCAGTTTCTCGACCGCATCCAGCGGGAGGACATGGACCGGGCCCGCCGGGCCCAGGAGTTGCTGGCCAGCATCATCGACGTACCCGTGGGAGCCCGCTGACCGGCGGCGACGCCCGCCCGGTCACGGCCGGGTTCCGCGCCGCGCGCGGCGCCGTCGCCGGATCAGCCACCACGCCGCCAGGCAGAGCACCACCAGCGCGGCGAGGCCGGCACCGGCCTCGCCGAGGTGGTTCTCGATCCGCCGCCAGGAGGCGCCGGCCAGATAGCCGACCATCACCACGGCGGTCGCCCAGGCCGCGCCGCCGAGGGCGTTGAAGAGCAGGAACCGGCGGTACGGCATCCGGTTCATCCCGGCCAGCGCCGGCACCAGGGTGCGGAGCACGCCGACCCACCGTCCCAGCAGTACGGCCAGCGGTCCGTGCCGGTCCACGAACCGCTCGGCGCGGCTCCAGCGCTCCTCGCCGACCCAGCGCCCGGCACGGCTGCGCCGCAGCGGCGGGCCGGCCCAGCGACCGATCTCGTATCCGACGCTGTCTCCGGCGATGGCGGCGACGGTGGAGACCACGACCATCGCCGGCAGGCTCACCCGGCCGGTCGCGGCGAGCGCTCCACCCAGCAGCAGCGCGGTCTCGCCGGGCAGGAACAGCCCGACGAACGCGGCGGACTCGCCGAAGGCGAGCCCACCGACCACCAGCAGCGCCGCCCAGCCGGAGAGTGCGCTGAGGGTGTCGATGACGCTGTCCACCCCGGGCCGCCCGTCAGCCGGTACCGGCAGCCGACCGGCCGGCGTCACGGCTCTGGTTGCCGCCGGGCGGCTGGTGGAGTACCCCGCACCCCATCGCACCGATGGGCCGGCGGTGGGCGGGCGTTTCGGCCGGGGCGAACTCCACCCGGCCATCGTGCCCGAGGAGATGCCCCGAAACGCCGTAAATACCCCGACTAGCGCAGCCGGCTCCCCGGCTGCCGGCGGCGGGGACCCCCTCAGGCAGCCGGCATCGCCGGACAGCACTGAGCTGCAACGAAAGGGACTTTCCGGGGCTTGTCCGGCGATAGGCTCGGCGGCGTGCGCCCCACCATCCAGGAGAATCCCCGGCTGCGTCCGGTGGCCGCCAGCGACCGGGTCTGGACCGGCGTGACCACCACCGGCGACGGCCGGGTCTTCGTGAGCTTCCCGTCCGCCGACGGACCCGGGATCCAGGTCGGTGAGGTGGTCTCGGACGGCCGGGTCGTCCCCTATCCCGACCCGGCCTGGAACGAGGTACGCGACGACCTCGATCCCGAGGGCGCCTTCGTGCACGTGAACGGGCTGCGGATCGGGCCGGACGGCAACCTCTGGATCGTCGACTCGGGAAGTCCCGGCATCGGGCTGCCGGTCGTACCCGGAGGTCCACGGCTGATCGTCGTGGAGCTGGACTCCGCGACGGTGGTCCGGAGCTATGACCTCGGCCCGGCGCTGCGGCCGAACAGCTACGTCGACGACGTCCGGTTCAACGGCCGGATGGGCTACCTGACCGACGCGGGTGCCCCCGGGCTGATCGTGCTGGACCTGGCGACCGCAGCGTGCCGCCGGGTACTCGACGGGCACGCCAGCACCGTCGCCCGCCGCCCGCTGCGGGCCGACGGGGAGATGCTCCGCGACGCGCACGGCCGGGAACTGCGGATCCACGCCGACCAGTTGGAGGTGTCGCCGGACGGGCGTTACCTCTACTACCAGCCCGCCTCGGGGCCGCTGCACCGGATCGAGACGCGCTGCCTCGACGACCCGGGGATCCCACCGGAGATCGTCGCCCGGCAGGCCGAGCCGTGGGTGGACACCCCGACCACCGGCGGCACCGCGATCGACGCGGCCGGAGTGATCTATCTGAGCGACGTGGACCGGCGACGCATCCTGGCGATCGATCTCGATCGCCGGATCGAGACCCTGGTCGCCGACCCCCGGCTGGTCTGGGGCGACGCGCTCTGGCTCGACGGCACCGGTCAGCTCTGGATCCCGGCGGCCCAGCTCAACCGCACTCCGGGACTTGCCGGTGGCGTCTCCAGCGTCGACTACCCGGTGTGGATCTACCGGATGCCGGTCGACGCGGTGCCACCCGCCAACGACCACGCCTGATCCCCCGACCCGTACGGCGGGCCCGGCCCCCGGTACGGGTCGCGCTGACCCCCGTACGGCTGTCACACTGACCCCCGTCCGGCCGTCACCGTGACCCCCGTTCGGTGGTCGGGTCGGGCCGGGCGGTCCGGCGGCCCTCGGATGGAAGGCAGCCGGCAGACCAACTGCGATCTGGGACAAACCAACCGTTATACCTCTGCTATTGTTCGCCTTCGATACGTAGGGGCGCGGTCCGGTTCGGACGTGCTGCCACGGCGGCGGAGCAACGGGAGGTCGGGCACACATGTCTGTCTCCCCCGCCACCGCCGGCTCCTCCCCGGTCGGGCCCGCCGGGCCGGTCGACCCGGCGCCGGCCGGCGCCGAGATGCCCGCGGCCAGCGCGCTGGGCTGGGTCTACACGGTCTTTCCGGCCCTACTCCGGCTCACCTGCGGGATCGCCTGTGCGGTGCCGGCACTCGCGGTGCGTACCCCGCCGGTCTCCACCCCGCTGCTCGTCGTCGTGGTGAGCCTGCTGACCGTCTGGTCGGTGCTCTTCGCGGCCCTGGTGATCCGGTGGCGCCGGCCGGGGCCCGCGATGGCCGTCGACATCCTGCTCACCGTCGGCACCTGCCTGCTGATCCGGGACCTGGTCGCCGCCGAGGTACTGCCCGGCGAGGTGAGCTGGGTGGCGATCCAGGCCAGCACCTCGGTGATCGTCGCCCAGTTCATCCTGCCGGCCACCCACTCGGTCCCGGCCGGGCTGCTGGTGGCCGCCGCGTACGGGTTCGGCGCGCAACTGGCCGGCGACGACACCGAGGCGGTCGGGCACGCCATCACCCTCGCCGTGCAGACCGGCTCCGCGGCCGCCCTGGCCGGGGTGGCCCGACGCAGCAGCCGGCTCGCCGACCTCGCCTTCGCGGCCTACCAGGAGACCGCCCGGGCCGCCCTGACCGCCCGGGCCGCCCGGGCCGCGGAGCGGCAACAGAACCGCGACCTGCACGACACCGTGCTCTCCACCCTCACCGTGGTCGGCCTCGGTGCGGTCGCCGGGCGGTCGCCGCTGCTGCGCGAGCGGGCCGCCGCCGACCTGCGTACCCTGGCCGGCCTGGCCGGCGACCCTCCGGCGGCCGGGCCGGCCCCGGCCGGTGAGGTCCGGCTGATCGCCCTCGACGAGCGGCTGCGCACGCTGCTCGGCCGGCTGCCGGAGTTGCGGGCCAGCGCGGCGCTGGAGCCGTGCGCGGTGCCGGCCCCGGTCGCCGAGGCGGTCACCCACAGCACCGGCGAAGCACTGTCCAATGTGCTCCGGCACGCGCCCGGGGCCACCGCCTCGGTGCGGCTGTGCCGCAGCGGCGACACCGTCGCGGTCGAGGTGGTCGACGACGGCCCCGGCTTCGACCCGGACACGGTCCCCCGGCACCGGTACGGCCTGCGGGAGTCCGTGCACGGCCGGATGGCGACGGTCGGTGGTCGGGCCGAGGTCTCGTCCGCGCCCGGTCGGGGTACCCGGATCCGGCTGGAGTGGTCGGATGTCCACTGACCTGGCCGGCGGTGCGGCGGGCACCGTCACCGCCACCGTCGAGCGGGGTCCCCGGATCGCGGCGGTGGTGATCGCGTTCGGTTGGCACCTCGCCATCAACCTGCCGGCGGTGCTCGGCAGTTGGCAGCAGTACCGGCTGCCCTGGGTCGTCGGCGCCGGCTGGCTGGTCTTCAGCGCGGTGGGTGTGGTCGCCGCGGTCAACCTGCTGCGCGGCACGCCCTCGCCGACCTGGCCGCTGGTCGGGGTACTGCTCCTGGTCGACGTGGCGGTCTTCGCCTGCGTACCGGGGTCGCTGGTCTTCGACTCCGCCAACTTCGGCTGGGCGACGCTGGGCTGGTTCGTCGTACTCCTGCTCTGGGGTCGGCGGATCCCGGCCCTGGTCGCGGTGCTGGCGGTCGGCGCGGCGATCGCCCTGGTCGGGGTACTCGCGCGGCGCGGCGGCGGCGCGGCGGACCTGAGCCGGTACGCGATGGCCGTCTACGGCAACGCGACGCTGCCGATCGCGATGATGATCGCGGTCAACCTGCTCGGCACCCTCGCCGGCTCCACCGCCCGGACGGCCGCGGCCCGGACGGCGATCGAGACCGAGCGGGCCGCCGCCGGCCGGACGCACCAGACCCGTCGGGACCGGCTCGCCGCGCTGGACCGGACCGCCGGGGCCATCCTGACCGACCTCGCGCAGGGGCGGGCCGATCCGGCGGATCCGGCCGTGCAGCGCCGCTGCGCCCTGGAGGCGTCCCGGTTGCGCCGGCTGATCGCCGAGTCGGACGACGTGCCGGATCCGCTGCTGCACGAGCTGCGCGCCTGTGTCGACGTGGTGGAACGCAACGGCCTGCCGGTCGACTTCGTGGCCGTCGGCACGCTGCCGCCGCTGCCGGTGGAGATCCGCCGGCAGCTCGCCGAACCGCTGACCACGACCCTGACCGCCGCGACCCGGTGGGCCCGGCTGACCGTGGTCGGCCAACCCGACGAGGTCGTGGTGAGCCTGACCACACCCGGCACGTCGATGATCACATCTGAGCCAGCCGGTCCCGGTGACACCATCGGGAGGACCGGCGACGACCTCCCCGGCGGCGAGGTCGAGTACGTCTACGAGGAGACCGAGGAACTGGTATGGGTGCAGACCCGGTGGCGGGCGGCGTGACCCCGGAAGGATCGCGGATCACGGTCGCGATCGTCGACGACCACCCGGTGGTCATCGAGGGGATCCGCTCGTGGCTGGCCACCGAGCCACGGTTGGCGGTGGTGGCGACCGGTGAGGACCCGGACCGGGTACTCGCCGCCGGCCAGCCGCCGGCCGACGTGATCCTGCTCGACCTGCGGCTGCGCGGCCGGATGGCGATCGACAAGGTGGCCGAGCTGAGCGGTGCCGGCCGGCGGGTGGTGGTCTACTCCGAACACAGCGACTCCGACACCATCCTGGCCGTACTGGACGCCGGCGCGGTCGCCTTCCTGGCCAAGCAGGAGGGCCGGGAGCACTGTGTGGACACCGTGCTCGCGGCGGCGAGCGACCGGCCGTACGTGCCGCCGGCGCTGGCCGGTGCGATCGTCGGTGACCGGCGTACCGGCCGGCCCGTGCTGTCCGACAAGGAGCGCGAGGCGCTGCTGCTCTGGTTCCAGTCGATGTCGAAGGCGTCGGTGGCCCGCCGGATGAACATCAGCGAGCACACCGTCAAGCAGTACGTCGACCGGGCCCGGATCAAGTACGCCCGGGCCGGCCGGCCCGCCGCGACCAAGGCCGCACTGCTCGCCCGGGCCATCGAGGACGGCCTCGTCCGGGCCGACGAGATCGGCAACTGACCGGCCGCACCGCTCGGCGTGCCCTGGCGCCCCGGCTGCTCGCCGCGCCGGAGCGGCAGTTTCCCGCTCCCTGCCCTGACTCTCCGGCCGCCGCAGGGCCGTAGATCCAGCGTCCGCCGCCCAACGGCTGTGCACGGGTCAGCCGAGCGTCCGACCCCCCAACAACCGTCGTGACAGCGGGTCGGAAGTCCGCCAGCCTAGGAGGTACGACGTCCCGTACCCGGGAGGCCCTCCCCCATGACCGAGAACGCGTCCCCGTTCTTCATCCGGCCGCACCGCTTCGACGACCCGGACCAGGACGACACCTACTTCCCCCGGCTCGACTGGCACCGCCGGCTGGTGCTGGACACCGACGAGCGGGTGCTGTGGCGCGACCGGGTCGAGGTCGCCGGATACCTGCTCAACCCCGGCGTCGGGCCGGACGAGTTGTCCTGGTCGCTGCCCCGGCCGGCCGAGGTGACCGTCACCGACCGGCGGCTGACGTACGTCTGTGTGGACTGCCACATTGGACCGGCACCCGGGCTGCAGGCCGATCCGCGGCACCGCCGCCGGACCGGACCGGTCAGCAGTCGGGTGGTGACCGGGCAGATCCGCTGGCAGTGGCCTGCCGGGCTGCGTATCCTCTCCGCCGGCACCGACCTGGACACCGATCCGGACGCCACCGGCGAGCGCCTGCTCGTGGTCTGCGACGCGGTACGGGCCACCGGCCGGCCGGCGCTCGCCCTCTCCGGCGGCCCGCTCGACTCGCCGCAGCGCGTACGGCGGTTGGCCACCGTGATCCGGCGGGCGGTGGCCAGGTTCCGGCTCGCCAACCCGGCCATGGTGGAACTGGCTCCGCCGGAGTGGGACGCGCTGCTCACCCGCGCCGGGCTGGCGCTGCACGCCGATGCCCTCGCCGATCCCCGGCGCGGAGTCGACCTGCCCGGATCGCTGCCGGTCGAGTTCGCGCACCGGGACGACTACTACCGTCGCTCGCTGCGCCGCCGGAACGCGCCGACGCCGAGCCGGAGTTCCGCCCCGCCGACCGGCAATTCGTCGACACCGGGCGCGGGTTCGCCGGCACCCGGCCGGAACCTGCCGCCATCGGGCCGGAACTCGGCGGCACCGGGCCGGTTGCCCGGGGTCCCACCGGCCCGCTGGCCGGCACGGCAGCCGGGCTCCGCCTCCTGACCGGACCGGTCGGGCGCCCAACGCCCCCGGAACCGAACAGATCGACCCACAGCGGCAGGTGTCGCCCGGGCCTCGGGCGGGTACCCGTGACGCCGAGGTCGACAGGAGGCGGACATGGGCAACGCGGCCGACCGGTCGAACGGGTACGGTGGGCGCCCCAGCCAGCTATTGGACCGTCTCCCCTGGTTGGTGCGCTGGGCGGTGCTGGCCAGCGCCTGCCTGCTCGTCATCGCCGCCGGGGCGTACGTCCTGGCGCAGATCGCCACCCGGCTCGCACCGCTGAGCATCGCGCTAGCGGCCACCCTGTTCCTGGCCGCGCTGCTCGATCCGGTGGCCAGCCGGCTGCGGCGGCACCGCTTCCCGCCCGCGCTGGCCGCGCTGACCGCCGTACTGCTGCTGCTGGGGCTGCTCGGCGGCGCCGTACTGCTGATCTGGCGGCTGACCGCCGACCAGTTCTCCGACCTGGCCAAGCAGCTCGACCAGGGGCTGGAGCGTACCCGGGACTTCCTCATCGGTGGGTTGCCGATCAGCGAGCAGCAGCTCGACAAGTGGACCCGGCAGGCCGTGACCGGGATCCAGAAGTCGGCGCCCGACCCGGTCAGCGGCGCGGCCACCGTGGCGGAGGCGGTCGGCGGCCTGCTGCTGGTCCTGGTACTGCTGTTCTTCCTGTTGAAGGATGGCCGCCCGATGTGGCGGTGGGTGCTGGACCGGGTCGCCGAGCGGTCCCGGGCCCGGACGGCCGTGGCCGGTCGGGCCGGCTGGCACACGTTGGGCGCGTACACCCGGGGCACGATGATGATCGCCGCGATCGACGCGATCGGCATCGGGGCCGCCCTGGTGATCCTCCGCGTTCCGCTGGCGCTGCCGCTGGCGGTAATCACGTTCCTCGGCGGCTTCGTACCGATCATCGGCGCCACCGTCGCCGGGAGCGTCGCGGTACTCGTCGCGCTGGCCGCGAAGGGGCCGACCACCGCGCTACTGGTGCTGGCGGCGGTGATCGCCGTGCAGCAGACGGAGGGGAACCTGCTCGAACCGCTGATCATGAAACGGCAGGTACGGCTGCATCCGGTGGTGGTGCTGCTGGTGGTCACCGCCGGCACACTGCTCGGCGGCATCGTCGGCGCCTTCGTCGCGGTGCCGATCGCCGCGGTGCTCTACAACGTGGTCAACACGGTGGCGGCGGATCGGCGGGCCCGGACCGGCAACGACGACGATCGGGGCGAGCCGGCCGGCGAGGCGGACGAGCCGGGCCCGGCATCCGGTGACGCCGGCCGGAACCCGTCGGAGAGCTGACCCGCGGCTTACCCCGAGGGTGGCCCGGCCGCCTCGGGTGCGGCCCGGCGAGCGGGTGTGCCGCAGCTACGGCGCGCCGAGCTGGCTGTGCAGTTCGGCGCCGTCCAGGTCGGCGAGATAGACCGGGGTACCGGGCTGGTGCCGGCGCCCCTCGGCCAGCCGGCCGGCGTCCACCGGCTCGTACCCGACCTGCTCGATCAGGTCGGAGACCCGCCGTTTCGCGCCGACGTCGTCGCCGGAGACCGGAATGCCGTAACGGCGCTGCGCCGAGGACTGCCGCCCGTACTCGCGCAGGTGGTCCCAGCGCATCGTGTTGAACGCCTTCACCACGTGCGCGTCCGGCAGGTGCCGCTGGAGCAGCTCGCTGGAGGTGGTCCGGTCCTGGTCGAGCTCGGGCAGGTGGCCGTCCCGCTCCGGGTAGTAGTTTCCGGTGTCGATCACCGTCTTGCCGCTCATCGGCTCGGCGGGCAGTTCGGCGTACCGGCCGACGGGTACCGAGACCACCACCACGTCGCCGAACCGGGCCGCCTCCGCCACGGTCGCCGGATGCACCCGCCCGCCCAGCTCGCCGGCGAGCCCACGGAGCGTGTCGGGCCCCCGTGAGTTGGCCACCGCCACCTCGTGGCCCGCCTTGGTGAACAACCGGGCCAGCGTGCCACCGACGTGCCCGGTGCCGACGATGCCGATCCGCACGGTCCTCCCCCTTCCACCGCCTGGGCGGGGCTACCCGACCGGCCACCGGACAAACGCCCGTTCCCGCGCCCGGACCGGCGGACATAGGCTGGCCAGACCGCCCCAGGGAGGTGACAGGGTGACGGCCAAGCCGCTGCTCGGCGGCCGGCACACCGCTCCCGCGCTGATCGAGCACCCCGGCCGGCACTCCGGGATCCAACTGGCGCTCCACCCGCTCGGGCCACGCTGTATGCCCGGGCGGTCGCCGCCGGTGCCGAGGTTGTCCAGGAGCCACGGGACACCGACTACGGATCACGCGACTTCCTGGTCCGTGACCCGGAGGGCAACCGCTGGTCGTTCGGCACCTACCGGGGTGCGGCCGCGCCCGCCTGACCAGCACGCCAGGCGGGCCGGACCCGCACCGCGTCGACGGCGGGGCGCCGGCCCGACCGGTGGGGAGGGCCGGTGGGGGGCGGAGGGTTCATCCCCGCCCCCCACCGGGCCGTTACTACGCGGCGCTGTAGGTCAGGCAGCGGTCCAACTGGACGCTGTCGTCGTGGCTCCAGTACTCGACGATCCGGTCGCCGTCGACCCGGAGGATGTCGACACCGGAGCAGGCCACGATGATCCGGTGTGGACAGAGGCTGCCCGGGTCGTCGCCGGCCCGGGTGAGCTTCCAGCGACCGGCGATCAGGTCGGGCCCGATGATCGGGCCGACCTCGACGGTGAGCCGCGCGTCCGGGCAGCCGGCGTGCCGGCCGGAGACCCAGGTCAGCAGCGCCTGGCGGCCCCGGACCTGCTCCGGCGACCCGCCG
Source organism: Plantactinospora sp. ZYX-F-223 (assembly GCF_039649625.1). Lineage (NCBI taxonomy): Bacteria > Bacillati > Actinomycetota > Actinomycetes > Micromonosporales > Micromonosporaceae > Plantactinospora > Plantactinospora sp. ZYX-F-223. Next base: position 125,351 of record NZ_JBDJAV010000005.1, on the reverse strand, counting down.
GGCACCGGCAGGTGGGCGAGAACCGTGGGCGCGAGGATCTCCTCGACGAGCGACCGGTCGCCGTTGCGCAGCGCCATCCAGTTCTGCCAGAGCATCGGCCGGGAGTCGACGGGGACCACGGCCGAGCTGTGGTTGGTGTTGATGGTCATCGCGAGAGTCCTCCCGTGGGCGGTGATCCGGCCCGGTCCGCCGATCGCGTCGGCGGCACCACGCCGGCCTCGTCACCCACCATTCTCGGCGCTGGTCAGGACAGCATCCTGTCCGCTTTTCTCGACGAATCCGCTCGTCCGGGCAGTTGCAGCCGGGTCGCCGGCACGTCGAGCCCACCCCGCCAGGCGGGCTCGATCGACCGGGGCGGCGCGGTCTCGTTGGTCGGCGCCGCCCGGCGCATCCGGTCCAGCCGGAACCCGCGCACCTCCTGCCGCAGCCGGCACCAACCGACCAGATACCACTGCCGGCCGGCGCCGAGCAGCTCCACCGGCTCGATCAGCCGGTGCGAGGTGGCGCCGTTGCGGTCCACGTATTCGATCGCCAGCACGGTGCGGCTGAGCAGCGCGTCACCCGCGGTCCGGAGCACCTGCCGGGCGGGCGCCCCCGACGGTTCCGGCTCCAGCGCCGTGAGCCTGATCCGGCCGGCGAGCTCGGCGACGGCCTCCACACCGGACGGTGGCATCACCGCGAGGATCTTGTGCAGCACCGAACGCGCCGCGTCGAGGAACGGGGTGTCGGCCATCGTCTCCAGCGCGACGGCGGCGGCGATCGCCTCGCGCGGGGTGATGTTCACCGGCGGCAGCGTGTAGGCCCGGTCCAGCACGTAGCCGCCGCCCCGGCCCAGCTCGGGGTAGATGGGCACGCCGGACTCCTGTAGGGCGCCGATGTCCCGCCTGATCGTGCGCGCGTCGACCTCGAATCGGTCGGCGAGCCAGCGTGCGCTGCGCGGTCGGGGTGCGACCGCGCGCAACTCCTCCACCAGGGCATAAAGCCGATCGGTACGGTTCACCTGCCAAAACTACCGGTCCGGTACGACGTTTCCGGCGGCTCGCGCACCGGCCCGGCCTGGTCGGGAGCCGCTCTTCGCCGACCTGGGCGGCGGGTCAGGAGCCGCTGCTCACCAGCCCGGGCGCGTCGGCCAGCCGCAGCACGATGCCGGCCAGTGCCGGAGTGCGGGTGTCCCGGGGATCGCTGAGGATGCCGGCCCAGAACCGCGCGTCCCGGGCCGCCTGCCGGTCGCCGGTCTCGTCGTACGCCCGGGCCAGCATGTTCAGCGTGGCCGCCTGGGCCGACGGCATGCTCATCTCCTCGAACGTCCGGACGCAGCGGCGCAGTACCCCGACCGCCGCGGCGGCCCGCCCCTCGCCGATCCAGCTCACCGCCAGGTCCCGGGCCAGGCCGGTGGCCCAGGGCCGGTCACCCAACTGCACCGCCAGGTCGTGGCTCTGCTGGAGCCGGTGCACCGCCTCGTCCCGGCGGCCGAGGCAGACCGCCGCCGAGGCGAGGTGCCGCAGGGCGGCCAGCAGCACGTACCGGTCGTTGACCGTACGCAGCAGCGCCACGGCCCGCTCCGCGGCGGCGTACGCCAGCGCCGGCTCGTCGCGGAGCAACCGGGTCACCGCGAGCGCGTTCAGGCACCGGGCGGTGACGATCTCGGCGGCACCCAGCCCGTCGGCCTCGGCCACCGCCGCCTCGTCCACCGCCAGCGCCTCGTCCAGCCGCCCCAGCCCCCGGTACGCGGCGGAGAGCACCGGCGCGGCCAGCAGGGCGCCCAGCGGGTCCCCCTCGGCCCGGAACAGTGCCACCGCCCGCTCGGCGGTCGACGCGGCGTCCTCGGCGCGGTTCTGGTAGTCGTAGAGCACCGCCTCGTCGCTGAGCAGGCAGGCCAGGCCGTGCCGGTCGGCGAGCCGCTCGTACCGGTCCCGACCGTCGCGCAGCCGCTCGGCCGCGCCCGCCAGGTCACCCCGGGCCAGTTGGAGCAGGCCGATGACGAAGTCGGTCCGGGCGATCGTCCGGTCGTCGCCGATCCGCTCGGCGGCCTGCCCGGCCAGCCGCTGCACCGCCTGGAGCTCCGTCCAATGCCCGTGCACCCAGCAGAACGGGGCGAGCCGCTCGGCGAGGTCGATCGCGGCCCGTTCGGCGCCGCACTCCATGGCGAGTCCGAGCAGGCTGGTGAGGAAGTCGAGTTCGGCGGTGAACCAGCCCAGCGGGTCGGCGGCGATCCGCTCGGCGGCGCGCGGTGGGCGTACCCGATCGGCCGGTTCCGCCAGGCGGGCCCAGGTCAGAGTCCGGGGCAGCCGGCGAGCGGCGCTGCCGGCGAGCGCGGCGGCGGCCGCCACCAGCCGGCGCTGCGCCCCCGCCCGCCGCCCCGGCTGCCCGGCCGGGACGGCGGGGAGACTCGTCGGGGCGGCCACCCCCAGGGTGCTCCCCACTGTCGACAGTGGGCGGTCGTCGGCCACCGCGAGTTCCTCGGCGTAGACCCGGAGCAGGTCGTGCAGGCGGTAGCGCGGTTCGCCGCCGTCGGCCGGCCCGGTCACCTCCAGCAGGCTCGCCTCGACCAGCTCGTCGATTACCCGGTCGGCGTCGGCGCGCTCCAGCACCTCGGCCACCGCCCACGCCGCGAAGCTGACCGGGCCGAGCGAGCCGAGCAGGCCGAACGCCTCCCGGGTCGGCGGGGAGAGCGCCTGCACGCTCAGCGCCAGGCTGGCCCGGACCTGGAGGTCTCCGGCGGCCAGTTCGTCGAGGCGCTGCCGCTCGTCGTCGAGCCGGTCGGCGAGGATCGCCAGCGGCCACGAGCGGGTGGCGAGCCGGGTACCCGCGATCCTGACCGCCAGCGGCAGGTTGCCGCAGGCGGCGGCGATCCGGGCCGCCTGGCCGGGCTCCTCCGCCACCCGTTCCGGGCCCACCACGTCGGCCAGCAGCGCCCGGGCCTCGTCGTCGGTGAGCGGACCGACCGGCAGGTGCCGGGCGTCGATCAGCCCGCTGAGCCGGCGCCGGCTGGTGGTCAGCACGGCGCTGCCGGGAGTACCCGGAAGCAGCGGCCGGACCTGGGCGGCGGTGGCGGCGTCGTCGAGCACGACCAGCACCCGCCGGTCCGCGAGCCGGGCCCGGTAGGCGGCGGCCAGCGCGGAGAGGTTCTGCGGCAACGCCGAGCCGGGGACGCCCAGCACCCGGAGCAGGTCGGCCAGGACCGCGGCCGGATCCCGGGGCGCGGCCGAGGCACCGGCCAGGTGTACGAAGAGCTGCCCGTCCGGGAACCTGTCCCGGATCCGGTGTGCCACCGTCACCGCCAGCGTGCTCTTGCCCACGCCCGGCTGGCCGGAGACCGCCACCACCGGCACCCCGCCGGCCGGTTCCAGCATCCGCTCGATCCGGTCGATGCTGCCGGCCCGGCCGACGAATCCCGGCAGGCTCGGCGGTAGCTGGCAGACCGGGAACGGCGACCGGGGAGCGGCCTCCGGCCGGTTGCCGAACCGGCCCACCGACGGCTCCTCGCCGCGCAGGATCGCCTGGTGCAGCCGGCGCAGGTCGGGACCGGGCTCGACGCCCAGCTCGGTGACGAAGATCTCCCTGGCCCGCTGGTACGCGGCCAGCGCGTCGGCCCGGCGCCCGGCGCGGTAGAGCGCCACCATCAACTGGCCGTACGGCCGCTCCCGCATCGGGTGCTCGGTCACCAGTTGGTGCAGTTCGGCGAGGACGGTGGCGAGGTCGCCGTCGGCGCGCAGGTCGGCGTCGACGCAGTCCTCCTGCGCGCCGACCCGTTCGAGTTCCCACTGTGCGAGTTCGGGCTCCAGCGTCGGCACCGTCAGGTCGGCCAGCGGTCGCCCCCGCCACTGCCGCAGCCCGCGCCGGAACCGGTCGGCCGCCAGCACCGGATCGCCCGCGGCCAGTGCCGCCCGGCCGGTGGCGACCTCCCGCCGGAACACCAGTACGTCGACGTCGTCGGTCTCCACCCGCAGCAGGTAGCCGTCGCTGCGGTGCTCGATACTCAGGCCGGGCAGCCGCTCCCGCAGCCGCGAGACGTAGGTCTGCAGGTTGGAGGCGTACGAGGCCGGTGGGCGGTCACCCCAGAGCGTCTCCACCAGCCGGTCGACGGTGACGAGCTGGCCGGCGCCGACCAGCAGCGCGCCGAGCACGGTGCGCTGGTGCCGGCTGCGCAGCACCACCTCGGCGCCGGAGTCCGTGCAGACTCGCAGCGGCCCGAGCACCCCGAACTTCACTCGCCGTCTCCTGAGAACCGCCGGCAAATCACGGACATGAAACCGTACTACGGTGTCTGCCCTGGATGTGGCGGTGTACCAGGGCTGTGCCCGCGTGGCGTGTGGCAATCGTGTGGCAGTTGTGTGGCGGGCATCCCCAAGCTGCTAGAGGCCCGTGGGGGGCGGGCCGGTCACGGGGGTCGGCGTTCGGGGGGACTCGGGTGCCGGGGAAGTGTCCCTGACACCGGATCGAGCGCCGGGCACCCGACCATCCGATGTGTACCGCGGCCACCCGGCGCCGGTCCGGCCCGTGACGGTCGGGCCGTCCCCGCCGCTGGTCCTAGGGGCACCTCCGGTGCCCCGGCCAACCGGTCTCGGCCGGCCGCGACCACGCAGTCTTCTTCGAGAGGCAACCATGTCCACATATCCACCCCCGGGCTACGGCCCGGGTGAGCCGTCCCGCGACCCGCGATACTCCGGCCAGTCCGGCGGATACGGCGGTCCGGCGGGCGGCGGCTCCGGCTACCCGCAGTCCTCCTCGGGCGGCTACCCGCAGTCCTCGTCGGGCTCGTACCCGCCCTCCTCCGGCTCGTACCCGCAGTCCTCCTCGGGCTCCTACCCGCCGCCCTCGTCGTCCGGTGCGTACTCACAGTCGCCGGAGCCGTACCCGCAGGCGTCCGGTTACCCGTCGTCGGGCGCGGACCCGTCGGCACCCTCCTCGCCGGCCGGGCCGGCACCGCAGTTCGGTACGCCGGTCCCGGCGAAGAAGAGCAAGGCGCCGCTGGTCGTCGGCATCGTTCTCGGCGTCGTGCTGCTCTGCTGCGGCGGCAGCACCGCGGCGTACCTCTGGGCCGGCGACGACGGCACCGACCCGTCGAACGTCGCCGCCGGCGAGCAGACCCCGAGCCCGAAGCCGCGCACGAAGACGACGCCGCCGAGGGGCAAGGCCTCGCCGACCCCGGAGGAGGAGTCGATCGAGGGCAACCTCGACCAGTTCAAGAAGGGCGACTGCCTCACCATCGACGAGGCGACCGACGAGGTCGAGGAGGCGAGTTGCGGCAGCAAGGGCGCGCTCAAGGTGCTGCTGCGCAAGGACGGCACCACCAGCGAGTCCGCCTGTGAGTCCACCGACTACACGCAGTACCTCTACCAGGACGGCACGATCGGCACGCTCCAGGACTTCATCCTGTGCGTCGGTCCGGCCCGCTGACGGCGGCGCCGCGGGTGAGCCGCCCCCTCGCGGCCCGTGAGGGGGCGGGCCGGCAGGGGTGAGCGGGTGCGGTCGGCCACCCGGGGCGGTGGGTCGACGGAAGCCGACCAACGGGGGGTGCGGTGGTCCGGGGCGGGGAGCGTCCGGGCCACCGCACGGTCGCTTCCTTAGCCCCCAACCAAGCGATTCTTAAGACTGAACTAAGCGGGCCGTCCGGACTGGTTTCCGCCACTGCCAACCGGTACATATTCTTCGTGACTCGTCGTCGGGATGTCGAAACGGCCGAGCCGCTCACCGAATGGGTGACCGGCCTGCTGCCCCGGGTGCCGTCCGAGGACCCCTACGACCGGCCACCCCGGGGGCGGGAGCGCGAACCGTACGACGAGTTCGAGCGCTACGCCCCGGCCGAGCCGGCGCGTGCGGAGGGTGGCTGGTCGAATCCGTCACGTGGCCGCGAGCCCTGGTCGTACGCCGAGGAGGCACCCGCGCACCGGCCCAACCCGATCAGCGGGGCGGCGGAGGCGGCCCGGCACCGGGAGACCGCCGAGGTCGAGCCGTACGACCGCAGTGGCCGGCTCTTCTTCCACATCGTCTTCTGGTCGGCGCTGGCCACCAGCGTCGAGCTGTGGTGGCTGAACACTCCGGCCGGGTCGATCCGGACCACCGCCGACATCCTGATCGCGGGTGGCCGGCTCACCGGCATGGTCGGCGGTTTCCTGCTGCTCGCCCAGGTGCTGCTGATGAGCCGGGTGCGCTGGCTGGAACGCTGGATCGGCGCGCACTCGCTGCTGATCTGGCACCGGGAGCTGGGCGCCTTCCTGCTGCTCGCCATCCTGGCGCACGCCGGACTGATCGCGGTCGGCTACAGCAAGCTCACCAACACCCCGATCGTCGAGGGCACCTGGACGCTGCTGAGCACGTACGAGGACATGATCAGCGCGACGGTGGCCACCGGCATCCTGGTCGGCATCGCGCTGCTCGCCATCCGGGCGATCCGCCGGATGATGAACTACGAACTCTGGTACTACCTGCACCTGAGCACCTACCTGGTGCTGCTGTTCAGCTACGGCCACCAGTTCGCCACCGGCCAGGAGCTGTCCAAGCCCGGCTTCGGGCAGTACTTCTGGGCCGGGCTCTACGTCTTCGTCATCGCCTGTGTCCTCTGGGGACGGATCATCTCCCCGATCGCGTTCAACCTGCGGCACCGGCTGCGGGTCGAGGACGTGGTGCCGGAGGCGTTCGAGATGGTCTCGATCTACATCTCCGGCAACCGCCTCGACGAGCTGGACGCCCGAGCCGGGCAGTACTTCCGGTGGCGGTTCCTGACCAAGGGCTGCTGGTGGCAGGCGCACCCGTTCTCGCTCTCGGCCGCGCCGAACGAGCAGTGGCTGCGGCTGACCGTCAAGGTGGTCGGTGACCACACCGAGTCCCTGCAATACCTGGAGCCGGGTACCCGGATCTTCGCCGAGGGGCCGTCCGGGGTCTTCACCGCCGACCGCGCGATCCGGCCCCGGGCCCTGCTCATCGCCGGCGGCAGCGGCATCGCGCCGATCCGGGCGCTGCTGGAGGACCTGCCCGAGCAGACGGTGGTGATCTACCGCTCCCGCAGCGAGGAGGAGCTGCTCTTCCGCGACGAGCTGGACTTCCTGGCCCGGTCCCGCAACGCCCAGGTCTGGTACGTCATCGGTTCCCGCGAGGACCCGGCGCCCCGGCACCTGTTCACCGCCAAGGGCATGCGCGAGCTGGTGCCGGACGTACGCCGCCGGGACGTCTACCTCTGCGGGCCGCCCGGGCTGGTCGACGTCTCGATGCGGACGATGCGCAAGCTCCGGGTGCCGCGCCGGCAGATCCACCTCGACCCGTTCGAATTCTGATCCCCGCACACCACCCCCTACGGAGGTACATCCCGTGCGTCGCGCCGCCTTCGCCGTCCTCGGTACCGCCATCGGCGCCAGCCTGCTGATCGGTGCCAAGCTCGGCACCTCGACCGACGACCCCGGCACCCAGGTGGCGCTGGAGGAGGAGACCGGCGACGCGGCCGCGAGCCCGACGCCCTCCGGCAAGGCTCCGGCCGGGAAGAAGACCACCGCGCCGCCGGCCAAGAAGCCCCCGGCCAAGGCCCCGGCGGGCGGGCTGAAGGACGGCACCTTCGTCGGTGCGACCGCCAACTACGACTACGGCGCCATCAAGGTGACCATCACGGTCGCCGGCGGCAAGGTCACCGACGCCGACGCGACCTATCCGGACGAGGACCCGACCAGCGCCGGGATCAACGAGAACGCGATCCCGAAGCTGCGCCAGCAGGCGCTCGCCGCCACCAGCGCCAGCAAGGTGAACACGGTCTCCGGGGCGAGCCTGACCAGTGCGGCGTACAAGGCGTCGCTCCAGTCCGCGCTCGACAAGGCGAAGGCCTGAGTCCGATGGGTACCGCCGGGCTGCGCCGGGTCGAGCAGATCATGGGTACGCCGATCAGTGTGCAGCTCACCGACCCGCTGCCGGCCCGGCGTCTGGAGGCGCTGGCCGAGCAGACGTTCGACTGGTTCCGCGAGGTGGACGAGCGGTTCAGCACCTACAAGGAGCAGAGCGAGGTCAACCGGTTCGACCGGGGCGAACTGTCTATCCAGGACTGTTCCGCCGACCTGCGGCTGGTGGTCGAGGCCTGCGCCGACCTGTGGCGGGAGACCGACGGCTACTTCGACGCGTACGCGACCGGCCGGTTCGACCCGTCCGGCTACGTCAAGGGCTGGTCGGTGCAGGTGGCCTCGGACCGGCTGCTGGCGGCCGGCTGCCGCTCGCACTGGATCAACGCGGGTGGGGACATCCGGGCCCGGGGCGGGCCGCGACCCGGCGAGCCGTGGCGGATCGGCATCCGGCACCCGTGGCAGCAGGACAAGATCTGCTGGGTGCTCGGCGGCAACGACTTCGCGATCGCCACCTCCGGCACGTACGAGCGCGGTTTCCACGTGATCGACCCGTACCGGGGTGCCCCGGCCACCGAACTGACCTCGGTCACCGTGGTCGGCACCGACCTCGGCCGCACCGACGCGTACGCGACGGCCGGGGTGGCGATGGGTCAGGCCGGGCTGCGCTGGCTGGCCGACCTGCCGGACCACGAGGTCGGCATCGTCACCTCCGACGAGCTGTGCTACCGCACCGACGGCTTCCCGGTGCTGCCCACCGAGCCGGCCCAACGGCCCACCATGACCCGCTCCGACCTGCCCGGCCAGCCCGCACCCCGGCTGGGCTGACCGGCCGGGGCTCAGACGTGCCCGGTGGCCCCGCCCGCCGGCATCGAGGAGCTGTCCAGCGGGGAGTCGCCGAGGTAGCGGGACCAGGTGCCGCCGTCGAGCAGTCCGCCGTCCCGGACGAACCGGCGCACCGCCGGCAGCAGCCCTGCGGTGCCGTACAGCGCCATCGCCAGCCCCGGTTCGAGTCCGGCCGAAACGCCGTCCGGGCCGACCGGAAGGGGATGCCGGCGCCGGGCGTCGCGCAGCGTACGTCCGCCGGAGAGGGTGCGGCGGGGCAGGAACCAGCCGGCCATCCCGACGAACGCCAGCACCACCAGCAGGCCGACTCCGACGCCGAGCAGGTCGACCGCGACCAGCCGGGCGACCACCATCGGCAGCACGAGCACCAGCATGGCCGGCAACAGGAACCGGCGCCAGGCCGGGCGGAGCAGTCCCAGCCCGATCAGGCCCTCCCGCTGCTCGGCCAGGGCCTGCCGGACCCGCCGCTGGTTGGCCACCTCACGGGGTGACGTCGAGCCGTACAGCGCACCGAACAGGGCCCGTTCCAGCGGTTCCGCGTACGCCGGCATGCTGCCGGTCCGGCTGAGCCCGCCGGGTCGGGCGGCCGTCACACTTCCCCGGCCGTGCAGCATCACCAGTGCGGTCCGGACGGCACCCCAGGCGCCACCGGTGAGGTAGCCGAGGTCCGTCGTGCTCAGGTCGCGGGACAACGCCGTCATCCTTCGAGTGTGACTCCTCTGACGCCTGAGGGCGTCAGCTTCTCTGGCCGCTCACGCGGTCAGCAGGACCAGCCCGGCCCTGTGTACGTTCGTCGCGCCGACCACGTCGGCGTGGTCGGCGAAACCGCACGCTACGCAGACGAATTCGGCCTGGGTGACGCGGTTGTCCCGCGTGCGGTGCCGGCATGCGGGGCAGGTGCGGGAGGTGTCGCGAGGATCGACCCCTACGGTGACACGTCCGGCGCTTTCAGCCTTGGCGTGCAGTACGTTGAGGAACACCCCCAACCCGCGTCCAGGATCGAACGGTTCAATCCCGCCTTCTGGGCGACGTTGCGGCCCGGCTTGTCGATCGTGCCCTTCGCCGACCGAGTCATGTTCCTGATCGGCAACGCCTCGTGGGCGATCACATCGTAATGACGGACGAGCCACAACGCGATCTTGTGCGCGTGGTCGAGCCGCCGCCGACGCACCTTGCGATGCAGGGCGGCGATCCGGGCACGGGCCTTCCGGCGCCGGTGCGACCCGCGCTCGCACCGGGCCAGGGCGCGCTGGGCGTCGACGAGCCGGCCGGCGGAGGCGGCCGGCGGAGGCGGCCGAATGTCGTGGGTTGTCGATGTGAAGGCCGTCGGATGTGGTCAGGAACGAAGTCACACCCATGTCGATTCCGACCGTGCGGCCGGTCGCGGGCAACGGTCCCGAATCATCGACGTTGTTTTCGCAGCTCACAACCCACATGCACATCGATATCCTATCACTGTCCACACAGCAATTCTTGAGGGGAGGTAGCGCGGATTCCCCCGTCGCCTGAAGGCGGCGGTCCCCTCCGCGCGCGAACCTGATGGAAAACCCGCGCACGCCTGTCACGGCCGCCTGGCGCAGCCGGGTCGACGGCTGGCTGGGCGGGACGGTCAGTCGGGCAGGTGGCTGACGAACCACTCCGCCGCCTCCCGGGCCACCTGGTCCAGGGCGCCGGGCTCCTCGAACAGGTGGGTGGCGCCGGGCACCACCCGCAGCTCCGCCCCGGCGTGGAGGTCGGCGAGTGCCTGGTTGTTGAGCCGCAGCACCTCGTCGTCCAGCCCGCCGACCAGCAACAGCGTCTCGGCGCGTACCCGAGGCAGGTCGGCGCCGGCCAGGTCTGGGCGGCCGCCCCGGGAGACGACCGCGTACACCCGGTCGGGGCGCTGCGCGGCGGCCGAGAGCGCGGCGGCGGCGCCGGTGCTGGCCCCGAAGAGTCCGATCGGGAGCCGCCCGGCCGGTTCGCCGGTCGCCAGCCAGTCGACGATGCCGACGAGCCGGCCGGTGAGCAGGCCGATGTCGAAGCGCAACTCCCCGGTCCGGTCGTCGAGCGCCTCCTCGTCCCGGGTCAGCAGGTCGACCAGCACGGTGGCCAGGGCGCGGCGGTTCAGCGCCTCGGCCACCATCCGGTTGCGCGGGCTGTGCCGGGAACTGCCGCTGCCGTGTGCGAACAGGACGATCCCGCGTGCGTCGGCGGGGACGACCAGGTCGCCGGTCAGTCGTACATCTCCGGCCGGAATCGTGGTCTCGGTGCTCCGGGTGTCCATTCGACTGCCTCCCATGCCTTTTCCCGGCGGAGAGTCGCGGGTGTGGCGCTGACCGCCGTCCTGTCGGCCTTACCCGGCGGCGCCGGGCTCAACCACGCGCCGCCGGCCGCCTGGCACCCGGGTTTGCCGGTGCGCAGTCGGGGAAGGCCGGAAAGTCCGACCAGGCACCGGGACGGCAGACGCGCCGACCGGCAGACGAACGTGAGGGACGTTATGGCCCGCCAGAAACCCGGCAAGGCGAAGTCCGGCTCGGCCCGCACCGACGAGGCGGGACAGCAGAATCCCGACCGGAGCGAATGGGCGGACGAGGCGGCCAAGGCGAGGTCGCTCGACGATCCGCGCCGGACGCCGCCGCGTGACGCGGTGGGCATGCCGTCCAGCGGTGAGCGGTACTCGGAGGATCCGCGCGACCGCTAGGACCGCAACGGCCGCCCACCCGGCGACTCGACGGGCCCGCACGCCGGTCGCGCCTGGTGGTGCCTGAGCCAACTGGCTTGGTGTCAAGTAAACTCGCCCGGTGGAGGCTGCTGATGCGGTGGACCGGATGGTTGCGCAATGGGCCGAACGTGACCCGCAGCTGGATGTCAGCCCGCTCGAAGTGGTCGGTCGTTTGCTGCTCTGTGCCGACCAGGTCCATCGTGCGATCGTCGCGGCGCTTCGTCCGCTCGGCTTGACCTACGGCGACTTCGATGTGATCAACACGCTACGTCGGCTCGGCGATCCCGAGGGCACCAACCCACGGCAGCTGACCCGGGCCGCGCTCATCACGTCCGGTGCGATGACGACCCGGCTGGACCGCTTGGAACGGGGCAGGTTGATCGTGCGGACCGCTGACCCGGCCGACCGGCGCGGCGTACTCGTCCGCCTGACCCGCCGGGGCGAACGGCTGGCCGAGCAGGCGGTTCGAGCCGTACTCGACGTGGACGAGACGTTTCTGCAGCCGCTCAGCGGGCGGCAACGAGACGCCGTCGCCGCCACGCTGAAGCAGCTCCTGCTTCGGTACGAGGAGGGCTGACCGATAGCCGGTCGAGCGTTCAGCCGCGCTCGGCCATCCGCGCGTCGAACGCGGCCTTGAATGCGGCCGCCCCCTCGATGGATTCAAACGGCCAGCTGACCAGCCTCACCGGAACCCGGTCCCCCACCGCTTCCCGGACCCGGGCCGCCGTGGTCAGCGGAGTGCCGCCGCAGATCTCGACGAGTTCAGCCCCGCCGTCGACCAGTTCCGCCGCGACCTGGGGAAGGTCTGCGTCCGGTGCGCCGATCACCGCCGTCCAGCCGCCGGTGGCGTGCTCCCGCACGACACGGTCGGTGGCCGCGTTCGCCAGCGGATGTTCGTAGATGGTCACCGAGCGCTTGAGCGATCCGCGGGGCGCCGTCCCGGCACCGAAGGCACCGGCCACGCCTACCGGAGCCCGCCCGTCGACGGCTTCGATCACCTGCGCGGCCGACGCCAGGTCGAAGCCGCGGTACAGCTCGATGAGGCGGACGCCCGTCGCCGCCAACTCGGCCGCGACCCGCGCCGCCGCAGAGCCGTCCGGTGCCCAGACCAGCAGGGTGTGACTGCCCGCGTTGTCGACGACCACCCGGTCGACGGCCGGGTCCGTGCCGGGCTCCAGAAAGATGAACGTCTCGGCAAATACCAGGTCGGTGGTCATGTCGGCTCCTCCATGATCGCTTGACGTCTTATAGCTTGATATCAAGCTTTATCACTGCAAGCGTCGGGCCGACATGGACATTCCTGATTGTGCCGCGTGTGGCGGCAATCACCCCCGGTCGATGTGTCACGCGCGTGGCGCCCCCCGGACCCATACGGGTTGCGGTACCAGATGGACGGCTGCGGCGGCGCCGGCCCCCGATCGGTGGCCGGGTGAATTTTCCACGCCGGATCACCCCGGAATCCACCAAGTCGGCCCGGTTGATCCGGTAGGCTGACCCCGGTTTCGCCCGGTGGCGCACCCCTCCGCGCCGGCGTGACCGCCGCCGAATCACCAACGGGTGAGCCGGGGACCCAGGTAGGTGGGGTGAGTCCGCAACCGCGGTAGGGACTTGTTCCGTCCCGAACCCGTCAGCTAACTCGGTAGGCGGGCGACGGAGGGACATGCATGACGGGATCCACACGTCGGCGGTTACCGCTGGCCCTGGCCCTGCTCGCCACGTTCGGCGCACTCGCCGGAGCAGCACTCCGGCCCGGCGCGGCGGAGGCGAACAGCCCCGCCGTTCTCGGCGACGAAGGCGACACGCCGCTCCTGCGCGACGTGCTCGAATCGACCGGCCGAGGTTACCTACAGGCCAAGAACGCGCTGGCCAACGCCCAGGCTCGGCAGGCGAAGATCGCCGCCGAGCTACGCCGGGTGGAGGGACGGATCGCCGAGCTGCGCCCTCGGGTGGAGCAGGTGGCCCGGACGGCGTACCAGACCGGCCGGATCGGCCCGGTGCTGGTGCTGCTGCACAGCGGCTCGGCGGAGGAACTCCTGGAGCGCGCCCGCGGGCTGGAGGTGGTGGCCCTGCGGGACAACGACGCGCTGCGCGCGCTGGGTCAGGCCCGGGAGCGGGCCACCCTGGCGAAAAAGGCACTGGACGCCGAGGTGATCGAGGAGCGCCGGCAGCTCGCCATCATGCTGCGGCAGAAGCAGGCCGCCGAGCGGACGCTGGCTCAGGTCGGCGGCGCTTCCACCGGAGGCTTCGTCAACGCCCGCTCACCGGTGGCCCGGCCCGCGCCACGCGCTGCCGACGGCTCCTGGCCGCCGCAGTCGTGCAGCCGGCCCGACCCGACCACCACCGGCTGCGTCACCCCGCGCACCCTGCACGCCTTCAACGAGGCGCGCCGGGCCGGCTTCACCCGGTTCACCGGGTGCTACCGCTCCGGCGGCCCCTACGAGCACCCGAAGGGGCGGGCCTGCGACTTCTCCGCCGAGGCGGGCGGCTTCCGGGGTGCCGCGACGGGCGCCAACCGGACCTACGGCAACAACCTCGCCGCGTTCTTCGTCCGCAACGCCGACCGGATCGGTGTGCTGTACGTGATCTGGTACCGGCAGATCTGGTTGCCGACGACCGGTTGGAAGTCGTACAGCGGTGCGCACGGCGACCCGTCCAGCGACCACACCAACCACGTACACCTGTCGCTGGTCTAGGTCCCGTCGGGGTGCCGATCAGATCTTGACGACGTCTTGCGGTTGGGACCGCCGGGGCGGCGAGAAGTCGTCAAGATCTCGGGGTTTCCCGGCCGGCGGTCAGGTCGGCTCGCCTTCGGGAGCACGGCGGGCGGGCGCCCGACCGGCCGGTTGGGCGGGTTGCGGGCCCACCGGGCGGGCCGGCGGGATCGGCCGGGTCACCGACTCCAGGCAGGTGATCCGGACCTTCTCGCCGTGGTGCAGCAACTCCAGGGCGTCGTCCGGCTCGCCGTCGCGCAGCGCGTACGTCGCCTCGCGCGGCCGGACGTCGACCCGCAGGTGCACGCCCCGGTAGCGGAGCGAGAACTCCAACCGGTCGATCCGGCTCGGCAGCCGGGGTGTGAAGGAAAGCGTCGAGGTATGGTCACGCATCCCACCGAACCCGGCCACCAGGGCGATCCAGGCCCCGGCCAGCGAGGCGACGTGCACGCCGTCCCGGGTGTTCTGGTTGAGGTCGTGCAGGTCCATCAGGGCCGCCTCGCCCAGATAGTCGTGCGCGAGTTCGAGGTGCCCGGTCTCGGCGGCCAGCACCGCCTGGGTGCACGCCGACAGCGACGAGTCGCGGACCGTACGCCGCTCGTAGTAGGCGAAGTTGGCCGCCTTCTCCTCGTCGCTGAACGCGTCGCCGCGCCAGTGCATCGCCAGCACCAGGTCGGCCTGCTTGATCACCTGCTTGCGGTACAGGTCGAAGTAGGGATAGTTGAGCAGCAGCGGGTACTGCTCCGGCGGCGTGTTCGCGAAGTCCCACTCCTGATGGCGGGTGAAGCCCTCCACCTGCGGGTGCACGCCCAGCTCCGGGTCGTACGGGATGTGCATGTCGTGCGCGGCGTCCCGCCAGGCGGCCGTCTCCTCGTCGTCGACGCCCAGCTTCCAGGCCTCCTCGCCGTGCCGGGTGGCGGCGTCGGCGGCGGCCAGCAGGTTCCGCTGGGCCATCAGGTTGGTGTAGACGTTGTCGTTCTTCACCGCCGTGTACTCGTCCGGCCCGGTCACCCCGTCCAGGTGGAACCGGCCGTCTCGGTCGTGGTGCCCGAGCGAGCGCCACAGCCGGGCGGTCTCCACCAGCAGTTCCAGCCCGACCTCACGCTCGAACTGCTCGTCGTCGGTGGCCTGCACGTACCGGCGTACCGCGTCGGCGATGTCGGCCGCGATGTGGAACCCGGCGGTGCCGGCCGGCCAGTACGCCGAGGTCTCCTGGCCCCGGATGGTCCGCCACGGGAACGCGGCGCCGCGCAGTCCCAGCGTCCGGGCCCGCTCCTGGGCCAGGTGCAGGGTGGAGTGCCGCCAGCGCAGCGCGGAGGCGACCGCCGACGGCAGGGTGTAGGTCAGCACCGGCAGCACGAAGGTCTCGGTGTCCCAGAACGCGTGCCCGTCGTATCCCGGCCCGGTCAGCCCCTTGGCCGCGATCGGCCGCAGCTCGGCCCGGGCGCCGGCCTGGAGCACGTGGAAGAGTCCGAACCGGACCGCCTGCTGCACCTCCGGGTCGCCCTCGACCCGCACGTCGGAGTCGTCCCAGAAGGTGTCGAGATAGCCGCGCTGCTCGGTGCAGAGCCCGTCCCAGCCGGAGAACTTGGCGCCGGCCAGCGCCGCCGCCACCTGGTCGCGCAGTGCCGGCCGGGACCGGCGGCTCGACCAGCCGTACGCGACGAACTTGACCAGCCGGAGCTGCTCACCTGGCTTGATCCTGGAGGTGACGGTGGTCCGGGCCCAGTCCTCGTACGCCTCGGTGCCGACCAGCTTGCGCTCCGGCCCGTGCACCTCGTGGCTCATCGAGACGGCCACCCGCAGCCCGCTCGCCTTGGTGCGGTGGATCAGCAGCGCCCCGTCGCTGTGCACCAGCTGCTCCTCGGACTGCAACGGCGACTCCAGCACCGCCGCCACCCGGGGATCCCGGCTCTGCGCCGGCAACTGCTCGTTGGCGACCAGTTCGGACTGGATGATCAGCCGCATCGGGCCGTCGACCGGCTCCACCCGGTATTCGATCGCCGCCACCGAGCGCTGGGTGAACGAGACCAGCCGGGTCGAGCAGATCCGCACCGTACGCCCGGCCGGGGAGCGCCACTCGACCGACCGTTGCAGGGTGCCGCCGCGCAGGTCGAGCACCCGCTCGTGGCTGAGTAGTTCGCCGTACCGGACGTCGAAGGGTTCGTCGTCGACGAGCAGCCGGATCGGCTTGCCGTTGGTGACGTTGACGATCGTCTGGCCGGACTCGGGGAAGCCATAGCCCGCCTCGGCGTACGGCAGCGGCCGCAGCTCGTAGAAGGAGTTCAGGTACGTCCCCGGCAGGCCGTGCGGCTCACCCTCGTCCAGGTTGCCGCGCAGCCCGATGTGCCCGTTCGAGAGCGCGAACACCGACTCGGACTGGGCGAGTACGTCCAGGTCGAGCCGGGTCTCCCGGACGTGCCACGGCTCGACGGGATAGGCCCGTTCCCGGATCATCGGCGCCTCCTCGCAGTCACCGGACCACCTCCGGCCCGGCGTCGGCCGTTCCGGCATCGCCGAGGCCGGCGTCCGTCGGATCGGCACGTCCCGGCCGGGTCTGCCCGCCGGGAAGTAGTTCGGAGAGGTCGCGCACCACGATGTCGGCGCCGTGTTCGCGTAACGCGTCGGCCTGGCCAACCCGGTCGACCCCGATCACGAAGCCGAAGTTGCCGGCCCGGCCCGCCGCCACTCCGGCCAGCGCGTCCTCGAAGACCGCGGCCTGGTCGGGGCGGACCCCGAGTAGTTCGGCGCCGGCCAGGAAGGTGTCCGGATGGGGCTTGCCACGCAGCCCGCGCCGCCGGGCGACGACACCGTCCACCCGGGCCTCGACCAGCGGTTCGAGGCCAGCCGCCGCGACCACGTCCCCGGCGTTGGCGCTGGCCGAGACGACGGCCCGGCGCAGCCCGGCGGCCCGCGCGGCATGCAGGTAGTCCACCGATCCCTGGTACGGCAGCACACCGTCGTCGTGGATCCGCTGGAGCAGGACGACGTTCTTGCGGTTGCCCACCCCGTTGACGGTGTCGACGGTCGGCGGGTCGTCCGGCTCGCCCTCCGGCAGGGTGATCTGCCGGGAGGCGAGGAACGTCCGCACCCCGTCGGCCCGGGGGCGGCCGTCGACGTACCGGTTGTAGTCGTCGCCGGGGTCGTACGGCCGGAACGGCTCGCCGGTCGCCTCGGACCACCGCCGGAGGAACTCGTCGAAGGTCTCCGCCCAGGCCGCGTTGTGCACCCGGGCGGTCTGGGTCAGCACGCCGTCGAGGTCGAAGAGGCAGGCGGTCACGTGCGCGGGTAGGCCCAACACGCCTAACAACCTAACCGGGAAGGCATCGCGCGGCACGGTTTCCGGTTCGGCCACGCCGATGCGCCGACGGGCTCCGCCCGGCGAGGATGCCGGGCCGAGGGGCTCCGCCCGGCGACCCGCGCCATCCGGGGGGAGCCCGATCGCTCAGCGGTGCTGGGCGTGCCCGTGCCCACCCGGTGGTCGCCCCGGTCGCTGACCCGGCTCGACCACCACGAACTGCCCCATCATGCCCTGGTCCTCGTGCTGGAGCAGGTGGCAGTGGAACATGTACGGCATGTTCGGGTCGGCGTAGTCGGCGAACCGGGCGATGATCCGTAGCGAGTCGACGGTGCTGACCAGCACGGTGTCCTTCCAGCCGGCCAGTTCCGGCGGTGGTTCCCGACCGTCCACCGAGAGCACCTGGAACTGCACGTCGTGCACGTGGAAGCTGTGCGGCGTGGCGTCCTGCTTCTCGATGTCCCAGATCTCGGTGCTGCCCCGGGTGACCGCGAAGTCGATCCGGTCCAGGTCCATGTCCCGACCGTTGATCTCGCGTCCGTTCAGCCGGAACCGGCGGGTCTGCGCGGCCGACGCCGGGTCGAGCCGCTCGACCGGTACCAGCCGGTCCGGCACCTCCGGTGCCGCCGCGAGGCTGCCGGCGGCCCGCAGTTCGAGTACGTCGAAGGTGTCCTCACCGCCGGTGAAGCGGCCGCCGAAGAACTCGACGCCGTGGTTCGGCGGATAGCTGCGCAGCACCACCCGTTCCGCCGGCCGCATCGACACCACCACCTCGGCCCGCTCGCCGGGCGAGAGCCGGATCCGGCCGGTCCGGTGCGGGCGTTCCAGCAGGCCGCCGTCGGTGCCGACCAGGTCGAAGGCGCGGTTGTCGGCGAACCCGAAGTCGTACGTCCGGGCGTTGGAGCCGTTGAGCAGCCGCAGCCGGACCCGTTCGGTGCTGACGTCCAGGTACGGCCCGACGGTCCCGTTGACCAGCAGGGTGTCGCCGAGGATGCCGGTCCCGCCGAGGCTGGAGTTCCCCTCGTCGAGCCGACCGTCGGAAGTGAACTTGCGGTCCTGCACGATCACCGGGATGTCGTCGACGCCGTACCGGCGGGGCAGCGCCAGCCCGGCCGACGGCTCGTCGTCCAGGATGAACATCCCGGACAGTCCCCGGTAGACCTGCTCCGCGGTCTCGCCGTGCGGGTGCGGGTGGTACCAGAGCGTGGCGGCGGGCTGGTCGATCTTCCACTGCGGCGACCAGGTGGCGCCGGGCCGGACCATCTGGTGCGGGCCGCCGTCCATCACCGCCGGCAGGTGCATGCCGTGCCAGTGCACGCTGGTCGGCCGGCCGATCCCGTTGACCACGTTGACCACCACCTGCTCGCCGCGCCGGGCCCGCAGGGTCGGGCCGAGGTAGTCGCCGTTGAAGCCCCAGGTGGCGGTCGAGCCGCCCTGGCCGAAGTCGCGCTGGCCGGGCTGGGCGCGCAGGTCGAAGACCCGGCGCCCCTGGCCGTCGATCCGCGACTGCGCCAGCGGCGGTACGGCGAGCCGGTTGACGAAGTCCACCTCTCCACGGGTGTCGATGACACCCCGGGTCCAGACCCAGGTGCCGACCGCCGTGCCGATCCCACAGAGCAGCAGTACGACCGAGAAGACTCCGAGCAGCACCCGGAGCCACCGCCGCGATCCCCCGCCGGCCATTGCGACACCTCCCTATATCTCAGATGACTACATGTAGCCTTCCTTCATATCGGGGGATCGTCCATGCCAGGCGCCGGAAGTCAGGGACGGTTCAGGGAGACCCGGACGGATCCCTCGGGGGAGCCGGATCCCGGCCAGACGGAGCGACAGATCGGCTGTCGAGGCTGGTCAACCTGCCCGTGCCGGAGCCGCGCGGTCAGCGCGGCTTGAGCGTCCAGTGCACGGTCATCTCGGTGGTCGGCACGCCGTCCTCGGTGCCGACCACGACCGACACCGGAAACTCGGGCCGGTTGCCGGCCTCGAACTCGGCCACCACCTCGGCGACTGGGCGGCCCAGCCGCGCGGTCGCCCGGACCGCGCCCATCGCCAGCCGCCGGTAGCGGATCTCCGCCTGGGTGGCCAGTGGCACCGCCCGCTCGAAGAGCTGACCGAAGGCGGCGAGCACCACCGCACCGGAGGCGGTCTCGCCGAGCGTGAACAGCGCACCGGCGTGCGGGCCGCCGACGTGGTTGTGCGTCGGCGGCGAGTCGGGCAGCCGGACGACGGCGCGGATCCCGCCGGCCCCGTCCGGAGTCACCTCGACCAGTTCGAAGCCGAGAGTCCGGGCGAACGGTACGGCCTCGAGCAGGCCGGCGGCGATCTGCCGTACGTCGGGAGCCATGGCCGTACGCTACTTGCTGGTAACTTGCCCCGGCAAGGCCCCGGACGGCCTCAGAAGAGGCTGCCCAGGCTACGCAGGATCTCCGCGTAGAAGTTGCCGTCGATGCTGCGGAAGAACGCGAACGGCTGCTCCGGGTCGCCGAAGAACGGCCGCAGCGTCCACGCCAACTGGGTGCCGACGAACCCGAACAGCAGGATCCAGATGTAGAGCAGGGTCATGCTCGCCGGGCGGGGGCCGCCGGACGGGGACGGCGGCACCCCCGGCCGGCCGATCGGGTACGGCTCCGCCGCGCGGTAGCCGTACTGCCCCGGCACCGGCTGGGCCGGAGCGGGCACCACCTGCGTCGGAGCCGCCCCGGCGGGAGCCGCCGGCACGGTAGCCGGAGCCGCCGTGGCGACCGCCGGCTGGGCGGGCGTGGCCGGTGCCGGCTGGGCGGGCGTGGCCGGCCCGTCCCCGTTGGCCGTGGTCGCCGGGGCCGGCGTCTCGCCGTTCACCGCGCCGACCGCGACCGGCACCTGCTGCGGCGCCGTCACCGACTGGGGCGCCGCCCAGGGACTGCCCTGGGCGGGGGCGGCCACCGCCGGCTGGCCGGCGCTCACGGCGGCCGGCTGGCCGGTGGGGGTGGGGGCGAGCAGGCCGTGTGCGTTGAGCACCTGCATGCCACCGGTCAGGAAGCGCAGCCCGACCAGGGCCGACAGGGTCAGGATCGCCACGTTGAGCAGCTTGAAGAAGGCGTAGTCCGGTGCGGTGATCAGGAAGAAGAGGCTGATCGGCGCGAACGCCACCGCAAGCATCGAGGTGACCGCGATCGCCACCATCACCATCGAGACGGCCTGCCGCACCGACAGCCGGGCCCCGAAGACCAGGTTGAACAGGTACAGCGTCGGCAGGCAGATGGCCAGCGTGACCAGGAACAGCAGCGGCAGCTTCACCGCCGAGGTCAGGGCCATCAGCACGCTGTGGAAGGCACCGAGCACGGCGCCGTAGCAGGCCAGCGCGATCGCCGAGCTGGCCAGCATCTGGCCGGTGAGCCCGTTGAGGTCGCGCTCTTCGACGATCTGCTGCCAGACGCTGTGCCGGTCGCGGAGGATCCGCTCGATCACGAGCAGGCCGGGTCGTTCCTGTGACACGAGCGGCTCTCCTAACGGGACTACCAGGGATGGAGGAATCGACAGACGCTAAGGGACGGGAAGCGGTCAGCGCCACCCCACGTCGATCCGGTCGCCGCGCTCGTCGAAGAAGTGCACCGCGTCCATGCGTACCGAGACGGCCATCGGGTGGCCGGAGGTGACCGCCGGATACGGCGCCAGCCGCACCGCCAGCTCGGCGGGGCGGCGGTGGTGCCGACCCGGGTCCAGCACGCTGTCCCGGGCACCTCGGGCCGCCGGGGCCGGCTGAGCCGACCCGACGGCGCGCCCGGTCAGCCGCTGCATCACCTGGCCGAGCCGCCGGAGCCCCCGGCCCCCTCCGGCCGGACGCTCGTCGGTCACCGGGCCGCCCAGGTCGTCGACGACGATCGCGGTCGCCCCGATGTCGAGGAACGCCAGCGACTCGTGCCCGTGGTGCTCCAGGTATCGGATGCGTCCCTGCAACACGTCGCCGGGAGAGTCCGGAGCCACCGGGGTCAGCGCCTCGGCCCGCATCCCGACCACGATCCGCTCGCCGTGGTAGTGCGCCACCGCCCGGGCCCGGATGTCGTCCCAGGGCAGATAGAGCGCCTGCTCGCCGAGGTTGAGCGTGACGTACCGGTCGAGGTGCACGTAGACGGTCGCCTCCAGCAGGTTCATCCGGGGGCTGCCCAGGAACGCGGCGACGTAGAGGGTGGCCGGCCGGCCGTACACCTGGGTCGGGGTCCCGACGTCCTGGAGGACCCCCTTGCGCATGATCGCCACCCGGTCCGCCATGGTCAGCGCCTCGGCCTGGTCGTGGGTGACGTAGATGGTGCTCACCCCGAGCTCGCGGACCAGTCCGGAGATCTCGGCCCGCAGCTCGGCCCGCAGGCCGCTGTCCAGGTTGGAGAGCGGCTCGTCCATCAGGAACAGCCCGGGGCGCCGGACGATGGCCCGGCCCATCGCCACCCGCTGCCGCTGCCCGCCGGAGAGTTGGCTGGGCTTGCGGCCGAGTACGTCGGCGATGCCGAGCGCACTCGCCACGTCGGCCACCCGCTCACCGCGCGGCCCTTCCTCCACGCCGGAGAGCCGGAGCGGGAAGGCAATGTTCGCTCCCACCGACATATGCGGATACAGCGCAAAATCCTGGAAGACCATGGCAATTCCGCGATCCCGCGGCGGCAGGTCGTTCGCCAGTTCGCCGTCGAGCAGCACGGCGCCGGTGGTCGGGTCCTCCAGACCGGCGACCATCCTGAGCACGGTGGACTTTCCGCAGCCCGAAGGGCCGAGCAGCACCATGAACTCGCCGTCGTTGACGTCGAGACTGACGTTGTCGACCGCCACTGTCCCATCCGGGAATACCTTCGTGACGTCTTTGAGCGCGACGGTAGTCACCGTCACCTCCCCGCAGCGTTATGGCCGGCCCCGGGAATGACTGTGACGAGGATCATCACAGAAGCCCATCGGGTAAACGTGCCATGTTCACGTTGTGACATGACGGTTACCAGACTCGATTCGACCTCTGCTGATGCAACTTCCACCGGCTGCTCGGCGGCACCGGCTCGGTGCCGGAGGTGCCGAATTCACCGTGCCGGGGCAGCCCGGTCCACTGCACGCCGCTGTCCCGCAGGAAGTACTCCAATCCGGGGTCCCAGGTGTGTCCGGCCGGCCGGCGCTGATAGACGTAGCCGAGCGGATGGGTCCGGTAGACCAGCCCACCCGCCCGGCGGACCCGGTCGATCAGGCCCCGGTCGACCGCACTCGGCACCGGGCGCCAACCACCGACCTCGGCCAGGTCGCCCCGACCGATCAGGATCGTGCCGCCGGCGACGACCGGGGCGAAGCTCTCCGGCGCCCCCGCGTCCCGCCGTACGGTGGTGTCCAGCGCACCGAGATAGACGAACTCGGCCGCCTTGCCGACCATCGTCGCGCCGGAGTGGTGCCGGGCGAGGACGAGATCCCAGACGTGCTCCGGCCCGTACGTGTCGTCGTCGTCGAACTTCGTCACCAGGGTGCCCCGGGCCCGGGCGGTGGCCGCGACCAGCGCCTCGCCGAAGCTCTGCCCGGCCGGCACCTCGACGACCTCGACCGGCCGCCCGCAGTCGGCCAGCCGCTGGCGCAGCTCGACCGGCAGCCCCACGCCGTGCAGGCAGAGCACGATCTCCAGCTCCGGATAGCTCTGCGCCGCCACCGCCGCCACCGCGTCGAGGACGTGCTCCAGCCGACGGGTCACCAGCAGCACCGAGACCGGCGGCAACGCGCCGAGGCCGGCAAAGGTGGCCGCCGCCAGCCGGGGCAGCGCGAAGCCCCGGGCGTGCCGGCGCAGTACCGCCCGGCGCTGGCGTACCGCCCGGGCCTCCCACTCCAGGTCGGTCTCCGGGTCGGGCCGGCCGGTCGGGCGGTCCGGCAGCGGGGCACGGAAGAGTTCGACCACCTCGTCGGCCAACTGCGCCCGGCAGGAGACCGGCAGGCCGGGTGCCCGGACCAGTACGCCGGCCAGCGCGAGGTGCAGCAGCAGGGCGGCCTCGGCCCGGGGCCGCAGCCCGGGCACCGCGCAGTCGAGCAGCCCGATCCCGGCCAGCGCCGACCGGGTCCGCTCGGTCAGCCACGGCCGGTCGAGCCGACCCTCACAGTCCAGCCCGTCCGGTCCCCGGATCCGCCAACTCGCGCCGTCCGGCCCCGGGGAGAAGTTCAGCTCGGCCCGGGGCGCGTCCGGCCCGAACGGCCCGTACCGGCCGACCGGGACGGCGTGTTCGGCGTCGAGCAGTACCGGCCCGGTCCGGCCGCCGTCCTCGGTGTCCGGCACGCCCAACCGGTCGACGGTCAGCCGGGCCCGGTACGCCGTACCGGCCGGGTCCCCGGCCACCGACGGGCTGGCGCCGTCCGGCCGGAGCACCAGGTCGTACGGCCGGACGGCCGGGTTGCCGGGCAGTTCCCCCGCGACGACGGCGAGGGTGGGTCCGGCGCCCAGCCAGCCGGGGAAGACATCCTGGGCGGTCACCTCCGGGCTGCCCGGGGTCGGCAGTGGACGGATCGGGGTGAGCAGCGGCAGCACGGCGGCCAGCACCGAGCGGAGCGGTACGGACCAGCGCAGCTCGATCTCGGCCGCCACCCGGCCCCGGTCGTGCCGGGGCAGCGTGATCCGCTGGGCGAGCAGGTGCGGCACCGGCCCCAGCCGGCCGGACCAGCCGCGCTGCGGGATCTCCCAGTCCTGCACGACGATGCTGATCCGGCGTACCCGAGTCAGCCCGACCGGGTGGTCGAGCAGGTGCCGCAGCCAGGTCACGGACCGGGCGGCGACGGCCATCCGGCCGACGAACATCCGGTGCCAGGCCGGTCCGGCACCGGCCGCCCGGTCCGCCGCCGGGCCCTGCCGGGGCACCCGGCTCGACGCGGGCGGGCCGGGTATCTCGGTCAGCCGGGAGCCGAGCGTGACCAGCGGCCACCGTCGCCGGCCGTCGGGTTCGCCGACGGCAACCCGCCAGCGGAGGTACTTCTCCGGGTCGTCCCTGCCTGGCACGCCGATCCCTTCGTCGGCCGACCACCGACGCCAACCTACGTGGCGCTATCGCGAAGGCACTTACGGTAGTCGACCGCGCGGCTGATTTCGACCGAAACCCGCCACGCGGCGCGCAGATATCAGCTCTCGGCAACCGGATAGTTACACTGTGCCGCGTGTCCAGCCCTGCCCGGGCCACCACGGCCCATCCCCCGGTCCGGTTGTTCCGGAACGACTGGAGTCGACTCACCCCACCCGAGCTGGACGGCTGGCAGCCGACCCGGTCGGTTTCGCTGATCATCCCGGCCCACGACTGCCAGCCCTCCCTCGACCTCACCCTGGCCGCGTTGCGCGCCCAGACGTACCCGTCGGGGTTGCTGGAGGTGGTGGTGGTCGACGACGGCAGCGACCCGCCGCTGGTCCTGCCCCGGATCCGCCCCGACAACTGCCGGCTGCTCCGGGTCGCCGACCACGCGAGCGGCTGGGGCCGGTCGACCGCGCTGCACGTCGGCGCGGAGCGCAGCGAGGGCGAGATCCTGCACTGGCTCGACGCCGACATGGTGGTCTTCCCGGAGCATGTGGCGGCGCAGGCCCGCTGGCAACACGTCAGCGACGAGGTGGTCACCCTCGGCTACAAGCGCTTCGTCGACGCCGACTGGCCCACCCCGGAACAGGTCGCCGAGAGCTGCGCGGCCGGCACCGCCGACCGGCTCTTCCGGCTCGACGACTCCGAGCCGCACGAGTACGTCGAACGCCTCATCGACGACACCGACCAGCTCCGCGGCGGTGACCACCTGAACTTCCGGGCGCACGTCGGCGCCACCGCCGCACTGGCCCGCAGCCTCTATGCCGAGACCGGGGGACTCAACCCCGACCTGCGGCTCGGCGAGGACACCGAGTTCGGCTACCGGCTGGCCCAGGCGGGTGCGGTCTTCGTGCCCGAGCCGCGGGCCCGGAGCTGGCACCTCGGGCGGTCCCACATGATGGCCCGGGGCGAGGCGTTGCGCCGGTACAACCGGCCGTTCCTGGCCGACCTGATGCCGCAGCCCCGCTACCTGCGCTCCGCCGCGCACCGGAGCTGGGCCGTACCGCTGGTGGTGGCGGTGGTCCGGGCCGACGGGCCGTACGAGATGGTCCGCACCTGCGTCGACCGGCTGCTCGCCGGCGACCAGACCGACCTGCGGGTGGCGCTGGTGGCGGACTGGGCCGAACTCACCGATCACCGCCGCTCGGTACTGGCCGACCCGTTGCTGGACCTGCGACTGCTCGCCGCGACGTACCGTTCCGAGCCCCGGGTGGAGTTGGCCGGGCAGCCGCCGACGACCGCGTACCCGGCGCCGTACCTGCTGGAACTCGGGTCGCACCTGGGAGTGGACGCGGACACCGTACGCCGGCTGGTGACGGCCGCCGACCAGTGGCAGGTCGGTCTGGTCCGGCTGCTGCCGATCGGGGCGACGGCACCGGACGACGGGCTGTCGCTCTGGCGCACCTCCGCGCTCAGCCGCGCCTTCCGGGTACGCCGGCCCGACGAGTCCCTGGACGAGGTGGTCGCCGAGGTGGCCGGGCGGCGCTGGGTCAGCGGCGACGACTTCGGGGTGATCGACCTGCGGCTGCTGCCGGAGAACAAGTGGTCCTCGCCCCGGCCCCGGCTGGTGGTCCGGCCGGACAAGCGGGCCCGGCGGGCGGCACTGGCCGGGGTGGAGACGATCCCGGTCGGCGGGATCCGGTCGCTCGCCTCCGCCACCCGGTTCGTCGCCGGCCGGTACGCCGGACTCGCCGCCGACCGGGTCCGACAGCGGGTACGCCGCCCGTCCGCGGTCGACCGATGATCCGCCGTCGTACACATGTTCTATCCACAGGCTGTGGACAGAACATGTGTACGAACGACAGGTGACCGGGCTGAGCGCCTACCAGGGCACCGGGCCGCCCTCGCCGAAGAACCCGGCGGTGGGTCCGTCGGCGTCGAGCGTGGCCAGCCGCACCACGGCGGCGGCGCCCTGCGCCGTGCTGAGGTACCCGGTGTGGTTGTTGATGTCCGTGTCGACGAAGCCGGGGTCGGCGGCGTTGACCAGGATGCCATCCTTCCGCAGCTCGTTCGCGTACTGCACGGTCAGCGCGTTCAACGCCGACTTGGAGGGCGAGTACGCGGCGGACGCCAGCAGCCCGGCGAGCGGGCCGTCCGGGTCGCTGGCGAGGGTCAGCGACCCGGCGGCACTGCTGACGTTGACGATGCGCGGCGCCGGCGACCGCCGCAGCAGCGGGAGCAGGGCGTTGGTCACCGCGATGACCCCGAAGACATTCGTCCCGAAGACCGCCCGGACCATGTCCAGGTCGACGGAGCTCGGGACCTGGTCATGGGCGTCCTCGGGCGAGACCTGCCCGGAACCGGTGATGGCGGCGTTGTTGACCAGGACGTCAAGGTGGCCGAAGCGCTCCTCGACCCACCTCGCGGCCGCGCGGACGGTGGCCGGGTCGGTGACGTCCAGGATGACCGCGTGCGCGTCGCCGCCCGCCCTGCGCACCGCCGCGGCGGCCTCCTCGCCACGTCGCGGATCCCTGGCGCCGATCAGGACCGTCATGCCCAGCGCGGCGAGCTGCTCGGCGGTCGCGCGGCCGATCCCCTTGTTCGCCCCGGTGATCAGCGCGACCTTCTGGTGTGTGGTGTGCTCGTTCATGCCCAAGCTCCTGTCCGAGAGGCTGTCTCGCCCGAGACGAGACAGCCCGGCCGTTCCGTGACATGTCACAGAACCGGCGGGCTGTCTCGTCTTGAGTAGCGGATACCGGGACGGATGTCGGGAAGGTGCTGGTCATGAGGGTGTTCGTGGCGGGCGGGGCCGGGGTGTTGGGGCGGCGGCCGGTGCCGCCGCTGGACCCGACGAGTACAGGCGGGCGCGGCTTCTCCACCGCCAAGGCCACCCGGGAGCTCGGCTGGCGGCTGCGCTGCCCCTCCTGGCGGCAGGGCTTCGAGGAGGAGCTGGCGTGACCCGGGCCGAGGAGTTCGAGGAGCTGCGGCCGCTGCTGTTCTCGATCGCCTACCGGATTCTCGGCAGCGTGAGCGAGGCCGAGGACGCGGTCCAGGAGACCTGGCTGCGCTACGCGGGCTCCTCGACACAACCCAGGTCGGCCAAGGCGTTCCTGTCGGCCACGGTGTCCCGGATCGCGATCGACGTGCTGCGCTCGGCGCGGGTACGGCGGGAGGAGTACGCCGGGCAGTGGTTCCCGGAGCCACTGCTGACCGACCCGTACGAGGACCCGGAGCGGTCGGCGGAGCTGGCCGACTCGGTGTCGATGGCGGCCCTGTTGCTGCTGGAGCGGCTCAGCCCGCTCGAACGGGCGGTCTTCGTACTGCGGGAGGTCTTCGGGTTCGACTTCCGCGAGATCGCCTCGGCGGTGCGCCGTTCCGAGGCGGCGTGCCGCCAGCTCGCGGTGCGGGCGCGCCGGCACATGGACGCGGGCCGGCCCCGCTTCGAGGCCGACCGAGGGGAGCGCGAGGAGCTCGCCGGGCGATTCTTCGACGCCTTCCGGGAGGGGGACCTGGATGGGCTGCGGGAGTTGCTCGCCGCCGACGCGCAGATGACCGGCGACAGCGGGGGCAAGGCCCCGCTGTGGGGCAAGGGCGTCTTCGGCGCCGAGAACGTCGCCCGGTTGCTGGCCGCGACCATCGCGCCGTTCTTCCGGATCGGCGGGGTCATGGAATCACACGAGGTGAACGGCGAGCCAGGCGCGATCTTCCGGGA
The DNA here is from genome assembly GCF_039649625.1 of Plantactinospora sp. ZYX-F-223. Classification (NCBI taxonomy): domain Bacteria; kingdom Bacillati; phylum Actinomycetota; class Actinomycetes; order Micromonosporales; family Micromonosporaceae; genus Plantactinospora; species Plantactinospora sp. ZYX-F-223. Next base: position 97,286 of record NZ_JBDJAV010000005.1, on the reverse strand, counting down.
CCGGGACGGCAGGGTCGTCAACACCTGCGCGCTCGACATCCTCGACGGGCGGATCCAGGCGATCCGTGTGGTGCTCAACCCCGACAAGCTCGGACACCTGGGCCCGGTGGCGGACGCTTGGGACGTGGTTCGCGAGGTGAACCAGGCCCGCCGGAAGATGGACTGACCGGCAGAGTCGCCAGCACAGCCCTCGTCGGCCCGGGCCCGCCGTGCGCGGCCACCGCGGCGGCCGCGCACGGCGACCCGGCGGCCGCGCACGGCCACTCCACAACGGCGCAGAGCGCCGGCCCGGACGGGCGGCCGCGTCGTGCGGTACCCGACCCGGACCGCGTCGCCACCGCTCAGCCCGAGGTCGGGGCGGCGTCGAAGAGCGCCGAGTACATCTCGACCAGCATGCTCCGGCCCTTGATCCCGGCGGCTGCCTCCGGGCCCTTGACGCCGTCGGGCATCTGCCCGGCGCCGCCCTCCGGGCCGAGCGGCACGACGATCACCGGCGGCATCGGCTGGTAGTCGGCGGGCTCGCCCTCCCCGGTGATCATGGCGCGGATGTTCGCCGCGATCAGCTTGCCCTGCATGCCCGCCCGACCGGCCATGTTGAGGTCGGCGTCGGCCATGTCGCCGATCGCGAAGACCCGGTCCTGGCCGGCGACCCGCAACTGGCCGTCGACCCGCAGGTAGCCCCGCTCGTCGCGGGCCTGGGCGAGCGCGCCGCGCAGGTAGCCGGTGGCCGGGCTGACCCCGAAGCAGCGGTACCAGACGTCGGCGGTCAGCTCGTCGCCGTCTCCGGTGCGGACCGAGATCGCGGCCCGGGTGGCCGGTTCGGCGGTCGGCAGGTCCAGCGGGCTGCCGAGCCGCAGCTCGACGCCGAGTTTGTCGAGCTGGCGGTGCAGCTCCTCGCGGAGTTCCGGCGCGTACGGCCCGGGGAGGATGTCGGGGGCGACGTCCGCGACGGTCACATGCTTCTCCGGGAAGTACGCCTTGATCTCGCCGGCCAGTTCCAGCCCGGATGGGCCGGCACCGACCAGCAGCACCCGCTCGGCGTCGCGCAGCACCCCGTGCGCGTTCCGGATCCGGTCCCGCGTGGTGGCCAGGTCGGGCTCGTCCACCTTCGCCGGGAACGGGTACGACGATCCGGTCGCCAGCACCAGGTAGTCCGGGGTGAGGCGCTCGCCGGAGTCGAGGATGACCTCCCGGCCGTCGGCCGCCACCACCCGGTCCCGGACGAAGCGCCCACGCTTGAGCAGGTGCTCGTAGGGGAAGAAGATCCGGTCCAGCCATTCCGGCTCGACCAGCGCCCGCCAGGCCGCCACGTTGTGCGTGAACGCCTCGGTCGGGTCGACCAGGGTCACCTCGGCGACGTCGTCCAGCGCCTTCGCCGCGTTGATCCCGGCATATCCGCCACCCACCACCAGCACGCTCGGCCGCGGGTCAGTCTGCTCGCTCATTGTGCTCCCAGGAAGAGTTAGAAGTTGCGCTGCATATGCTAGCCGCTTCTGAAATGCTAGCGCCATCGGAAGCGATAGTATTCCGGTATGCCACCAACCAGGCAGACCCCCGAGGTACCCAGCCCGGAGCGCTGTGCCCGCGCGGACGCGGCGCTGGCCCGGGCCTTCGCGGTGCTCGGCAAGCGGTGGACCGCACCGGTGCTCGGCAGCCTGCGCTCCGGCCCGGCCGGCTTCCGCGAGGTCTCCCGGGCCGTGGGCAAGGTCAGCGACTCGGTGCTCTCCGACCGGCTGGCCGAACTGACCGAACACGGCCTGATCGTCCGGACCGTCCAGGAGGGGCCGCCGATCGCGGTCTCCTACCGGTTGACCGAGCGGGGTCAGGCGCTGATGCCCGCCCTGGAGCAGATCTCCCGCTGGGCCGCCCAGCACCTGCCCGGCGACGACGACTCCGGGTCCTAGGCCGGTCCCGCGTCCCGCCTGGAGTCGGGCTCGCCGAGGAGGACCTGCCGGACCACCCGCTCGGCCGCCCGGCCGTCGTCCAGCGCGCAGAAGCGGCGCCGGAAACGTTCCCGGGCCAGGGTGGCCGGCACGCCGTCCACCGCACCGGTCCGGAACGCCGTCAGCAGCTCCGGAAACTCCGTCACCGCCACCCCCGGCGCCTCGGCGCGCACGTCCAGATAGACCCCGCGCTCGCGCCGGTACTCGGCCCAGTCCGGTGCGTAGACCACGATCGGCCGGTCCAGCGTGGCGTAGTCGAACATCGCGGACGAGTAGTCGGTGACCAGTACGTCGGCGGCGAGGTAGAGGTCCTCCACCGAGGGATGGTCCGTGACGTCCCGTACCCGGTCCGGCCCGGCCGGCGTCGTGGGCCCGCCGGTCGGGAGTGCCGCCGCACCGGTCGGGGTGCCGACGGCAGCCGGGGTTTCCGGGGCGGGGCAGGCGTCCGGGTCGAGATAGTGGCCCCGGACCAGCAGCCGGCCCGCCGGACCGAGTACCTCCAGCAGCGCACCGGGGTCGAACGGTGGTGAGTACCCGGGCCGGTGCTCCCGGTGGGTCGGCGCGTACAGCACCACCCGCTCGCCGGGGCGGATGCCGAGCCGGCGCCGGACGGCCTCGACCTCGGCGGGCCCGGCGTTCGCCAGCCGGTCGTTACGCGGATAGCCGACCTCCAAGGTCCGGTACTCCGCCGGATAGGCCCGTTCCCACATCTGGGTGGAGAAGGTGTTGGCGCTGAGGCTGTAGTCCCAGCGGTCGATCCGGCGCAGCAGTCCGGGGAAGTCCAGCCCGGCCGCGCCGCGCGGATAGCGCTGCTGGTCCAGCCCCATCACCTTCACCGGGGTGCCGTGGTGGGTCTGCAGGTGCACCGAGCCGGGCCGCTTGACCACGTAGTCCGGGAAGTTCACGTTGTTGACCAGCCACCTCGCCCGGGCCAGCGCCCGGAAGTACGGCCGGGTGCCGGCCACCACGTACGGCACCCCGGGCGGCAGGCTGGAGACCAGGTCCCGGCGTACCACCCAGACGCCCCGGATCCACGGGGCCAGCTCGCGGGCCTTCTCGTAGACCGCCGCCGGATTGCAGGCGTAGCCGCGGTACCAATAGGCGGCGTAGAGCGCCAGCGCCGGATCGAGCGGACGGCGCAACTGCGCGTGGTAGTACGCCCGGAGCAGCCCGTCCCGGATCAGCCGGGCGGCCCCGGGCAGCACGGCCGGCAGCCGGGCCGACCCGGCCGGGGACGCCGGGCGGCGCGAGCGCGACGACGGCAGCGACGGCAGCGACCGGTCGGCCAGTCGCCGGACCCCGCCCCGCCGGGAGTGGTGCAGCGCGCGCAGCACCGCGTACGTCCGCCAGTGGCCGCCGGCCACCAGCCGGTGCTTCAGCCCGTCGACCCCGCCCGGCAGCCGGTAACCGCCCGGCGGCAGCCAGCGCCGGTAGTCCGCCACCACCTGGTCGAAGAAGCTCCGGCGCAGTTCCGGGGAGAGCCGCCGCCCGTTGCCCAGCACGATCAGGTAGTGCCAGATCATCCGCTCGAAGATCAGGGGCCGGAGGTCGTCGTATTCCGGCCCCCAGCGCGCCATCAGCTCGAAGACCCGGTGCCAGTGCGGAAACACCTCGAAGTGCCGGTCGTCCCGGGTCCGGGTGATGGCCCCGGAGCGCCGCTGCCGGTAGTTGACGCAGACCGCGTCCAGCACACTGATCCGGCCGGCGGCGAGCAGCACCGGATAGCTGAACGACACGTCCTCGTACCAGCCGGGGCCGAACCGCAGGTCGGAGTCGACCAGGAAACGGCGGCGTACCACCTTGTTCCAGGCGGTGTGCAGCAGGTCGAGCACCTCCGGCCGGTCCCGGACGGCGAAGACCTCCGCGCCGGAGTCCGGCACCGTCCGGTCCAGGCCGCTGCCGAGCGTCCGGTGGTTCCAGTACGCCCGCACGTGATCGACGAGCAGCACCTCCGGCCCGACCCGGCGCAGCCGTTCCGCCACCGCAGGCAGGCAGCCGTCGACCAGCCAGTCGTCGCTGTCCAGGAACCAGACGTACTCCCCGGTGGCCAGGTCGAGGCCGATGTTGCGGGCCTCGCCCAGCCCGACGTTCCGGTCCAGGGTCACCACCCGGACCCGGTCGTCCCGGGCGGCGTACTCGGCGATGATCTCGCCGCAGCTGTCCGGCGAGCAGTCGTCGACCACCACCACCTCGACGTCGGCCACCGGCTGGTCCAGGATCGAGTCGAGGCACTCCCGCAGGTAGCCCTGCACCCGGTAGACCGGTACGACAAAACTGATCAGCGCCATCGGCGCCGTACCCCCGCTGGCAGCGTCATCCGTCCCTTTCCGCCGCGCCGGCCGGGCAGGTGCCCGGTCATCCCGCCGGCGGCGTCATCCGTCCCACTCCCGCCGCTCCGGCGTACCGGTCCGGTCCGGTCGCCCCGGGGTCGCGGCGTGGCCCTCCCCCGCACCGGCGGTCGCGAACGTGTCGGAGGCGGCGGGGTGGCCACCGGACCCGACGGCGGCGTCGGCCGGCTGTCGTGGCCCGGGAATGTCCCTGGGTACCCAGCCACGGAGCGCGTTCACTACGAAAATCGCCGATAGGTAGCCGGTGAGCACCAGCAGCGCCACCCGGCCGGCGACCGGGCCGGCGAGTACGGCGACGGCGAGCAGGATCAACCGGCCGTCCCAGCCCAGGCCGAGCGCGTGCATCAGCGGCGCGCGCTCCCGCTTCTCCAGCCGGGCGGTGAGGTCGTAGTGCCGCAGCGCCAGCACGAAGAGCAGCGCGAAGATCACCGCACCGTCCGCGTCGACCAGCAGCCCGGCCCCGATCACCAGCAGGTACTCCGCGGCCCGTAGCGCGGCCGGCACCAGCCAGTCCAGCGCACCGCCGTGCGGTGTCGCCGCCGGCAGCCCGGCGACCAGCGCGACCAGCACCGCGAGCGGCACCAGCCAGCGCGCCGGCCCGGTGCCGAGCCCGGCCAGGCCGGCGCCGAGCAGGGCCAGCCCGGCCGCCACCCCGAGCAGGGCCAGCGGCAGCGGCCCGGGTAGCCCGGCGCTGCGGCCGAGCGCGGCGAGCCAGCGCACCGCCGGCCCGTCGTCGCGGTGCAGGGTGGTGTCGACCCCGGTCAGCACCGCCACCCGCATCGACCGGGCCCGCAGGGTACGCAGCGCCAGCGTGTACAGCGCCGCCAGCCCGCCCCAGACCAGTACCGCGACCAGGCTGACCAGCGGATTGAAGATCGCCACGGTCAGCGCGATCAGGGCCCACCGCTCGCCGATCGGAAAGACCACGGTGCGCTTCGCCCAGTACGTCAGCGAGCCGGTGTCGGCCTGGACCCGGTTCGACGCCTGGCTGAGCCGGTCGCCGAGCCCGCCCGAGCCGGTCTGCTTGGGCCGCTTGGCCGCCTCGTCGTGCAGCGCGCCGTACCAGGTGTCGGTCATGTGCCGGACGGTCTGCAGGGTGATCGCGGCGATCGCGAGCGCCCAGCCAGGCCCGCCGGCCCGTTCGACCCCGATGCCGAGGCCGGCGTAGACCAGGTATTCCTTGGCCCGGTCGGCGATGGTGTCCAGCCAGCCGCCCCACGGGCTGAAGTGCCGGGTGTACCGGGCCAACTGCCCGTCCACGCAGTCGAGCACGAAGCCGAGGTAGAGCAGGATCGCCCCGCCGACCAGGGCCGGCCGGCCGCCGACGGCGAAGAGCACCGCCGCCGCCAGCGCGAAGGCGACCGAGATCGCGGTGACCCCGGTCGGGGTGAGCCGGAGCCGGGCACAGAGCTTGGTCACCTTCGGCGACCAGGTGCTGACGAAGTAGGTGGTGAAGAAGTCGTCCTTCTCCTTGACCGAGAGCCGCAGCTCGGCCCGGTCGGAGTCGACCGCCGCCACCGCCGCCTCGGCCTCGGCCAGCGCCGCCGGATCGGCGACCCGGCGGGCGACGAGCAGGCGTGCCCGGTGGGCGAAGATGGTGATGCCGGTGCCGGATACCGGTCCGGGGCGGGTCAGCGCGGCGAGCAGCCGGTCCAGCAGCGGGACCGGATCGGCGGGCGCCTCGGCGACGGCCCGGGCCGCGGCGACGTTGCCGTCGGGCAGGTCGGCGACAGCCCGGGCCGCGGCGACGTTGCCGTCGGGCAGGTCGGCGACAGCCCGGGCCGCGGCGACGTTGCCGTCGGGCAGGTCGGCGACAGCCCGGGCCGCGGCGACCAGGGCGGGCAGGTCGGACACGCCGACGCGTACCGCTCCGCCGGAGGCACCGGTCGGCGCGGCGGTCAGCGTCCCGACGGAGCCGGCCTCCCCGGCCGGGCCGGCGGCGACCACCTGGTTGCGGTCCTCGACCACGCCGACCGGGCCGGCGCCCGGCTCGGGCAGCACCAGGGCGACCGTGCCGGGCATCGGACTGCTGGCCAGGTGCCGGAGTACGGCGGTGTGCGCGACCAGGTCGCCGGAGCAGAGCAGTACCGGTTCCCGGGCGGTGCCGGCGAGCACGGCGACCTCGCCCGGATCGTCGGTACTGACCACGTCCCGGGCGCCGGCCGCGCGCAACTGCTCCCGGAGTGCGGCGGCCAGCGGCATGCCGTCGGGACGGGTCAGCGGCGTACCCGGCCGGGTGGGGGTGAGCAGGATCGCCAGCATCACGGCCTGACCACGTCGTGGTATGCGTCAAGGGCCTCGCGTATGGTGCCGTCCACCCGCAATCGTCCTCCATCGAAGTAGAGTCCCCGGCTACAGAACCGGGTGAGATCGTTTTCGTTGTGCGAGACCAGCATCACGGTACGACCCTCGGCGATCAGCCGGTCGATGGTGTCGTAGCACTTCTTCCGGAAGTCGGCGTCACCGACCGCCGTCACCTCGTCCATCAGCAGCACCGGGTGCTGGAGCTGGGCGATCACCGAGAAGCCCAGCCGCACCTTCATCCCGGACGAGTAGTGCCGGACCGGCGTGTCGATGGCCTTCGCGATCTGTTCGCCGGCGAACTCGATGATCTCGTCGAAGTGCCGACGCAGGAAGCTCGGGCTGAGCCCGTGCAGCGAGCCGACCAGGTGGACGTTCTCCCGCCCGGTCAGGTCGTTGGAGAAGCCGGCGGAGAGTTCCAGCAGCGGTGCGACCGCGCCGCCGACCCGGATCCGCCCCTCGTCAGGGATCAGCACCCCGGCGATCAGCCGGAGCAGGGTGCTCTTGCCGGTGCCGTTGCGGCCGATGATCCCGACGGTGTCGCCGGGCGCCACCGAGAACGAGACGTTGCGCAGCGGCCAGAAGACCCCGGCGGCGGGCTGCCGGCCGCCCCGGTGGATGAACATCTCCCGCAGCCGCAGGTTGCGTCGCCGGTTCCGGACGAACCGGATCCCCAGCTCCTCCGCCTGCACCATCGCCCCGGCCACTACAGCTCCTTCAGGACGGCGGGTTCGAGGCGGCGGAACACCCACCAGCCGGCGAGCAGCACGAGCAGGCTGCCGCCGACCGCCACCCCGAGCAGCCGGGCGTCGGGGAACTCGTCCGGGTACCAGACCGCGTGGTGGAGCTGGAAGATCCCGACCAGCGGGTTCAGCTCATACACGATCTTGACCCAGTCCGGCAGCGAGGAGTCCCGGACCAGGGTGAGCGGGTAGATGATCGGGGTGGCGTAGAAGAGCACCCGGGTGACCAGCCGCATCAGCCGCTCGATGTCCCGCATCAGCACGTTCAGCGAGGAGAGCAGCAGCGCGATCCCGACCAGCAGGGTCGCCTGGATCAGCACCGCCAGCGGCAGCGCCAGCAGCGACCAGCCGAACTCGATCCGGTCGAGCGAGGCGTAGACGATCGCGACGGCGACCAGGATCGGCAGCCCGGCGAGGTACTCGGCGAACCGGCCGGCGACCCGGCCGATCGGGAAGACCTCCCGGGGCAGGTTCATCGTGGTGATCAACCGGGCCTGCCCGGTGAGCGCGGCGGTCGCCTCGCCGATCGCCGAACTGGTCCACATCCAGGCGAAGATGCCGGTGATCAGGAAGAGCGGGTACGAGTCGGCGGCGTCACCGAGGTGCCGGTCGGTGGCCGACCGGTAGAGCACCCCGAAGACGAAGAAGTAGATGACGCCCATGCCGAGCGGCTCGATCAGCGACCAGAGGTAGCCCAGCACCGACTGCTGGTATTTCACCGCCAGGTCCCGCCGGACGAGCAGCCGCAGCGTGTTGCGGTGCGACCACACCGCCACCACGCCAGACGTCACAGCCGCCTCCCGCTCGTCACGGTCCGATCAGTCGAGCCCGACATAGGGTAGCAGTCGGGAAAATCGCCCCAAATAAGGATCGACCCGGCCACGGCATCTTCCCGGACAACATGCCAACGCTACCCGACGGCCGTCCGCACGCCACCTCGGAGACGCCCGCCGTACACCGGACGGCCGGCTGCTACCAACCCGGCGGCCGAGCAGCCACCTGGGAGCCGGTCAGCCGGCGACTCAGCACTCGATGACGTTGACCGCGAGCCCGCCCCGGGCGGTCTCCTTGTACTTGACCTTCATGTCCGCGCCGGTCTCCCGCATCGTCTTGATCACCTTGTCCAGCGAGACGGCGTGCTTCCCGTCGCCGCGCAGCGCCAGCCGGGCCGCCGTGATCGCCTTGATGCTGGCCACCGCGTTCCGCTCGATGCAGGGGATCTGCACCAGGCCACCGACCGGATCGCAGGTCAGCCCCAGGTTGTGCTCCATGCCGATCTCGGCGGCGTTCTCCACCTGGGCCGGCGTACCGCCCAGCGCCTCGGCCAGCCCGGCGGCCGCCATCGAGCAGGCGGAGCCGACCTCGCCCTGGCAGCCGACCTCGGCGCCGGAGATCGAGGCGTTCTCCTTGAACAGCACGCCGATCGCGGCGGCGGCGAGCAGGAAGCGCAGTACGCCCTCCTCGGACGCCCCCGGCACGAACCGGGTGTAGTAGTGCAGCACCGCCGGGATGATTCCGGCCGCACCGTTCGTCGGGGCGGTCACCACCCGGCCGCCGGCCGCGTTCTCCTCGTTGACCGCGAGCGCGAAGAGCGTCACCCAGTCCATCACCCGCAGCGGGTCGGCCGAACCGGGGTCCGCCTCCAGGCTCCGCCGCAGCTCGGCGGCGCGGCGCCGGACCCGCAACCCGCCGGGCAGCGTCCCGTCCCGCCGACTGCCCCGGTCGACGCACTCCCGCATCACCCGCCAGATCTCCAGCAGGCCGGCGCGGATCTCCGACTCGCTCCGCCACGACCGCTCGTTGGCGAGCATGATCCCGCTGATCGGCAGCCCGGTCTCGGCGGTCAGGGCCAGCAACTCGGCCCCGGTGCCGAAGGGGTGCCGGACCCGGGTGCTGTCCGGCTTGATCCGGTCCGCGCCGGTCGCGGTCTCGTCCACCACGAACCCGCCGCCCACCGAGTAGTAGGTCCGGGCCCGCAACGGTCCACCCGCCGGGTCGTACGCGGTGAAGGTCATCCCGTTCGGATGGAACGGCAACGACCGGCGGCGGTGCAGCACCAGGTCCCGGTCCGCGTCGAAGTCCACCTCGTGCGCACCGAGTACGCCCAGCCGGCCACTGGCCCGGATCCCGGCAACGGTCTCGGCGACCCGGTCCGGGTCGACCGTCTCCGGCGCCTCCCCGAGCAGCCCCAGCAGTACGGCCGGCCCACTGCCGTGCCCGTGCCCGGTGGCACCGAGCGAGCCGAAGAGTTCGGCGCGTATCCGGGCGGTCTCCGCGAGCAGCCCGTCGGCCTTGAGCCCGGCCGCGAAGGTCCGGGCAGCCCGCATCGGACCGACGGTGTGCGAACTGGACGGCCCGATCCCGACCGTGAACAGGTCGAAAGCGCTGATCATCGAAACTCCTCCCGGGCCGGCCCCGTTGCCGACCCCTGGCCCCCGGGCGGTCGCCGCTGTTCCCCAAGCATGCCCCTGAGCTGCCGGTCCGCGAGCCTACCCGGCCCCGGCCCGGGCCGCGTGGGTCACCCGGGGCCGGCGGGCGGGACAGCCTGCGGAGACCCCCGCCCCCGGTCGCCGGCACCGGGCCCGGGTGTCCGCCGGCCCCGCCCGGGTAAGTACCTACGGGTACCTGGTGTCCGGATCCGCCTGGAGACCGAGGGCGGCGCAGCCCCCCGTTCCTACCGTGGAATCAGCCGCCCGTTCCACCGTTACCAGAGGAGACGTCGATGAGCCGCAAGCTCACCCGCCCCCGGGACAACCGCATGATCGCCGGTGTCTGCGCCGGCCTGGCCCGCCGCTTCGGCATGTCCGCCGGAATGATGCGGCTGCTCTTCATCCTCTCGCTGCTGCTGCCCGGCACGCAGGTGGTGATCTACCTGGCGCTCTGGATCATCATGCCGAACGAGGACCGCCACTACGTCGCGGCGCACTGACCCGACCGCACCGGCCCGGCTCAGCCGCGCCGGTGCTGCCGGCCGGGCGGTCAGCCCCGCCGACGCTGCCGGCCGGGCAGGTCGGCCGGACCGCTGCCCAGGCCCAGCCGCTGTTCCGTGATGCGTCGCCGGATGCCACCAGCGGTCGCCTCGACCTCTTCGGCGAGTAGGGCGGACCGGTATCGGCTCCGCCGACGCAGCACGGCCAGCAGCCCGGCCTGGATGCCGAGGACCACCACCGCGAACCCGGTGACGACCGCGGCGATCCGCCCCGGCCGGTCGTACCGGGAGGCGAGGGCGACCCCGACGGCCCCGACGGTGAGCGCACTCCACGCGCCGAGTCCCACGGCGATTACCAGATGGTCGCGCAGCCACCGCCGCAGCCCGCGGTCGCGTCGGGCGTGCAGCGCCGGCACCGTCTCGTCGGAGAGTTTCGTCACCAGCGCGCCGAGCCGGTCCCGTTCCTCGGCCGGCATCCCGGCGAGCCGTTCCGCCTCGGCGCGTACCCGCCGAAGCACGTAGCGGACCTTTACCCGGTCCTCGACCGGTATCGACTCCGGCGGCCACGCCTGCGCGAAATCGGCCTGGCGTACCGCCCGGACACCGGCCCAGATGACCATGGCCAGCGGCAGCGGCAGCGCCATCAGCAGGCCCAGGTATGCCAGCGGGGAGTCACCGTCCCCGGTGACGATGTTGATGCCGTACCCGCTGGTGGCCGCGACGATCACGGCGGCGGCCGGCCCCCGGACGTGGGTGAGGTAGACGTCCTGCCGGGCCCCCTCGACCAGCCGGTCGAGGGGGCCGACCCAGTTCCGCAGCAGGTGTACGACCAGGTTGGCGACGAGGACGACCGCCATGACCAGGATGGACCAGATCGCGGCCCCGAACAGCAGTGGTGGCTCGTCGGCCGACGGTGCCGCCAGCACGCTCAGGGCCGCGCCGGTCACGGCTGGACGTAGGTGATGGTCACCTGCTCGTAGCCGAGTGACCGGAGCATCTGGTCCAGCATCTTCCGGGTGTTCTCCTGGGCACGCTCGCCGAGCCCGCTGCTCTTGGCCGCGTCGGCGATCTTCTGCTCGGCCTTGAGATAGACCTCGCGCTGCCGGTTCGGGTCGCTGCCGAAGACCTCGCCGAGCTGGCTGAGGATGCCGCGCTTCTCGGCGAAGACGTAGCTCCGCTCCAGGTCGAGGTTGACCTGACCGAGCTGCGGCGCCGGCAGCTTGATCTCCACCGACTTCCGGTCGGCGGAGACCACCACCGCGTCGTCGCGGAGCGCTCCGAAGTCGACGTACGCGTCGACGGTGCCGGCCCCGACGAAGAGGGTGCGCTCACCGAGCAGGAAGTCCGGAACGTACTTCCGGTTGCGTTCCAGGTCGACGACGACCTCGAAGTTGCCCTCGGCCGCGACGTACCGGCTGAGGTCCTGGATCGACTTCAGCAGCGGCGGTTGGCTGCGGTCGGTCTCCTCCTTGGCGAACGGGTTGCGCCAGTCCGGCAGGATCCCGCTGACCTGCACGCCGAGCACCAGCACGGCGACCACGCCGATGATGCCGACCAGGACGAACAGGCCACGGCCCCACCGGCTGCCGCCGGTCGGCTCCAGTTCGGACCGGTCCGGCCGGGCCTCGTCTGCGTCGAGCGGCCGGGTGCCGTCCGCCGTGCCGTCGGACCAGGGGTCGGCCGGGTCGGGCGGGGTGGCCTGCCCCTTCGCATAGCCGGGGAACTCACGCGTGGGCTGGTTGACATCGCCTTCTCGGGACATCCGCCCTCACCGTCCTTTTCGAGGAGCACCTGAGGAAAACGGTACGGCCCCGGTACGACAGCCGCGAGTCGAGCCGGACCGACCCGGACCGGCCTCGCGTTTGCCCAGCTCAGGACGGCAACACCGGCAGCGGCGGGACAGCCGGAGGTAGGCTCGCCGTGGCGGTCGTGACTGGCGTCGGGTGGAGCACCACCGGGAAGCGACCGCCGGGCTCGACTCCGTCGCCGTACGCCTGGGTGCCGGGGCTTTCCACGTCGAGAGGAAGCCCCGTGACCGTGTCCGAGACCCGTGCCCCCGAGGTCCACACTGCCCGGCTGCTGCCCGGTGGTCCCGTCGCCGAGGCGGTCTTCGCCGAGGTCACCGCCCGGGTCGCCGCGCTGCGCCGGGCCGGTGTCGTGCCGAGCCTGGCGACGATCCTGGTCGGCGACGACTCCGCCAGCGCCGGCTACCGGAATGCGGGCCAGTGCTCCGGCCTTCAGGCCGGGGGTGAAGGCCCGCGCTGGGAGGGCCGCCAGGCCCGAGCAGTGCCTTAACCGGGACGGTTCTGCTGCTCGATGTACTGCTTCACGACGCTGCGCGGTGCGCCGCCGACGGAGCCTGCGAAGTACGAACCGGACCAGAGTTTGTTGGCCCGGTAGTAGTGGCGTACCAGGTCAGGGAACTCCTGCCGTAGCCGCCGCGAGGACACGCCCTTGAGTGAGTTGACCAGGCGGGCCACGGCTACCTTTGGGGGGAAGTTGACCAGCAGGTGTACGTGGTTGTTATCGCCGTTGAACTCGACCAGCTCGGTCTCGAAGTCGGCGCACACGTCTCGCATGATCGCCTCCATCCGGGTCAGGTGCCGGTCGGCGAACACCTTATGCCGGAACTTCGTCACGAAAACCAAGTGGACATGCATCGCGAAAACGCAGTGCCTGCCGGTTCGGATGCCTTGAAGCTCAGCCATAAACCAACATGGTACGGTGCTTCCCGTGCAGCTCCGTTACCAGTTCCGCGTGTACCCGACTCCCGGCCAGCGGATCGACCTGGCTCGGGCTTTCGGGTGCGCGCGGGTGGTGTTCAACGACGGTCTCAAGCTGCGCCGGCAGGCCCGCGAGGCGGGCTTGCCGTACGTGTCGGACGCCGAGCTGTCCAAGCAGGTCATCACGCAAGCCAAGGCGACCCCGGAGCGGACGTGGCTGGGCGAGGTGTCGGCCGTGGTGTTGCAGCAGGCCCTGGCCGATCTGAACACCGCGTACCGGAACTTCTTCGCCTCGGTCACCGGCAAGCGCAAGGGCCGCAAGGTCGCCCCGCCCCGCTTCCGGTCCCGCAAGGACAACCGGCAGGCGATCCGCTTCACCAAGAACTCTCGGTTCAAGGTCCTCGACAACGGCCACCTACGACTGCCGAAGATCGGCGACGTGGTGGTGCGCTGGTCACGGTCGTTGCCATCGGACCCGTCGAGCGTGGCGATCATCACCGACGCCGCCGGGCGGTACTTCGCCTCGTTCGTCGTTTCGACCACCGACGAGCCGTTGCCCGAACTGGACTCGGAAGTCGGCATCGATTTGGGCTTGACGCACTTCGCGGTCCTGTCCGACGGCACGAAGGTGGCCGCGCCCAGGTTTCTGCGCCGTGCGGCCCGCAAGCTTAAGCGGTTGCAACAAGCCCTCTCCCGCAAGCGGCGCGGGAGTCAGAACCGCAAGAAGGCCGCCGTGTTGGTCGCCAGGGCGCACGCCCGCGTGGCCGACACCCGGCGGGACTGGCAGCACAAGCTGTCCACGACGATCATCCGCGAGAACCAAGCGGTGTACGTCGAGGACCTTGCCGTTGCCGGACTCGGCCGGACCCGGCTGGCGAAATCCGTGCACGATGCGGGCTGGGCCAGCTTCACCGCCATGCTGGAGTACAAGGCCGCGAAGTACGGCAGGACATTCGGCCGGGTGGACCGATTCTTCCCATCCACCCGCATGTGCTCGCAGTGTGGCCGCATCAACGACAAGATGGCCTTGAACGTCCGGTGGTGGGACTGCCCCTGCGGGACCACCCACGACCGGGACGTCAACGCCGCCATCAACGTGCTCGCCGCCGGACAGGCGGAGAGCCTAAACGACCGTGGAGCGCACGTAAGACCGGGACTCGTCCCGGCGGCGCGCAGGGAAGCGGTAACCCACCCGGACGCCGCGTGTTCCACACGCAGCGTGGAGGGAATCTCCGTCCTTTAGGGCGGAGAGGATGTCAACAGGGACGGCGGCTGCTGCCCGACCTCGACGAGTCGTGCGCGTCGGTCGCCGGGGCGATCACGCCCCGGGTCGGCGGGGTCGGCCCGACCACCGTGGCGATGCTGTTCCGCAACGCCGTCGAACTGGCCGAGCGGCAGTCCACCACTTCGACGGGTGACCCGGAACACCCCGACCGATAGGTTCGCGGTGCAGCAAATCGACGGCGGCCGGCGTTTAGGAGCCCGGAGGAGGACCCTTGGCCCACGGTGCGTTCAGCGACGCCGAGGAGTTCGCTCGGGCGCGGCTGGACGCTTTGCGGCGGTTCGCGTACCTGATCAGCGGCAGCGCGGCCGAGGCGGACGACCTGGCCCAGATCGCGGTGGTCGAGGTGTGGCAGCGGTGGCCGAAGGCCGGCCAGAACCCCGAGGCGTACGCCCGGCAGGTGATCGTGACCCGCAACGTGAGCCGGTGGCGGCGGTGGCGCCGGGAGGTACTGACCGACGACGTCGAGCACCGGCCCGACGACCCGGCCGCCACCGCGGTGGGCAACGGCGCGCTGTGGCAGGCGTTGCAGCAGCTCGACAAGGCGGAACGGACGGTCGTGGTGTTGCACGTGCTGTACCGGTACACGTTCAGCGAGATCGCCGGCATCTGCGACGAGCCTCCGGGCACGGTTTCCAGCCGGTACGCGAGAGCCAAGCGCGCGCTGCGGGCGCACCTGGCCCCCGCCCAGTCGACGATTCGGAGCGGACGTGGTTGACGAGGAAGGTCCGGTGGACGACCGGCTCGCCCAGGAGCTGGCCGCCACCCTGGCCCAGGCACAGGACGCCCTGCCGGCGGCCGCTCCCGGGGCGATCGTCGCGATCCGCCAGCGCTACCGGCGGAAACGGCGGCAGCGGACCGGGCTGGCCAGCCTGGCGGTGGCGGTCCTGGTCCTGGCGGTGACCCTGACCGGCGCCCAACTGACCCCGGGAGTGCCGTCGGTGCCACCGGCCGGCGAGGGGGCGCGGGGGACGATCCGGGTCTGGGCGATCACCCAGCCGGGCGCCGAGCCCGCGCTGCGGAAGCTGGTGAACCGGTACAACCGGAGCGCCGAGGTCGACGTGGATCTCAGTACCTTCGGCAACGAGGAGTACAAGGCGAAGCTGCGGGAGGTCGGCTCGCCGGAGGGTCCGGACGTCTTCGCCAGCTGGGGCGGCGCGAACCTGACCGGGCTGGCCCGGGACGGGCTGCTCGCCGACCTGACCCCGCTGCGGGACGAGCCCGGGGTCGCCGGCCGGTTCCTGCCCAGCGCACTGGCCGGCGGCGTGGTGGACGGCCGGCAGTACGGCATCCCGATGGGCGGTACCCACCCGGTGGTGCTCTTCTACCACCGGGGCGTCTTCGCCGACGCCGGAGTGCAACCGCCACGCAGCTACGCCCAGCTGCTCTCCCTGGTGGATACGTTCAAGGCCCGGAACATCACCCCGATCTCCCTGGGCGGCGCCCACGGGTGGACCGAGCTGATGTGGGTGATGTACCTGGCCGAGCGGATCGGTGGCCCCGGCACCACCGCCGACATCATCGCCGGCCACCCCGGCGCGTGGTCGAAGCCGGCCGTGGTGCAGGCGCTACGGGAGGCGCGGGCACTCGCCGCCAGCGGCGCCTTCGGCGCCGACTTCGACTCGACCAGCTACGACGACGGCGCCGCCTCCGGGCGGCTGGCCGGCGGCCACGCCGCGATGCAGCTGATGGGGACCTGGGAATACCCGACCCAGCTCGCCCGGAACCCGGACTTCGTGGCCGACGGCGACCTGGCCTTCGTGCCGTTTCCCACGGTCGCCGGTGGGGTCGGGGACCCGGCCGACCTGGTCGGGGTGCCCACCCACTACTTCTCGGTGCTGGCCGGCGGCCGGCATCGGGAGGCCGCCCTGGGGTTCGTCCGGGCGGTCGCGTCGGACGACTACCTGGACGACCTGGCCGCCGACGGCGAGGTGCCGCCGGTGACCGACGCGGCCGACCGGCTGCGCGGTACGGAGCACGCCGGGTTCGGTACCTCGGTGCACGAACTGGTCACCCGGGCCCCGTCGTACGGGCTGGCCTGGGACCAGGCGCTGGAGCCGGCGGCCGCCACGGCACTCCTCGACAACCTGCGCCGACTGTTCCGGGCGGAACTCACCCCGGAGCAGTTCGCGGCGGCGATGGCGGAGGCCGACTGAGCACAGCCGCCGATCCACATAGCATCTCCGATGACTCTCCGGGAATGTCGATCCGCCACCGCAAAGTGTCGGATCTCTGACAGTTGGTCCGGCAGCAAAGCCGGGTCCGGCTCGCGTTCCGGTAGGGATCGACGCGCATGCGTCCCCGCGCGCCGCCCCCGCCGGTTCCGGCCGGCGGCTGATGTCGAACCACACCCTGGAGGCCTTGTCTCGATGAGAAAACTTCGGATAGCCCTGGTCGGCGTACTCGCGGCCGGCGCGCTCTACCCGGTCGGGCCGTCGACCGCCACCGCGGCCCCGACCCACGCGCCGCTCGGCGTCGCGCAGGCCAAGGGCGGCTCCGCCGCACACGTACCCGGCGGGACGGCCACGGACCTTCCGCTGCGGGTACTGGCCAGGAAGCACGGCCTCGGCATCGGTACCGCGATCGACATGAACGCGCTGGAGACCGACGCACCGTACCGGGAGCGGGCGGCCCGGGAGTTCTCCGCGGTCACCGCCGAGAACGTGATGAAGTGGTCGGAGCTGGAGCCGACCCGGGGCCAGTACAACTGGGACCCGGCCGACAAGCTGATCGAGTTCGCCCGACGCAACGGCCAGCAGGTGCACGGCCACACGCTGCTCTGGCACAGCCAGCTCCCCGCCTGGCTGAGCGACGGGGTCGCCGACGGCTCGATCGACTCCGCCGAGCTGCGCGACATCGTGCGCAACCACATCAGCACGGTGGTGAAGCACTTCCGGGGCAAGGTCCGGGCCTGGGACGTGGTCAACGAGGCGTTCACCGACGGCGACGCCCCGGTGCTCCGGGACACCATCTTCCGCCAGCACCTCGGCCCGGACTACATCGCCGACGCGCTGCGCTGGGCGCACGCGGCCGACCCGCGGGCCAAGCTCTTCCTCAACGACTACGCGATCGACAACGTCAACCCGAAGAGCACCGCCTACTACGAGCTGGCCAAGCAGCTCCGCAAGCAGCGGGTGCCGCTGCACGGGATGGGTTTCCAGGGCCACCTGGACCTCCAGTACCCGCTGCCGATCGACGCCCCGCAGAACCTGGCGCGGTTCGACAAGCTCGGCCTGGAGACCGCGTTCACCGAGGTCGACGTGCGGTTCTTCCTGCCGGTCGACACCTACAAGGAGGCCGGGCAGGTGGGTAGCTTCAACACCCTCCTGACCGCCTGCCTGCTCACCCCGCGCTGTGTGATGTTCACCGTGTGGGGCTTCACCGACAAGTACTCCTGGGTCCCCGGCTTCTTCGACGGCCAGGGCTCGGCCACCCCGCTGGACGAGAACCTCCAGCCGAAGGCCGCCTACCGGGGCCTCCAGCAGGTACTCGCCGTCGCCTCCGACCCGAACAGCAGGCGCGGCTTCTAGGAGGTCGGTCGGGAGCGGGTCCGGCCCGTGCCCGTTCCCGGCCACCTCACCCTCGACCATCCCACCACCACCCGGTCTCCGGCCGGTCCGGCCCCACCGCCGGGCCGGCCGGAGCCGAGCAGGGCCGCCGATACGAGCTGGCGGAGCGCGACGACGATCGCGGCGCCGGCGAGATCCGTCCAGCTCTCCAGGGTGGCCAGCCGGACCAGACTGGCCGCCACCAGCAGGTCGAGCAGCACCCGCAGCGCCGTACGCCACGAGCCGGTGGTCAGCAGGGTCACCGCCGCCGCCGCCAGGGCGAGCGCGGTGAGCAGGGTGCCGAGTTCCCTCACCGCCGCCCCGTCCCCTCGCCGGCCGGTCCGGCCCGCTCCGCCGGAACACCACCGTCCGGGGTGCCGAGCTGGCGCTGCTCCTGCCGGATCTCCCGGCCGAGGAAGTAGTTCAACGCCGTCCGGATGGTGGCGATGGCGGCCAGCCGGCCGAGCTGGCCGAAGGTCGGCGAGACGGCGGTACGCAGGATGTCGGCGGCGAGCTGGAACTCCAGCCCCAGGGTGAGGAACCGGCCCAGCGACAGCCGGATCGGGGTGAACACGGCGGCCGACCGGTGCCGGATCCCGGCCACCATGAACCGGCCTGCGGTCCAGACCGCGCCGACGAAGATCACTGCCGCCCCCACCGCCTCGACGACGGTGACCAGCACCTGGACGACGCGAGCCAGCAGTTCCTCGGGCAATCCGGCGACCCCTACTCCGGCGACCAGCGGGTGTTCGGCCGGGGCACCGGCTCACCGTCGACGAACAGGTCGACCTTCTCGTTGAAGAACGCCACCATCCCGGCGATCGGCTGTATGAGGTGGGTGGGGAAGTCGTACGCCCAGGCCACGTCGGTGTGCGTGGTGTCGCCGACCCGGACCGACCAGTAGTTGCTGGTCCGGCCCTTGTACGGGCAGGCGGTCTCCGTCTCGGTGGGAATCAGCCGGCCGAGGTCCACCTCGGCCCGGTTCAGGTAGTACCGGGTGGGCACGCCGGTCTCGAAGACCAGCACCGGCGAGCCCGTCTCGGCCAGCACCTCGCCGTCGATCTCGACCCGGACCCGCCGGGTCGACCGCAGCGCGTCCACCCGGGCGTACGGGTCACGCGGGTGCACGAAGACCTCCTCGTCCTCCTCGAACCAGGTGTCCAGGGTGTCCCACTCGAAGCGCACCATGTCGGCCAGCCCCTCGACCGACTTCTCGGTGTGTACCCGGACGCAGCCCGAGTGGTAGGTGTTTCCCACCCGGATGCCGTACTGCCGGGCCGTACCGACGCTGTACTGCTCCAGGTCGTGCTCGTCGACCAGCAGGTCCTGGCGGACGTCCCGGATCGGGATGTAGTAGTGCGGGTAGTGCTGCGCCTCCCAGACGTACCGGGCGTTGGTGGTGTCGAAGACCCACTCGCCGTTGAGCACGCCGCGGATCCGCCGGGCGCAGGGTTCGACGTGGTCGATCGGTACGATCGCGCGTGGATAGTGGGACACGGCTTCTCCTCCGCGGTTCGGGGTCTGGTCAGGCCCCCTGACCCTGGTTCTGCATCAGGCCACCGTCCACGAAGTACGTCGACCCGGTGACGTAGTCGGCGTCGGAGCTGGCCAGGAAGACCGCCACCCGACCGATCTCGACCGGCTCCGCGGCTCGCTTGAACGGGATGCTCTGCACCTGCTCCTCCAGGTACTTCGGGTCGTCGATGGCCCGCTGGTTGAACGGGGTGAGCACCATGCCCGGCCCGATGTTGTTGACGTTGATCCCCATCGGCGCCAGTTCCAGCGCCATGCTCTTGGCGAGGTTGAGCAGCGCGCCCTTGCTGGTGTCGTAGTCCGAACCGCCAGCCCGGGCCACCTCCTGGTGGATCGAGGTGATGTTGATGATCTTGCCCTTGCCGCCCTGGTCCCGGCGGTGCCGGGCGAACCGCCGCGAGCAGAAGAAGGCGCCGTAGACGTTGATCCGGATCGCCCGGTCCCAGGTCTCGGTGTCCAGGTCGATCACCGGGATGCCCGAGGCGTCCACCCCGGCGTCGTTGATCAGCACGTTCAGCTCGCCGAACTCGGCCAGCGCGGTGTCGAACATCGCCTCCACCTGGTCCTCTTCGCTGATGTCGCCGCGCACCACGACGGCCCGCCGGCCGGCCTGCTCCACCTGCTGCCGGGTGTGCTGTGCGCCGTCGTGGTCGTGCAGGTAGTGCACCACCACGTCGGCGCCCTCCTTGGCGAACTCGATGGCGGTGGCCTGACCGATTCCGGAATCCGAACCGGTGATCAGCGCCGTCGTTCCTTCGAGCCGTCCAGTCATCGGCTTCCTCCCCCTGTCGGCACCGTCTCGTCCGAGGCGGTGGTGAGTTCCCAGGCCGCGCTGATCAGTCCGATGTGCGAGAACGCCTGCGGGAAGTTCCCGAGCTGCTCCCCGGTGTGCGGGTCGACCTGCTCGGCGAGCAGCCCGAGGTCGTTGGCGACGCCCGCCACGTTCTCGAACATCGCCGCCGCCCGGTCCCGTTCGCCGGCCAGCACCAGGCACTGCACCAGCCAGAAGGAGCAGATCGTGAACGCCGCCGGATCGCCCGCCCAGCGCCGGACCAGACCACCCCGGGAGAGCCGCTCCTCGATCAGCCGGATGGTGGCCCGCATCCGGTCGTCGGTGGCGGGCAGGAAGCCGGCGAGTGGCATGAGCAGCACGCTGGCGTCGAGCTGCTCCGAGCCGAAGGCGCCGGTGTAGGCACCGACCTGCGCGTTCCAGCCCTCCCGGAGTACCGTCTCCCGGATCTCGTCCCGGGCCGCCACCCAGCGGGCCAGGTCGTCCGGGTCGGCCAGCCGGTCACCGAACCGCACCGCCCGGTCCAGCGCCACCCAGCAGCCCACCTTGGACGACACGTAGTGCCGGGCGGCGTCCCGGGCCTCCCACATCCCGGCATCCGGCTCCCGCCACCTCGTCACCGTCTGGTCGGCGAGGCTGCGCAGCAGGTCGCGGACCTCCGCACGCATCGGGTCGAGGTAGTCCCGCAGCCGCCAGGCCGCGTCCAGCACCTCGCCCGGCACGTCGAGCTGATGCTGCCGCCACGCCTCGTTGCCGACCCAGACAGGGGAGCTGTTGGCGTAGCCGCGCAGCGTCTCGATCCGGCGCTCGGTCAGGTCCCGCTCCCCCTCCACACCGAACATGATCGGCACCGGCTGGCCGTCGATCCGGCCGACCGCCGAGGCGACCCAGCCGAAGAGCCGGTTCGCCTCCGTCGGGCAGGCCGCGACCCAGAGCGCCCGCAGCGTCAGGCTGAAGTCGCGCAGCCAGGCGTACCGGTAGTCGTAGTTGCGGTCACCGCCTAGCTCCTCCGGCAGCGAGGTGGTCGCGGCGGCCACCACCGCGCCGCTCGGCACGTAGGTGAGCCCCTGCAACACCAGGGCGTTGCGCCGGACCAGTTCCGGATAGCGGCCCTGGTAGTCGTGGTGTGCCGCCCAGGACCGCCAGCCGGAGACCGTGTCGCCGAACGCGTCCGTCTCCTCCACCGGGTGCGGCGCCGTCTCGTGGAAGGTCGGCCGGTAGGCGAGGACGAAGGTGTCCCGCTGCCCGGCACCGACGGTGAACCGGGCCGCCGCCTCGGACCCCTGCACCGTCAGCGGCATCGGGGCGGTCATCGCCAGCGTCGTCGGCCCGGAGGTCGCGGTCAGTTCGCCGTCCCGCCACACCAGGTACGCGGTCCGCCGGCCGTACTCGAACCGGGGGTGATAGGACAGCTCCATCGGAACGGCCCCGGAGAGGCCCTCCACCACCCGGACCAGGACTCCGGGGGACTTACGGCCGATTCCGTGTCCCCGGGCGCCCGCCTCCAGCAGCAGCCCGTCGGTCAGCGACACCTCGCCGTGCTCGGTCCGGAACACCGTACGCAGCACCAGGGTGTCGGGCAGGTAGTTCCGGCGGACCTCGAAGCGCTCGACCGGCCGGATCCACCAGTGCCCACCGGTGACGTCGAGCAGGCGGCAGAAGACCGAGGGCGCGTCGAAGCGCTCCGGGCACCACCAGTTGACCGAGCCCGAGCGGTCGACCAGCGCGGCACTGCGCCCGTCGGCCAGCAGTCCGTGCTCGGCGATTCCTCCGGCCTCCACGCGGCGGGCTACCCCCGGCCGGCGGCTCTAATCCCGCAGGTCAGCCGGGGCGGGCGGGGTACCCGCGACTTGACAACAGGAACTTAGGTCAGGCTAACCTACTACACCTGGCCGGCGCGCTCCGCTCCGCCCGCAAGGTGGCCTGACGTAGCCGCCCGGCGTGCCGGGTCAGCCGCCGAACGCGGACAGCCCGGTGAGCCGCTGCCCGATCACCAACTGGTGGATCTCCGAGGTGCCCTCGTAGGTCAGCACGCTCTCCAGGTTGTTGGCGTGCCGGAGCACCGGATATTCCCCGCTGATGCCGTTCGCGCCGAGGATGGTCCGGCACTGCCGGGCGATGGCGATCGCCTCCCGGACGTTGTTCAGCTTGCCGACGCTGACCTGCTCCGGCCGGAGCCGGCCGGCGTCGGCCAGCCGGCCCAGGTGCAGGGCCAGCAGATAGCCCTTCTGCAACTCGACCGCCATGTCGGCCAGCTTGGCCTGGGTGAGCTGGAAACCGGCGATCGGCCGGCCGAACTGCTCGCGGCTGGCGGCGTAGTCGATCGCGGCGTGCAGACAGTCCCGGGCGGCGCCGAGCGCACCCCAGACGATGCCGTACCGCGCCTCGGTCAGGCAGCTCAGCGGGGCCCGCAGCCCGGTCGCGGCCGGCAGTTGGGCGTCGGCCGGCAGCCGGACCTCGTCGAGCACGATCTCCCCGGTCGAGGAGGCGCGCAGCGACATCTTCTGCCGGATCTCCCGCGCCGTCACCCCGGGCGTCTGCATGGGTACGACGAAACCCCGCACTCCCTCGTCGGTACGCGCCCAGACGACGGCGAGATCGGCGACCGGCGCATTGGTGATCCACATCTTGCCGCCGGTCAGCACCCAGTCGGAGCCGTCCCGGCGGGCCCGGGTCGTCATCGAGGCGGGGTCGGAGCCGTGGTCCGGCTCGGTCAACCCGAAGCAGCCGATCAGCTCGCCGGCCGCCATCCGGGGCAGCCAGTGCCGCTTCTGCTCCTCGGAGCCGTACCGCCAGATGGCGTACATGGCCAGCGATCCCTGCACCGAGACCAGCGACCGTACCCCGGAGTCGCCGGCCTCCAATTCCAGGCAGGCCAGCCCGTACGCGACGGCCGAGGCGCCGGCGCAGCCGTACCCGGTCAGGTGCATGCCGAGCAGGCCGACCTTGCCGAACTCCACGGCCAGCTCCCGCACCGGGGCCTGGCCGGTCTCGTACCAGCCGGCGACGTGCGGGCGTACCCGGGTCGCCACGAGCTGGCCCACCACGGACCGGATCTGCCGGTCCTCCTCGGTCAGCGAACCGTCCAGGTCGAGCAGGTCCAGCGGGGGTGTCCGGTGCGTCGCCTCGGTCATGACCGCCACCCTAACGGCCGGTCATCGGGCGCCCTCGGGCTCAGGCTGCCGGCAGCACCAGGACCCGGGCGTGGATCTGGTTGCGCTGCTGGAGCGCGGCGCGCAGCGCGCGGTGCAGCCCGTCCTCCAGATAGAGACCGCCGCTCCACTGCACGACGTGTGGGAAGAGGTCGCCGTAGAAGGTGGAGTCCTCGGCGAGCAGCTTGTCCAGCGCGAGTTCCCGCTTGGTCGTGATGAGCTGGTCGAGGCGCAGCGGGCGTGGCGGGATCTCTGCCCACTGCTTCAACGTGAGCCCGTGGTCCGGGTAGGGACGCCCGTCCCGAACCGCTTTGAAGATCACGACGGCACGCTCCTCCCCATGGCCGTGCTGGCCCGACCCCTTGCTGCTACTCCGGCGGCCCGCCACCTGCGCGAGCCGCATCGTACCGATGACGCCCGTCAGCCTAGCGACCTCCGACGAGCTCTTGGTTTGTCCACGGATGTCAGTTTCGTTACTACCTCCGGCGGCATCCTGACCCGCATCGGTCAGGATGTCAGCCCCAGCGTCCTCGGTGCACCACCTTCTCCACTGGCCGGCGACCACGTCGCAACGACGGCGATCGATAATCCGCTGCCGGATAACCGATGCCGAGCGCGCCGATCGGGGTGAGGCCCTCCGGCACTCCGAACGCCTCCCGGAACGGGCCGGTCCGCTCCGGCGGAATGCCGAAGAAGCACGCGCCGAGCCCGGAGTCCACCGCGGTCAACAGCATCAGCAGCGCGGCGAAGCCGGTGTCGATGTACCAGTACGGCACCGGCCAGCGGGCCTCGTCGCGGTCCGTCCACCCCTTGTCCGGCTCGGCGTACCGGTCGAGGTAGGCGGAGCGGTCGGCCAGCGGTACGACGATCAGCGGTGCCCGCCGCATCCCGGTCAGCCACCGGCTCTGCCCCTCGGCGGCCGGGTCGCGCCGGGCGCCCTCCGGGGTGGTCGCCGTCCAGAACAGCTCGCGGTCCGCCGGCTCGGTCAGCACCAGGAACGCCCAGCCCTGGGAGAACCCGGCCGACGGGGCCCGGACGGCGTGCTCCAGCAACCGGTCCACCAACTCCGGCGGTACCGGCCGGTCCGGGTCGTAGTTGCGCACCATCCGTCGCCGCCGGACGACCGTCGAGAACTCCATCGCGCCCCTCCACGCTCTCGCCGAGGCGTCAGGCGCCGGGCCGGATGCCCCAGCTCCCCTGCCAGGTCTGTCCCGGTTCGAGGACGATCACGTCCCGGCCGGAGCGGAACGCGTCCGGCGGGCAGGTCATCGGCTCGACCGCCACCGACCGCCGGTAGCGGTCGCCGAGCAGGGTGTCCCCGGTGAAGACCTGCCACCAGCCGAACGACGGGTCGGCCCAGATGCTCACCGCCGCCTCCGGGTCGGGGCCGGAGAGCGTGACGCTGGAACCCCAGTCGTGCGTCAGCGCCGGGTCGAGGTCGCCGAAGGCCAGGTCGAGGACGGCCCGGCCGATCCGGCGCGGCTCGGTGAAGTCGTACTCCCCGCCGGTCACCTTGGCCGCGCCGATCGGCAGCAGCCGGCCGTCCAGCAGCAGCCGGCTGCGACCCGGTACCCGCAGCCGCAGGTCGTCCACGGCGACCCCGGGCAGCCGCAGGTAGGGATGCACCGAGAAGCCGAACGGGCAGGGCGCCGTGCCGACGTTGGTCGCCTCGTGGCGTACCCGCAGCCCGTCGGCGCCGACCTGCCACTGCGCGCGCAGCGACAGCGGCCACGGGTAGCCGACCTGGGCCGGCATCTCGCAGCCCACCACCACCGCGTCCGGGCGCTGCTCGACCAGCCGCCACGGCAGCCAGTTGACCAGACCGTGGATCGCGGTGTGCCGCTGCGGCTCGGTCAGCGGAAGCTGCAACTCCTGGCCGGCGAAGGTGTACTGGCCGTCGCGGATCCGGTTCGGCCACGGGGCGAGCACCTGACCCGCGCTGCCGGCCGGCAGCTCGTCCTCCGCGTACCCGTCGAGGTAGTCGACGCCGTTCGCCCGGTACGCCCGCAGCCCTCCACCGACCTCGACCACCACGGCCTCCTGGCCGGCGGCCGAAATCGTCCACTGTGCACCAGAGAGCGGCCGGGCCGCCTTGACGTTGTCCATGCCGGGACGATAGCCGTTACCCGGCGGCGGCGCCCGGCTGGCCGGACGCCGCGCCGCTGCCCGAGCCGGAACCGGCGGCCGCAGCGGCCGGCCCGGAACCGGCGGACCCCGAACCTGCCGGCCCGGAACCGGCGGACCCGGAACCGCCCGGCTCGGAACCGGCGGGTGCGCCCGGCTCGGCATCCTCGTCGCCCGGCTGCGGCGCCCGGTAGCGCGCCAGCGCCGGGAAGAAGATCCCCAGCAGCAGCGCGAGTACGGCCGCGACCACCCCGCCGCCGACCCAGGCGAAGCCGACCCCGAAGGCGGCGGCGGTGGTTCCGGCGCGCAGGTCACCCAGCCGGGGGCCACCCGCGACCACCGTGATGTTCACGCCCTGCAACCGGCCACGCAGCCGGTCCGGGGCGTAGACCTGCAACATCGACTGCCGGAAGACCGCGCTGACCAGGTCGGCCGCCCCGGCCACCGCGAGCAGCAGGACGGCCAGCCAGAGCTGCCGGGCCAACCCGGCGGCGGCGATCGCCAGCCCCCAGCCGACCACCGCGCAGACCAGGGCCAACCCCTGCCGCCGGACCCGACTGATCCAGCCCGAGGTGAGCCCGCCGAGCACCGACCCGATCGCGATCGCGCTGAACAGCCAGCCGACCGCCGAACCGCCGCCGAACCGCTCCTGCGCCACCTCGGGGAAGAGCGCCCGGGGCATCGCCAGCACCATCGCGATGATGTCGACGGCGAAGGAGAGCAGCAGTACCGGAGTGGTGGCCAGGTAGCGGAACCCGTCCACCACGCTGGCCAGGCCGACCCGCCGGGGTGGCCCGCCGTCGTCCAGGGGCGGCATCGAGGGGAGCCGGTAGGTGGCCCAGAGCGAGACGGTGAAGAGCAGCGCGTCCACCCCGTACGCCACCGGCAGCACCACCTCGACCGGTCCGGCCGAGAAGACCAGGCCGGCGGCGAGCGGACCGAGTACCCCACCGGCGGTGGAGGTGGTGTAGCCGAGCGTGTTCGCGGCCGGCACCAGCGAGGTGGGTACCAGCCGGGCGATGATCGCCTGTCGGGCCGGCGAGCTGATCGCGAACGCGGTGGTCTGCACCGCGACCAGCACCAGCAGCAGGACCGGGCTGCCGACCCGGAACAGCGCCTGGAGCAGCAGCCCTCCGGTGGAGAGCCACATCAGCATCGAGCTGGCCAGCAGCAGCTTGCGGCGGTCCACCGCGTCGGCGACCGCGCCGCCCCAGAGGCCGAAGACCAGCAACGGGACGAATCCGGCGATGCCCAGCAGCCCGACCCAGAGCGACTTCTCGGTCAGCGCGAACATCTCCACCGGTACCGCGACCGCGGTGAGCTGGAAGCCGAACATCGAGACGCCGTTGCCGATCCAGAGCCGCCGGTACGCCGGCACCCGCAGCGGGCGTACGTCCATCGCCCACCGGGCGAACCGGCCCGATCGCGCCTTCCCGACGGCGGCCGGCTCGGCGGTCTCGCCCGGCCTTGGTGCGGAAGAATCGACGACCGTCCCGCCGTCCGGCGCCGGGTCGCCGCCGACCCGGTCGGCGTCCGGGTCAACTCCGGTCAAGGCGCCAGCCGCTCAATGATCCAATCGTCCGCACCGGTCAGACGGTAGCGCAGTCGATCGTGCAGCCTGCTGGCCCGTCCCTGCCAGAACTCCACCGTCGCCGGCACCACCCGCAGGCCACCCCAGTGCGGTGGTGGCGGCACCGGTACGCCGTCGGGAAACCGCTCGGCGGCGACCCGGAACCGGTCATCCAGCGCGGCCCGGTCGGAAAGCACCTCCGACTGCGGGCTCGCCCAGGCCCCGAGCTGCGACCCGCGCGGCCGGCTGGCGAAGTACGCCTCCGTCTCGGCCCGGTCGACCGGCCCGATCGTGCCGCAGATCACCACCTGGCGCTGGATCGGATACCACGGCAGCAGCAGGCTGGCGTACGGGTTGACCCGCGCCTCGGTGCCCTTGCGCGACCGGTAGTTGGTGTAGAAGACCAGCCCGCGCTCGTCGTACCCCTTCAGCAGGACGGTCCGGGTGCTGGGCCGGCCCTCGGCGTCGGCGGTGGCCACCACCATCGCGTTCGGCTCGGGGAGCCCGGCCGCGACCGCGTCGAGGAACCAGCGGTGGAACTGCGTCCACCAGTCGGGCGCCAGGTCCGCCTCGGCGAGCCCGTCGGCCGACCCGTACTCCCGGCGCAGTTCGGCCGGCGGTGTGTCCCGCATCACGTCACATCCCTGTTCGTCAATCGAAAGCGGAGGACCGGCGCCGACCCGGCCGAGCCGGCGGGCGACCCCGGGGCCGGCCCGTCCTTGCCGCGTTGTGTCGCGCGTAGCACAACCGTGACCTCTCGCAAAGTTAGTTACCCAGCAGGCAAGATGGCACGAATACATCGCTGAGTTCGCCAAGGGTTCGCGCCGGGTACCGCCGGGTGGGCCCTGAATGCACGGACGACCGATCCAGGAGCGCGCATGTCCGACTTCAAACCGGGGCTGGAAGGCGTGATCGCCTTCGAGACCGCCATCGCCGAGCCTGACAAGGAAGGAGGGGCGCTGCGCTATCGCGGGGTCGACATCGAGGACCTGATCGGCCAGGTCTCCTTCGGCAACGTCTGGGCCCTGCTCGTGGACGGCCGGTTCGGTCCCGGCCTGCCCCCGGCCGAACCGTTCCCGGTACCGGTGCACTCCGGCGACATCCGGGTCGACGTGCAGTCCGCGGTGGCGATGCTGGCGCCGTACTGGGGGCTCTCCCAGTTCCTCGACATCTCCGACGAGCAGGCCCGGGAGGACCTGGCCCGGGTCTCGGTGACCGCGCTCTCCTTCGTCGCCCAGTCGGCGCGCGGGCTCGGCCTGCCGGCCGTACCGCAGAAGGAGATCGACAAGGCGGAGACCATCGTCGAGCGGTTCATGAAGCGCTGGCGGGGCGAACCCGACCCCCGGCACGTTAAGGCCGTCGACGCCTACTTCATCTCCGCCGCCGAGCACGGCCTGAACGCCTCCACCTTCACCGCCCGGATCGTCGCCTCGACCGGTGCGGACGCCGCCGCCTGCATCTCGTCGGGCATCGGCGCGCTCTCCGGCCCGCTGCACGGCGGCGCACCGTCCCGGGTACTGCACATGATCGAGGCGGTGGAGCGCAGCGGCGACGCCGAGGGGTACGTCAAGGGCGTACTCGACCGGGGCGAGCGGCTGATGGGCTTCGGGCACCGGATCTACCGGGCCGAGGACCCGCGCGCCCGGGTGCTCCGGCGTACCGCCAAGGAGCTGGGCGCGCCCCGCTTCGAGATCGCCGAGGCGCTGGAGAAGGCCGCCCTGGAGGAGCTGCACAACCGCAAGCCGGACCGGGTACTCGCCACCAACGTCGAGTTCTGGTCGGCCGTGGTGCTCGACTTCGCCGAGGTACCGGCGCACATGTTCACCTCGATGTTCACCTGTGCCCGGATGGGCGGCTGGAGCGCGCACATCCTGGAACAGAAGAAGCTGAAGCGGCTCGTCCGGCCGGCCGCCCGGTACACCGGCCCGGGGCCGCGCAAGCCCACCGAGGTGGAGGGCTGGGACGCCGTCCCGCACAACGCCTGAGCTGTGCTAAGGGCCCCACTCCGACCGCTGCCGCGGACCGGGGAGGGGCCCTTCGTCGTCTCCGGTCCGGCGCCGGGACGGATGTGGGGCAGACCTCAGTCGCCGCGGTGGGATCGTCCCCCGGGCCGCGCGACCAAGGTGCGAGGATGGGGTGGCGGCAGCGTCGCCGGATCAACCGCTCGGCTCACGGGCCTCTCGGCCCACCGGAAGGATCTTCGTAACCGTGGCTGACGTATCGACCATTCGGATTCCCGACGAGATCAAACCCGCTGACGGCCGGTTCGGCTGCGGCCCCTCCAAGGTGCGTCCGGCGGCGGTCTCCGCGCTGGCCGACGTCGCCACGACGTACCTCGGCACCTCGCACCGGCAGAAGACCGTACGCGACCAGGTCGCCCGGCTGCGCCGCGGCATCGCCGAGTTCTTCTCCCTGCCGGAGGGCTACGAGGTGGTGCTCGGCAACGGCGGCACCACCGCCTTCTGGGAGGTGGCCACCTTCGGGCTGGTCCGGGACCGGGCCCAGTTCGCCAGCTTCGGCGAGTTCGGCGCCAAGTTCGCCAAGTCGGTCAAGGACGCGCCGTTCCTCGGCGAACCCACCGTGCGCAAGTCCGACCCGGGTACCGCGCCGTCGCTGGTCGCCGAGGCCGGCGTCGACGTCTACGCCACCCCGCACAACGAGACCTCCACCGGTGTCGCGGTGCCGATCCGCCGGGTGGCCGGTGCCGACGACGACGCGCTGCTGCTGGTCGACGCGACCTCCGGGGCGGGCGGCCTGGAGGTGGACGTCCGGGAGACCGACGTCTACTACTTCGCCCCGCAGAAGTGCTTCGGCTCCGACGGCGGGATCTTCCTCGCCCTGATGTCGCCGGCCGCGCTGGCCCGGGCGACCGAGATCAAGTCCTCGGGGCGCTATATCCCGGCCTTCCTCGACCTGGTCACCGCGATCGACAACTCGCGGCTGGAGCAGACGTACAACACTCCGGCGCTGGCCACCATCTTCCTGGCCGCCGAGCAGACCGACTGGATGAACGCGCAGGGCGGGCTGGCCTGGGCGGCCAAGCGCACCGCCGAGAGCGCCGCCATCGTGTACGGCTGGGCCGAGCGCTCCGCCGTGGCGACACCCTTCGTGACCGATCCGGCGCTGCGCTCCAATGTGGTGGCCACGGTCGACTTCGCCGACGGTGTCGACGCGACCGCGATCGCCAAGGCGCTGCGGGCGAACGGGATCGTCGACACCGAGCCGTACCGCAAGCTCGGCCGCAACCAGCTCCGGATCGCGCTCTTCCCGGCGGTCGAGCCCAGCGACGTGGAAGCCCTCACCGCCTGCGTGGACTACGTGGTGGACCGACTCTGAGTCGAACCGTCCCTCGGGTCGGGCCGGTCGGCCGGACCGCCCGACCCGAGTGATCGATTTCTCCAGCTCACCCGCGACATGCGGGCGCGCCTCTCCCCAACGGGTGACGGACCGGCGTACCGTGTGACGAGGACGCCCGGGTGGCTGACCTGTGGCGTGGGGCCAGCGAGGCGGGACGGAGGCAACGCGATGCGGCCAGTACGCTTCGTCGCCCTCTCCGAGGACGGCCAAGCTATGGTGCTCACCGACGAGGTGGGCCGTCTTCTCGCGCTGCCGATCGACGAGCGGGTCGCGACCGTCCTGCACAACGAGCCCGGCAGCGCGCCACTGGCCGCGGTCGGTTCCGGCACCGAGCCGGCACCCTCGCTGTCGCCCCGGGACATCCAGGCCCGGATCCGCTCCGGCGAGTCCGCCGAGGACGTGGCCCGGATCGCCGGGGTTCCGGTCGACCGGGTGCTGCGCTACGCCGGCCCGGTGCTCCAGGAGCGGGCGATGCTCGCCCAGCACGCCCGACGGACCCGGCTGAAGAACGCGGAAAACCAGGCGCCGCTCGCCGAGATCGTCGACGGCCGGCTCTCCCAGCACGGCATCGACACCGAGAAGATCTCCTGGGACGCCTACCGGCGCGACGACGGCACCTGGCGGATCATCGCGACCTGGCCCTCCGGCAAGGCCACCGCCCAGGCGATCTGGGATCTCGACAAGGCGCGCCAGGCGGTGACGCCGCACGACGACATGGCGCAATACCTCTGCGCCGAGCGCCCCGCGCCGCTGCTCGGCCAGGAGCCCGCGCCGGAACGCGGCGGCCATGCCCTGCCCGGTCCGTCCCGGGTGGAGCCGGGTCGTGGCGGGCACGGCCTGCCGGCGGCGGCCGGCGACCACGCCCGGCCCGGCCGGGATCCGATCCGCGCCGGCCGGGACGCGCTGCTCGCCGGGCTCGACCGGCCGCTCGGCTCGACCGCCGGGCGCGGCCTCGACCCGGCCGCGTCGATGGCGTCGCCGGACGCGCCCCGGCAGCGTCCGGTCTCCGGTGGCGCCGCCGCACTGCTCGGCGGCGGCTCCGGCTCCGCGTTCGACGACGACGCCGACGCGCCGAAGGAGGTCCCGGCGGTACCGTCGTTGGCGGTGCTCCGGCCACGCCGCGCCGCCACCGGGCCGGGCTCCGGTGAGTCCGGTGACGCCTCCGGCAAGCCGCGCAAGCGCCTGCCGAGCTGGGACGACGTCCTCTTCGGCAGCGGCCCCGCCGCCCGCGAAACCTCCTGACGACATAGTCGTTCCGGCCCGGGGTCTGCGGTACCGTCGCGGCCATGCGGACACGGCATGCCGGACGGCTCTCGTTGCAGCTCGACGCGATCTACTGCGCGGTGGCGGCGGTGTCGCTGATCCTGTTCGTCAATCCGGTGTCCGAGCGGTTGACCATGCCACCGGCGGTGACCATCGCGATCGCGGTCGGTGTCGGCGGTTGGGCGTTCGCGCTCCACCGCGTCGCCCGGCGTCCCAGGCTCCGCCCGTGGCTGGTGGCGGTGCTCACCGCCAACGTCGTAGCGGCCACCCTGCTTGCTGCGTTCGCGGCGGTCCGGCCGTGGGACGGCGCGTTCACCGTGCTCCTCGCCGCAGTGGCCGTCGAGGTCGCAGCCTTCGCGGTCAGCCAGGCCGTGGCCCTGCGAAAAGCAGTCACGGGCGGCTGAGGAAGCTGGGCGCCGCCAGATCATCCGCCACGTTGACCTGGACGCGCCAGTTCAGCCCGAAAGGGACAAGTCTGGGCGCACCCACCGGAGTCGGAGCCGCTACAGCGGCCAGGCCGCCAGCCGGTCGTACGTCGGCCGGGGGCCGAGATGACTGCGTACCAGCACCAGCTCGGTCGCCGGCCAGGACGGCCCGAGATACCCGTCGAGGGTACGCAGGTCCTCGTCGAGGCTTTCCCGGTCCAGCCGGTCGCCGGGGCGGGCCAGGGTGAGGTGCGGCCGCAACGGCCGGAAGTCGAACGGGATCCTGGACCGGCGCAACTCCCGCCGGACCGTCGCGGCCAGCCGGTGCAGCGCGTCGACCTCGCCGAGCAGCCCGACCCAGAGCACGGTGAACCGCCCCGGCCCGAACCGCCCACCGCCGCCGAGCTGGAGCCGGGGCGCCCGCCGCCCACCGCCCGCCTCCGGCTCGACGGATCCGGTCCGACGGTCGGCCGCGCGCCGGCGCCGGACCGGCGGGTGCCGCCACAGGTCGACGGCCCGGGAGAGCGCCTCCTCCACTGTGCACAGCCGGTCGTCCGGCACCTCGCCGAGGAACGCGACGGTCACGTGCAGGGTCGACCGGGCGGTCAGCCGTACGTTGATCCCGGCGTCGGCCGCCGCGCCGATCCGGAGCCGGTGCGTCTGCGCGACGATGTCGTCCAGCGCCTCCGGCGGCGGATAGACGGCCACGAAGAGTCGCATCTCAGCGCCGCTTCCGGCAGCGGGTCGCCGGCCGGCGGGTCAACCGCTGCCCTGGCGCGGCCCGGCGTGCGGGGACGGCAGGATCAGGCCGGCGGCCTGCAACTCGCCCTCGACGCGTACCCGCTCGATCTCCAGGTCGACGCCGTCGAGGTCGCCGAGGTGCTCGGCCACGCCCAGGCACCGGCTGGCCAGGCGCAGCCGGTCGTCGTACGCCTCCAGCACCGCGTCCTGCCAGAGCCGGGAGCGCCCGGCGAGGCTCAGCCGCTGGTCGCCCAGCCGGCGCAGGTCGGCGGCGATCCGCTCGATCGCCGGGTGGTCCACCCGGTCGAACTCGGTGAGGTCGACCTCGCGGGCGAGCGCGTCCACTTCGAACACCCGGTCGAGGCGGTCTATCGCCCGGCGCAACCGGCGGCTGTCCCGGCGGTCGGCGAACCAGCAGGCGAACCGGTCGATCAGCTCGTCGGCGCAGATCAGCGCGGCCACGGCGGCCGGCAGGCCGGCTACGGCAAGGAGGGCCAGCGGCAGCGCGAAAGCATGCACGATGGCCACATCCTCCGACGCTAACCGGCAGCACCCCGACCCGCCACCGGTTTTGCAATCAACGAATATTGCACCTTTGTCAACCTCCCCTTGCGGTCCGCCGTGGCCGCAGGTGGAGAGTCGGGGCGGACCCGCCGCGCTGTTCAGGGTGGAAGGTTCATTCATCGGGTCGCCGGGGCGAGTGCCAGGCGCAGCCGCTCGACCGCCGCCCGGTCGCCGGCCCAACTGACGGCGTCGTCGGCCGAGCGCCGCCAGAGCCAGAGCAGCAACCGCTCCGGACTCGCGCTGATGGTCGCCGCCGGCCCGACCTCGGCCGGCGGGCCTTCTCCCGCCCCGGAGGCTCTGCCGCCGGCCGCGCCGGCACCGGCCGGCTTCCGGACCGGTGCCGCCTCCGGCCGGCCGTTCTGCACCGGCACCGCCGCTCCGCTCCGGGCGACCGATGCCCGGTCGGACGCGACCGTCGCACCGTCCGGGCCGAGCCGGACCAGCCAGCTCGCCGGCCCGGCGGTGGCCAGGACCTGGACCGCGGGATCGGGGAGAACGTCGGTGAAGTCCTCGGGCCACCGCCGCGTGCCGTATCCCAGGAGGATCCGCAGCAGCTCGTCGATGCCGTCGGCGGCGAGGTCGGCGGGGATCTCCGCGACCGGCTGGGCGGTCGCCAGTTCCGCGTCCACCCGGTGGATGACCGTCTCCTGCGCCATCCGCCGGAGCCAGAAGCCGACGGTCTGGTCCGGGTCGTACCAGGTGGGTGCGAGCGCGGCCGGATCCCGGCTGTCGAACTCGGCGCGCAGCGCGAGGCACGCCCGGTCGAGCAGCGCCAACGGCTCCTCCGCGGACAGCTCGGGCGGCCACGACGAGGGGATCCGCCCGGTCCGCATGCACTCCACCTTGTGCAGATAGACCACTGCGACGTGCCGGACCAGGTCGGCGACGGTCCAGTCCGGACAGCTCGGCACGGCCGCAGCCAGATCGGCGGACGCGACCTGACGCAGCCGGGCCTGGTCGGCGGCCAGGCACTCCAGTAGTCGCACACGCAGCATGAGGTCAGCTAACCAGAGGGGTCGGACGCCCGCAGGGTGCCGCGCCATCGACGCGCGACGGTCGACGGCGCGGCCCCGGGGCGCCGGACACCTCCGCCGGGTGCCTCACATGTCGGCGGGATGCACCACGTAGAAGCGGGGCAACGGGAGGATGCGCAGCCGGAGCCGGGTACCGGTACGGTGCAACTGCCAGATCAGTGCCGTACCGGCGGCGGTCAGCGAGATCAGACCGCCGATCCAGATACTCGCGCCGGCGCCGAAGCGCTCGGCGATCCAGCCGATGATCGGCGCGCCGACCGGGTTGGTGCCGAGGAAGACCAGTACCCAGAGCGACATCACCCGGCCCCGGAACGCCGCGTCGACACCGAGCTGCACCCGCTGGTTGGACGCCTGGGCGAAGAAGACCATGAAGAACCCGGTCAGCGGCAGCAAGGCCACCACCAGCCAGTACGTCGGGGCGAGCCCGACCAGGGTGCCGCAGGCACCGGTCGCCACGGCGGCACCCAGCACCACCCAGACCGACGGCCGGCTGCGCCGGCCGCTGCCGGCCAGCGCCCCGGCCAGGGCGCCCACCGCGAGCGCGGTGGTGAACAGGCCGAACGAGGCGGCGCCGGTGTTGAAGGTGGTCTTGGCCAGCGCCGAGAGGGTGAGCTGGAAGTTGAACAGGGCCAGCCCCATCACCGACATCAGCACCATCGGCAGCACCAGGTCGGACCGGCGGGCGACGTACCGGAGTCCGTCGATCACCCGGGCGGAGCCGCGCTCGGCGAGCGGCGGCAGCTCGTCGCGGTGCAGCTCGGCCGAGCGCATCAGCACCACGAAGACCACCGGGGCGACCGAGCTCAGCGCGCTGACCAGGAAGACCGGGCCGACGTCGAAGAGCGCGATCCCCACGCCGGCCACCGCCGGGCCGATGATCCGGGCCGAGTTGAAGGTGGCGGCGGAGAGCGCCAGCGCGTTGGGCAGCAGCGGGGTGCCGACGAGTTCGGAGACGAAGGACTGGCGTACCGGGGTCTCGACCGCGTTCGCCACCCCGAGCAGCGCGGCGAAGACGAAGACGTGCCAGAGCTGCACGACACCGGTGATCACCAGCACGCTCATGCCGAGCGCCAGGAGGCTCCAGGTGCAGTTGGCGACGAAGAGGAGCACGCGCTTGTCGTACCGGTCGGCGAGGCGGCCGGAGAGCAGGGTCAGCAGGAGCACCGGGGTGAACTGGAGGGCGATGACCACGCCGAGCGCGGAGGCCGAGTTGTCCGAGAGGTCCAGGACGAGCCAGTCCTGCGTGGTGAACATCATCCACACGCCGATCAGCTTGATGAGCTGACCGGTGGCGAAGAGCCGGTAGTTGCGAACCGTCAGGGACTGGAAGGTGGTGCTCAGCTTTGCCCGCACTCGGGGTGCGCCTCCTCGGGTCGTACGCGTCATCCCGACCTCCGGCCTCGACATTGCGGCCGGAAGGTCCTAGCGGACGAAGCGGACCCGGTCCTCAGCGGCGCTCAGTCGCGCGCCACCTTCTGCAGGATCTCCGCGGCGCGCTGGAGCGCGTCGCGGTCCTCCGGGGTCAGCTCGGCGAGCCGGCCGGCCAGCCACTCGTTGCGGGCCCGGTCGAACTGGGCGAGCATCGCGCGGCCGGTGTCGGTGGCCGAGAGGATGACCTGTCGGCCGTCGGTCGGATGGGGGGTGCGCTGCACGAGGCCGCGCTCCTCCAGCTTCGCGACGATCTTGGTCATCGTCGGCGGCTGGACCCGTTCGGTGTCGGCCAGTTCGCGGGGCGTCAGCGCACCGGCCAGCTCCAGGCTGGTCAGGGCGGAGAGCTGGGTCCCCGTGAGATCGCCGACCGGCCGGGTCTGCCGTACCCGTCGGTTGAGTCTGGTGATCGCATCGCGCAGCAACGTCGCAAGCTGCGCCGGTGGCATGCGCTTCGCCATCACCGTCCACTCCGTCACGGTCGTTAGCCTAACTAATAAGCTAGGCTAACGACCACCGATTATGACCACTGTCACCGAGACCCGGCGCCGTGCTGTTCCACAGGCTAGAACAGCACGGTCTCGATCGGGCCGCGCAGGAAGTAGACCACGAAGAGCGCGGCCACCCCGTAGAGCAGCGGGTGCACCTCCCGTGCCTTGCCCCGGGCCAGCTTGACCAGCACGAAGGTGATCACGCCGGCCCCGATGCCGTTCGAGATCGAGTAGGTGAACGGCATCAGCACGATGGTGAGGAACGCCGGGATGGCGATCTCGTAGTCGTTCCAGTCGATGGTCCGCACCGCGGTCATCATCAGGAACCCGACGATCACCAGTGCCACGGAGGCGGCCTCGAAGGGCACCACCACGACCAGCGGGGCCAGGAACATCGCCAGCAGGAACAACCCACCGGTGACCAGGTTGGCCGCCCCGGTCCGGGCGCCCTCCGCGACCCCGGCGGCACTCTCGATGTACGACGTGTTGCTCGACGTACTCGCCACGCCGCCGGCCGCCGCGGCCACCGAGTCCACCAGCAGGATCTCCCGGGTACGCGGCGGCATCTTCTGCTCGTCGAGCAGCCCGCCCTCCTGGCCGACCGCCACCATCGTGCCCATGGTGTCGAAGAAGTCCGTGATCAGCAGCGTGAAGACGAACATCAGCGCGACCAGTACGCCGGCCCGCTGCCAGGAGCCGAGCAGGTCGAAGTGACCCAGCAGGGAAAGGTCCGGGGTGTCCACCACCCGCTCCGGCAGCGCCGGCACGTTCAGCGACCAGCCGGCCGGGTTGGGCTTCCCGTCCACCACCGACGGACCGACCTTGGCGATCGCCTCCACCACGATCGCCAGCACGGTCGAGGCGAGGATGCCGATCAGGATCGCGCCCTTGACCCGGCGTACCACCAGGACCAGCGTGACCAGCAGCCCGAGTACGAAGACCAGCGCCGGCCAGGTCACCAGCTTGCCGCCGATGCCGAGCCCGACCGGCACGGTGGTGTTGGCGGCGTCCGGAATCCGCCGGACGAACCCGGCGTCGACCAGCCCGATGATCGTCAGGAACAGCCCGATGCCCACCCCGATCGCGGTCTTGAGCTGGGTCGGCACCGCCCGGAACACGGCGGTGCGCAGCCCGGTCAGCACCAGGACGGCGATGATCACACCCTCGATCACCACCAGGCCCATCGCGTCGGCCCAGGTCATCTGCGGGGCGATCTCGAACGCCACCAGCGCGTTGACGCCGAGCCCGGCGGCCAGGGCCAGCGGGAACCGGCCGACCACACCCATCAGGATCGTCATCACCCCGGCCACCAGGGCGGTCGCGGCGGCCAGCGCCGGGATGGCCAGCCTGGCGCCGTCGGAGTCGACCGCGTTGCCCAGGATCAGCGGGTTGAGCACCACGATGTAGGCCATCGTGAAGAACGTGGCGAGCCCACCGCGCACCTCCCGGCCCACCGTCGAGCCGCGCGCCGTGATCTCGAAGTACCGGTCGAAGGCGTTACCGGCGCCGGACCGGCCGGCCGGCTTCGTCGGGGCGTTGTCCATCGGATCCTCGCAGGGGGTGTACGAGAGTGATCGGGGCATCGTTGATCGGGGCATCGTCCCAGATCACCGGTTACCGGCAAAGTCCTTCCCGGTTACCAACCCCCACCAGCACGGCCGTACGCTGGAGCGGTGCCCGAGGAGGAGCCGCGGATCGAGCCGCTCGACCCGCCGATGGTCCCGTTCGCCGTCGCCGGGATCGTGGTCTGGGCGGTCGTCGGGCTGGTGCTACTGGTCTTCTTCCGGGACTGGCTCGCCGACACCGGCCGCGAGCACTGGCTCTGGACCTGCCTGGCCGGTTTCCTCGCGGGCTTCCCCGGGCTGGCCGTGATGCTCCGGCACGACGCCAACCGCCGTCGCCGTCGCGCCGGCGGCTGAGGGAGTCCCCGTCGCGGGAGTCCTCGGTCAGCCGTGCCCGTACGGCTCCGGGGGCTCGGTGGCCTCGACCGAGCCGGGTGCCCGGCTGACCGCGACCGCCTCGACCTCACTGTCGTCGTAGATGGTCGGCAGCTCCTCGACCGGCGTCTCGGCCGACTCGACCAGCGTCTCGGAGTGCGCCCCGCAGCCGTGGTCGGCGCTGACCGCCCGGCCGTCGTCCGGGGCGAAGAAGTTTCCGCAGACGCCGAAGGACTGCCGCAGCGCGCCGGCCAGCGGGAGATAGAAGCCACAGGTGCCGCAGCGGGCGGCCCGCGGTGCGGCGACCGCGATCGGCGCGCTCGGCCCGTGATCGCCGTCGTACCACCGCTGGGCGGTCTCGATCCGGCCCTCCCGGGACATCACCCGGGGCCGCCCGAGGCCCAGCTCCCAGGCCGTCTCCTCCACTGCCGGATCGTCCGAGAGCAGGTAGCCGGGGGCGAGCCGCTCGTCGTCCGGCGGGGTGGGCAGCAGGTCGCCGACCCCGAGGTCGCCCGGCTGGAGCCGCTCCTGCCAGGGCAGCCAACTCGGCGCGAGCAACGCGTCCGGGCCGGGCAGCAGGAACGTCTCGCAGATCGTGACGTGCCGGCTGCGCGGCACCCGGGTCACCGTCACCGCCCACCGCCAGCCCTGGTAGCCGGCCATCTTGCACTCGAAGAGATGCGTCACGAGGCGGTCGCCCTCGGCGATCGCCCCCTGGTGGTCGCCGACGTCAGCCGGGTCGACCTCGGTGATGCCCTCCCGCGCCACGTCGACGGCACTGGCGCAGACCTGGTCGAGACGGACGGCTCTGGCCGCGGTGCTCCTGGTCACTCACCCATTCTTGCCTATCCTTGACGGCGGGTCGGCGGCACTCCCCGGCACTTTTCACCGCAGAGATATCTCGGCACAGATCCGACGGTCGTCGACCGGATGGGCGAGGATGATGCTCATGCCGTTGTTCACCCGCTCTGGGCGATCGGTCCCCGGGCGTGTCGTCGGTACGGCGATCCGGGCCGTGAGGCTGCTCTTCCGGGGTTCGCTCGGCAGCGCCCGCTGGACGACCCGCCGGGTCGCCCGGGTACGCGCCAAGGGCGCCGGCGGCGAGACCGGGATGGTCCGGCTCTTCGACCTGCACGCCGCCTCGTGTGCCGGCGACACGCTGATCACGATCGGCCTGGCCGGGACGATCTTTTTCAACGCCCCGCTGGGCGAGGCACGGAGCAAGGTCGCGCTCTACCTGTTGATCACCATGGTGCCGTTCGCGCTGCTCGCCCCGGTGGTGGGGCCGCTGCTCGATCACTTCCGGCACGGGCGCCGCTACGCCCTGGCCGCCACCATGCTCGGGCGGGCCTTCCTGGCCTGGCTGATCTCGGACTACATCCACGGCTTCGGCCTCTATCCGGCCGCCTTCGGCGTACTGGCGCTGTCCCGGGCGTACGGGGTGGCCCGGTCGGCGGCGGTGCCCCGGCTGCTGCCGGAGGGGATCGGACTCTCCCAGGCCGGCGCCCGGGCCAGCGTGTACGGCTCGATCGCCGGCGGCGTGGTCTTGCCGATCGGGTTGGCCGCGTTCTGGTTCGGTCCACAGTGGCCGCTCCGGGTCGCCTCGGTGATCTTCCTGGTCGGCATGGTGATCGCGTTGCGCCTGCCACCCCGGGCCGACTCCGACCCGCCGGAGACGGTGCCCAGGGCCTTCCAGGCGCTCCGCCCCGGCCGGAACGGGCGGGAACGGGCACTCAGCCGCAGCGGCCCCGGCGGCCGGCTGGTGATCAGTGCCCTGGTCGGCAGTGCCGTCCTGCGCGGCGTCTACGGCTTCCTGCTGCTCTTCCTCGCCTTCGCGATCAAGGCCGGCGACCTGGACACCGAACTCTTCGGCCGCCAGCACGGCGCGGAGGTCGCGCTCGGGGTGGTCGGCGCCGGTCTCGGCATCGGGACGTTCCTGGCCACCGCCCTGGGTACCCGGCTGCGCATCCACCGCCCGGTCGTGCTCCAGGCCGCCGGCCTGGTGGCGGTGACC
Source organism: Plantactinospora sp. ZYX-F-223 (assembly GCF_039649625.1). Lineage (NCBI taxonomy): Bacteria > Bacillati > Actinomycetota > Actinomycetes > Micromonosporales > Micromonosporaceae > Plantactinospora > Plantactinospora sp. ZYX-F-223. Next base: position 57,046 of record NZ_JBDJAV010000005.1, on the reverse strand, counting down.
GGGGTCGGGGTACTGGCCACACTGCGGTTCTCGCTGCTGCTGGTCGCCCTGCTCTGCCTGGTCACCGCCGTGATCAGCGGCATCGCGAAGCTGGCCGTCGACGCCTCGATCCAGGAACGGGTCCCGGAGCGGCTCCGGGCCACCGGGTTCGCGCACTCCGAGACGGTGCTGATGCTGGCCTTCGTGGCCGGCGGCGGGCTCGGCCTGGTACCGCTGGACGGCCGGCTCGGGGTCGGCCTGCTCACCGGCCTCGCCGCCGTCGGTACCGTCTGGGCGTTCGTCGTCGCCACCCGGCTGCGCGGCGAGCGGCTGTCCGGACGGGCGATGGCCGAGGGCGAACAGCCCGACGACCGGCGATCCGGCGAGGACCCGGCGCCCACCGGCGACAACTCGGCGCCCACCTCCCCGGCCCCCGTGGCCCACCGCCCGGACGCCGACGAGCCGGCCAGCGACGTAGCGGCGGAAAGCGACGAGGACGCGCAGCTCGCGCCCCCCGGCTACCACATCTACCGGCCGTCGTCCGCCGTACCCGGCTCCGGGCCGGGCGAGGAGGGCTCGCGCCGGGAAACCCGGGGGAAGTAGTGGGCGAGGCGATACTCGTGGTCACGGCCGTCGCGGCCGAGGCCGAGGCGGTACGTGCCGGCCTGGTCGCCGACGCGGTCACCGTAGAGCCGGTGGGGGTTGGCCCGGCCGCGGCCGCCGCCGGCACCGCCCGGCTGATCGCGCTGGCCGAGGCGGCCGGGAGACCGTACCGGGGAGTGCTCAGCGCCGGCATCGGCGGCGGCTTTCCCGGCCGGGCTCCGGTCGGCGGGATCGTGGTCGCGACCCGCAGCGTCGCGGCCGACCTCGGCGCCGAATCGCCGGACGGTTTCCTCACCCTCGACGAGCTGGGTTTCGGCACCACCACCGTGCCTGCCGACCCGGCCCTGCTGGACGTGCTCCGGTCCGGGCTGCCGCAGGCGGTCACCGGCGCGGTCCTCACCCTGAACACCGTGACCGGCACCACCGCGACCACCGCCGCCCTACTGGCCCGGCACCCGGACGCGGTGGCCGAGGCTATGGAGGGGTACGGGGTGGCCACCGCCGCCGTCAGCGCCGGACTCCCCTTCGCCGAGCTGCGTACGATCTCCAACCCGATCGGGCCCCGGGACCGCTCCGCGTGGCGGATCGGCGACGCCTTCGCCGCCCTGACCGCCGCCTTCGCCACGGTCGGCCCGAAGCTCTGAGCCGACCGTGGCGCCGGGCTGGACCGGTTGCGCCGGGCTGGACCGGTTGCGCCGGGCTGCTCGTCAGTCAGGGCGGTGCAGGGTCAGCCGCACTGGCCGGCTCGACTCGGGCCGGAACCCGCAGCGGACCAGGAACTCCACGCCGTCGAACTCGGTGATGGCCTGGGCGACCCGGATCCCGGCCCGATCCATCTCGGCCAGCAGTTCGGTGACGAGTCGACGCCCGATGCCCAGCCCCCGGCACTCCGCGACGACCACTATCCCGTCCAGCACCACCTCCCGGTCTGGCTCGGCCAGGGAGCAGAGTTCGACCGGATGCCGCCCGCGCAGGTGGGCCCGCAGCTCACCGACCAGCCCGCCGTCGGGCAACTCGGCCACCCACTGCCAGCCACCGGACGGGAGGCCCTCGGTCACCGGACGCAGCCGCACCAGACGGCGTACCTCCTCGCGCCAGCGTCGCCGGTCGCGCCGATCCCGGCACAGGTCGAAGGTCGCCTCCGGCACCCTGAGCGGCCATCGCTCGGGCGGCAGCGTGTACCAGTGCGCCCACCAGGCTCCCGGCCAGTCCTTCGGCCCGTACACGTCCCGCACGTCGAGGTGGGCGGGATAGCGCCGGCCACCCTGGTCGCGGCGGTGCTCGTGCGGATGCGGAGGCAAGCCGTCCAGCCCGAACGTGCCGCCGGCGGCCAGCACCAGCCGCTCGACCGTGCGGAACTTCGGATCACGGGCCCGCCCCGCCTCGATCCGCGAGATGGTGCTCTTCGGCACCCCCGCCAGGACCGCAAGCTCACGCTGGCTGAGATCGGCCTGCCGGCGGAGCTGCCGGAGCAGTCCGCCCAGGTCGACCGGGTCACCCTGCCCCGTCATGGGCATCGATAATTCCGGCCCCCGGTCGAGTCCGCCAGCCCGCATCGTCGACCTGTGGATAACGGCACCAGGCTGTGGATAAACCCGTGGACAGCGGGTTGATCCGGACCCAGCACCGGACCGGTGCCATGTCGTTCCGCAGACTGTCGAGCTGCCCCGCCTGTGCACCCGGGGTCCACCGCCGCACCGACCACCACCGGTTCGCCGAGACCACCCGCCCCGTCTGTGCACCCAGCTCGACAGCCCCCGCACCAACCACCCACCAGGGCCCAGACCCCACCGCCCCGCTCATGCACCCAGCTCGACCGCCCCCACACCAACCACCACCGCCCCGCTCATGCACCCAGCTCGACCGCCCCCACACCAACCACCACCGCCCCGCTCATGCACCCAGCTCGACAGTCTCCGGGCGAGGGTGTTCAGGGGGCGGCGGCGGACGTGAGCTAACCAAGCGGACGTGAGCTAGCCAACCGGTCGCGGACGGCCGGATGGCGGCGGGAGCGGCCGGGGTTAGCGTGGGACCCGTGCCGCTCTCCCTGGCGATCTCGCCCTGCCCCAACGACACCTTCGTGTTCCACGCCCTGGTGCACGGGCTGGTGCCCGACGCCCCGGCGGTCAACGTGACCTACGCCGACGTGGACGTCACCAACACCGCCGCCGAACGCGGGGCGTACGACCTGGTCAAGGTGAGTTACGCGGCGTTGCCCTGGCTGCTCGACGACTACCACCTGCTGCCCTGCGGCGGGGCGTTGGGCCGTGGCTGCGGACCGCTGGTGCTGACCCGGGGAGACCGGACGGGCCGCAGCGCCGACCTGACCGGGGCGACCGTGGCGGTGCCCGGCGACCGGACCACGGCGTACCTGCTGTTCCGGCTCTGGTCGGCGCAGCGACCGCCGGCGCGGATCGAGGTGGTCCCGTTCCACGAGATCATGCTGGGCGTGGCAGCCGGCCGGTACGACGCCGGGCTGGTCATCCACGAGGCGCGGTTCACGTACCCCCGGCACGGGTTGACCGCCCTGGTCGACCTCGGCGAGTGGTGGGAGGCCGACACCGGCCTGCCGATCCCGCTCGGCGCGATCCTGGCCCGCAAGGGCTCCGTCGACCCGGCCGAGGCAACCGGCTGGATCCGCGACTCGGTACGCCGGGCCTGGGCCGACCCGGCCGGCACCGAGGAGTACGTGCTCGCGCACGCCCAGGAGATGGAGCGCGACGTGGTCGACCGGCACATCGCGCTCTACGTCAACGAGTTCACCGCCGAGCTGGGCGCCGAGGGCCAGGCCGCGGTCGACGCCCTGCTCGGCCGCGCGTCGGCCGCCGGACTGACTCCTCAGATCTCCAGTTCGCGGGCGACCGCGTGGACGAGCTGAGCCACCGTCTGCGCGGTCTTCCGGTCGGGGAACCGGCCCCGGCGCAGGTCCGGCTGGACCTTCGCCTCCAGTACCTTGATCATATCTTCGACCAGGCCGTGCAGCTCCTCCGCCGGCCGGCGGCGAAGCTCCGCCATGGACGGTGGCGCGTCCAGCAGCTTCACCCCGAGCGCCTGCGCGCCCCGGCGGCTGTCCACGACGCCGAACTCGACCCGCTGGCCGCCCTTCAGGTCGGTGACACCAGCCGGCAGCGCGCCCTTCGGCAGGAATACGTCGCCACCCTCGTCACTGGTGACGAACCCGTATCCCTTGGCCGCGTCGTACCACTTCACTCGACCCGTCGGCACCTGAAGACCTCGACTCCCCTGATGAGATTTCTGTCCTCACAAGGCTAGCCGCATCAACCGCCGGAGCGCCTGCGGGAATCCGGTAAGGTCCGCGAGCACCAGGTCGGCGCCGGCCGCCCGCAGCTCGTCGCCGTCGTGCGAGCCGGTGGTGACACCGAGTCCGGGGATGCCGGCGGTCCGCGCCGCGAGCATGTCGGCGACGTGGTCACCGACGTAGAGTTCCGCGCCGTGCGTGGTCAACGCGGCCGCCTTCTCCGCCGCGAAGAGCTCGCCGACCAGCTCGTCGACCTGCATGCCGAGGTGTTCCAGGTGCAGCCGGGCCAGCGGGCCGTACTTGCCGGTGACCACCACCACCCGCAGGCCCACCGCCCGTACCTCGGCCAGCGCCTCGACCGCGCCGGGCAGCGGCCGGGACATCGTGATCGCGTACTCCGCATAGAGCGACCGGTAGAGCTCGACGGCCTCCTCCAGCCGCTCCGCCGGAAACCAGTTCCGCAGTTCCGTGCGGAGCAGCGGGCCGAGCCGGGAGACCGCGGCGTCGGCGTCGACGTACACCCCGGTGGCGGCGGTCAGCGCCCGGTAGGCGGCGGCGATCCCGGGCCGGGTGTCGATCAGGGTCATGTCGAGGTCGAACCCGACCGCTGCGGCAGTCACGCCGCCATGATCGCACGCTCGGCGGAAACCGCCCTCGGCTCCGCTCGGCGTCCGGCGCGCACGACGGGCGCCTGGCCGGATAGCGTGGAAAGACGATGACCACACTCGCCGACCACCTGCGGGCGCTGCCCGACGAGGCGCTGGCCGCCCTGTTCCGGCTGCGTCCGGACCTCGTCGTGCCGGTACCGACCGATCTGTCCGCCCTGGCGGTCCGCGCCCAGTCCCGGGTGTCGGTGGCCCGGGCCCTGGACGGGCTCGACGAGTTCACCCTGCGGATCCTGGACGCGGCGCGGCTCACCCGTGACCCAGATCATGGCGAAACCGCCACGGAGACGATCCTCACTCTGGTCGCCGGGACCGGCCGCCGGGTGGACCGGGCCGCGATCCGGTCGGCCGTCGACCGGCTCCGGGCGCTCTTCCTGCTGTACGGGCCGGAGGAGTCCCTGCGGATCGTGCCGGGCGTGGACGAGGTCTGCTCGCCGTACCCGGCGGGGCTGGGCCGGCCGGCCGCGGAGCTGGACCCGGAGACGGCGGCGCTGGTCGCGGACCCGGCCCGGTTGCGCCGGACCCTGCTGGCCGCGCCGCCGCCGGCCCGGGCGATCCTGGACCGGCTCGCCGCCGGGCCCCCGGTGGGCACGCTGCCGGCCGCCGCCCCGCCCGGCGAGGGCGCCGCCGCCCCGGTCTCCTGGCTGGTCGACAACCGCCTGCTGGTGCCGGTCACCGAGCCCAGCGGCCTGGCCGGCAAGCCGACCGCCGTCGAACTGCCCCGGGAGATCGGCCTGCTGCTGCGCCGCGAGTCCGGCCCGCTCGGCCCGCTCCGTCCCACCCCGCCGACGGTGGCCGGGACGGCCCGGGAGCCGAAGGCCGCCGACTCCGCCGGGGCCGGCCAGGCGATGGAGGCGGTACGGCACGCCGAGGCGCTGCTCGAACAGCTCGCCGTCGAACCCGCCCCGGTGCTCCGCTCCGGTGGGCTCGGGGTACGCGACCTGCGCCGGCTGACCCGGGCCACCGGGCTGGACGAGTCGACCGCCGCACTGCTGCTGGAGGTGGCGTACGCGGCGGGCCTGCTCGGCGAGTTGGACCTGCCCGGTGCCGCCACCCGCAACGGCGCGGACCAGCAGATGCTGCCGGCCGCCGGCTACGAGGGCTGGCGGGACGGCTCGCTGGCACACCGCTGGGAGCACCTGGCCCGGGCCTGGCTCACCATGACCCGCCAGGTGGGGCTGGTCGGCCAGCGCGACGACCGGGACCGGCCGATCACCGTACTCTCCGCCGAGGCGGAGCGGGCCGGGGTACCGGCGGTGCGTCGGGCCGTCCTGGACGTCCTCGGTGACCTGGAACCCGGGGCGGCGCCGAGCGTCGACGAGGTGGTCGACCTGCTCGCCTGGCGCTCACCCCGGCGCAGCCTGGGCCGGGAGGCCGGGCAGCGGGAGGTACTGGCCGAGGCGGCACTGCTCGGCGTCACCGGGCTCGGCGCGCTCACCACGTACGGCCGGTTGCTGCTGGCCCAGTGGACCGCCGGGGAGACCCGGCCCGGCGAGCCCGGCGACGATCCGCTCGGCGTGCGGCCGGACGCGGACGGTGCGGCCGGGGGCGGCTCCGCCGCGGTCCGGGCCCTGGACGCGCTGCTGCCGGCGCCGGTCGACCACTTCCTGGTGCAGGCCGACCTGACCGTGGTGGTGCCGGGGCCGCCGGAGCCGACCGTCGCGGCCGAACTGGCGACGGTGGCCGAGCACGAGTCGGCCGGCGGGGCCAGCGTGTACCGGGTCACCGGGGCGAGCGTGCGCCGGGCGCTGGACGCCGGGTACGCGGCCGAGGACCTGCACGCGCTCTTCACGCGCCGGTCCCGGACGCCGGTACCGCAGGGGCTGACGTACCTGATCGACGACGTGGCCCGCAAGCACGGCGGGCTCCGGGTCGGGTCGGCCGGGGCGTACCTGCGCAGTGACGACGAGGCGCTGCTGACCGAGGTACTCGCCGACCGCCGGCTCGCCCCGATGTCGCTGCGCCGGCTGGCGCCGACCGTACTCACCACCCCGCACCTGGTGGGGCGGCTGCTCGCCGCGCTGCGCGAGGCCGGGTACGCGCCGGTCTCCGAGGACGCCACCGGCGCGACGGTGCTGACCCGGCCGAAGGTACGCCGGGCGCCGGCCCGGGGCTCGGTCGCCAACCGGGTCGCCGATCCACTGGCGACGCCGAGACTGAGCCCGCCCCGGCTGCTCGGCATCGTGGAGCAGATCCGCCGGGGTGACGCCGCGGCCCGGGCAGCGCGGCGGGCGCCGAGCACGGTCCGGGGCGCGGGGCGGCCGGGCGGGGCGGGTCCGGGGATGCCGACCGCGCACGCGCACACCCAGGCGCTGGCCGTACTCCAGCAGGCGGTCCGGGACAAGGCGCTGGTCTGGGTCGGCTATGTCGACGCGCACGGCGCCACCGCGTCCCGGCTGGTCCGGCCGGTCTCCATCGGCGCCGGCTACCTGCGCGCCGAGGACGAGCGCACCGAGATGCTGCACACCTTCGCGCTGCACCGGATCACGGCGGCGGTGCTGGACGAGTGACCCGTCCGGCGTGACTCAGTCGCGGCGGTGCTGCCGGACCGAGCCGACCACGGAGACGATCAGCAGCAGGGTGAAGGCGGCGCCGAGCCCCTCGCCGAGCGAGTCGACGAAGCCCTGCTGCTGCACCAGCCAGCCGAAGAGCACCCAACTGGCCAGCAGCACCGCCACGGTGGCGTACGCCAGCACGGTGGCCCGGGAGACGGGCGCCGGGACGGGTGGAGGGGCGATCGGGGGGTCTGTCTCGGACCTCACCTCGCCGTCGACCGTCATCTGCGAACCTCCCACCACCGCGGTCTGCCCGAGAGTCCAGACTCGCACCTGGCCGGCGGTTATGACAGGTTCACCGGCCGAAGTCGCGTCAGGTGCCCGGCCGGCGACCGATCACGTGCACCCGGGTCCCCACCTTGCCGAGTTGCCACATCCGGCGGGCGTCACCCGGCAGCAGGTTGACGCAGCCGTGTGAGCCGATCGCCTTGTTGTGCAGGTACGTCGTCGTCTCGTGGAAGCCGATCCCGCCGACGAAGCGCTGCCAGTACGGCAGCCACACCTCGTACGGGTCCGACCACTCCTTGGTGTTCCGGAAGTTGATGCTGTAGGTGCCGGCCGGCGTGGCGTACCCGGACATGCCGGTGCGGGTGACGGTGGGCGGCATCACCACCTTGCCGCCGCGCATCGCCCAGACGGTCTGCTGGGTCAGGTCGACGCAGAATGTCGTACCGCTGCCGGTCCTGCACCTGCCGGTGTCGGTGCGGGCCAGTCGCCGGGCCACGTCGGCGGTGGTCGGGCCGGCCCGGCCCTCGGCCGGCCGGATGTCGTAGCGGCGCTGGAACTTCTTGATCGCGGTGCAGTCGGCGGCCGACTGCCGGCCGTCGACGGTGACCTCGCCGAACCCGCCCAGCCGGGCCAGGTAGCCCTCGACCTCGCGCTGCCGCTCGCCCTGCGGGCAGCCGGCCGGCGGCTTCGGCGAGCTGCTGCGGGTCGGCTTCTTCGTCGGCGCCTTCGTGCGCGGCGACGTCGTCGGCGCGGGCTTGCCCCGGGTGGTACGCGGGCTGGGGGTGGCTGCTCCCTGATCCGGCGCGGGCGGCGCGCTCGCCCCCGTTGCGTCCTCCGCCCCGACCGGCGTGAGCCCCCCGGCGGCTCCCGACTGGTCCGACTGCGGATCAAACGCGCACGCACCGGCGCCGAACAGGGCGACTGCCACTAGAGTGATCAGACCGGTGCCGAGACGCGTCAGTACCATCTGCCCTCCCCAGAAGCCGTCGACAGCTAGACGCACGGGAGTACCGCTTCGGTTGCGCCAGGTGAAGAATTTTTCCGGTTCGTTATCCATCGTGCAAGACTGGAGGGTCGGCGCGTGGGACGCCCGACCTGGAACGGAAGGGCGTGCGGCGTGAGCGGCGGACCACTGATCGTGCAGTCGGACAAGACCCTGCTGCTGGAGGTCGACCACCCGGACGCGCTGGCCTGCCGGATGGCGATCGCGCCCTTCGCCGAGCTGGAGCGCTCGCCGGAGCACGTGCACACCTACCGGCTGACCCCGCTGGGCCTGTGGAACGCCCGGGCGGCGGGGCACGACGCCGAGGGCGTGGTCGACGCGCTGCTGCGGTTCTCCCGCTATCCGGTGCCGCACGCGCTGCTGGTCGACGTCGCCGAGACGATGGACCGGTACGGCCGGCTGCAACTCGTCGCGCATCCCACGCACGGCCTGGTGCTGCGGGCGGTGGACCGGATGGTGCTGATCGAGGTCGCCAAGAGCAAGAAGCTCGCCGGCATGCTCGGCGCGAAGGTGGACGACGACACCATGGTGGTGCACCCGTCCGAGCGGGGCCGGCTCAAGCAGGCGCTACTCAAGCTCGGCTGGCCGGCCGAGGACCTGGCCGGCTACGTGGACGGCGAGGCGCACCCGATCGAGCTGGCCACCGAGGGCACCGACGGGCGGCCTGCCTGGGAGCTGCGGTCGTACCAGCGGGAGGCGGTGCAGACCTTCTGGGCCGGTGGGTCGGGCGTGGTGGTGCTGCCCTGCGGGGCCGGCAAGACCCTGGTCGGGGCCGCCGCGATGGCCGAGGCGAAGGCGACCACGCTGATCCTGGTCACCAATACCGTCGCCGGCCGGCAGTGGAAGCGGGAGCTGATCGCCCGCACCTCGCTGACCGAGGAGGAGATCGGGGAATACTCCGGCGAGCGTAAGGAGATCCGTCCGGTCACCATCGCGACGTACCAGGTGCTGACCGCACGGCGCGGCGGCGCCTTCACCCACCTGGACCTGTTCGGCGCCCGGGACTGGGGCCTGGTGATCTACGACGAGGTGCACCTGCTGCCGGCGCCGATCTTCCGGTTCACCGCCGACCTCCAGGCCCGGCGCCGGCTCGGCCTGACCGCCACCCTGGTCCGGGAGGACGGCCGGGAGGGCGACGTCTTCTCGCTGATCGGCCCGAAGCGGTACGACGCGCCGTGGAAGGACATCGAGGCGCAGGGCTGGATCGCCCCGGCGGACTGCACCGAGGTACGCGTCACGCTGACCGACGCCGAACGGATGGCGTACGCGGTCGCCGAGCCGGAGGAGCGCTACCGGGTGGCGGCGACCGCCCGGACCAAGCTCCCGGTGGTGAAGGCCCTGGTCGACCGGCACTCCTCCGACCAGGTGCTGGTGATCGGCGGCTACATCGACCAGCTCCACGAGCTGGGCGAGGCGCTGGACGCGCCGATCGTGCAGGGCTCGACCACCAACAAGGAGCGGGAGCGGCTCTTCGACGCGTTCCGGGCCGGCGAGATCTCCACCCTGGTCATCTCCAAGGTCGGCAACTTCTCCATCGACCTGCCGGAGGCGGCGGTGGCGATCCAGGTCTCCGGCACCTTCGGGTCGCGGCAGGAGGAGGCGCAGCGGCTCGGCCGGGTACTCCGGCCGAAGGCGGACCGCCGGCAGGCGCACTTCTACACGGTGGTCTCCCGGGACACCATCGACACCGAGTACGCCGCGCACCGGCAGCGCTTCCTCGCCGAGCAGGGGTACGCGTACACGATCGTCGACGCCGACGACGTACTCGGCCCGCCGCTGCCCAGCGTCGACTGAGCGGGGCGGGAGCGGCTCAGTACCCGTCGGGGTGGTCGCGCCACCACCGTTCGCGGTCGCGGCGCTCCCGCGCCAACTGCTCGCGCAGCGCGGCGAGTTCCCGCTCGCCCTCTGCGGCCAGCTCGGCCTTCTCCTCCTCGGAGGTCTCCGCCCAGCGCCGCGCGAACTGCTCCAGCCGCGGGTTGAGCGCCGAGGCGAAGACCGGCGAGGTCGCCATGTCGCGTAGTCCGCGCCGGCCGGCCAGCACGTCGGCCACCAGCCGGCGGAACTCCGGGTCGTCGGTCCGTTCGCTGAGAATCTTCAGCGAGTCGCGTAGCCGGTGGGAGAGCGCCGGGTCGCCCCCGGCGACGTCGAGCAGCGGTTCGTCGTCCTTCGGTGGTCTCATCTGCGGCTCCGGCTCACTCGCGGTGGTGGGAAACGGGCGGTTCGGCCGGCGGCCGTACTGCCGGGTGGTCGTACTCCCTCGCCGGCAGGAGCGGCAGGCTGGTGTCGCTCACCTCGCCGAGCAGGCCGGCGACCACCCCGCTGAACGTCTGCACGAGGTTCCAGATGTCGTTGTGCACACTCAGGATCGCCTGCCACTTCGCGACGGCCTGACTGGCGGTGAACGCGATGCTGGCTCCGCCGAGGATCGGGCCGATGACGGTGGGAGCCGAGGCGGCGGTCGCGGCCATCTCGATGCCGATCGCGATCAGCAGGTCGCCGAGCCCCTCCAGCAGGCCCTTCAGGGCACCGGCCGTCTCGTAGACGCTGAACGCCGTCACGTCCAACTGCCAGCCGAGTTGGACGAGAACGCCGATCTGGCCCCTGAGCACCTGCACGACGCCACTGAAGTACTCGTCGGCGGCGTCCCGGGCGTTGCCCTCCCAGCCGTACCCGACGACGGCGACCGCGGAGTTGAGGGCGCTCGCGCACGCCTCGTTGAAGGCGGCCAAGGTCTGCACCGCCTTGCCGGCCGTCTGCACCGCCTGCCAGTCGCCGGTGAACTGCTCGGCAGCCCACTGGAAGGGGTTGGTGCCCAAGACGAGGTTCATCGCCTCGCCCACCCAGTACGACGGACTGATGTACTGCGGCAGGCCGAGGTAGTTCTCCAGCTTGTCCGGGATCGGATCCTCGACCTTCGGGTCGATCAGTTCGTCCAACGGGTCGGCCATGCCGGTCGTCCCTCCTCTCCGCCCGCGCTCAGTAGGTCTGGTCGAGCTGTGCGGCCGCTGCCGCGTCCGTGGTCTCGTAGAAGTGCGCGACCCGCTCGACCTCCTCGGCGGAGAGCCGGAGGACGTTCTCGAGTTGGGCGTAGGAGAGCAGGAGCTGGCCCCTGATCGAGGCGACGGCGTCGAAGACCGTCTGGAACAGCGGTCCGGACGAGCCGCTGATCTCCAGCCATTTGTCGTTGTACTGCTGTGCGCCCACCGAGTCGTTGACCAGGTCGGTGAGCGCGGCGCCGAACTCGCGGATGACCGCCGGATCGGCCTTGAAGGACGGCACGTTTCCCCCCGTACAGAGCTGTGCGGCACAGACGCGTCGAGGGTGCCAGGCACCGGCTTCAGATCGGCTTCACCTCATCGGCAGTTCCGGGCCGCCGTCGAGCAGCTCGATCAGCAGGTCGCCGTACTCCTCGATCCGGTCCAGCACCTCGGCGGCGGGAAACTGGCGGACGGCGCCCGGCTCGCCCTCGGCGGCGGCCTCGACCTCGGCCCAGTGCAGCGGGGTGGAGGCGGACGGCACCGGCTGGGCCCGCAGCGAGTACGGCGCCACGGTCGTCTTCGCCGCGTTGTTCTGGCTCCAGTCGATGAAGACCTTGCCGGGGCGGAGTCGCTTCGCCATCTGCGCCGTGATCGACTTCGGCGCCTCCCGGGCCAGCTCGTCGGCGACCCGCCGGGCGTACCCGGAGACGGTGTCGGCGGACTGCCGGCCCGAGATCGGGCAGAGCAGTTGCATGCCCTTGCGGCCGGAGGTCTTCGGGTAGCTCTCGACGCCGTCGGCGGCCAGCCGCTCCCGGATCAGCAGGGCGACGCCGCAGCACTCGGCCAGCCCCGCCGGGGCACCCGGGTCGAGGTCCATCACCATCAGGTCCGGGTCGGCGTCGACCTTCCACTGTGGGGTGTGCAGCTCCAGTGCGGCGAGGTTGGCCAGCCAGACCAGTGTCGGCAGGTCGTCGCAGACGACGTAGTCCAACTCCTCCCGGTCCTTGGACGAGCCGGGTGACGGCAGCCGCTCCAGGCGTACCCAGTCCGGGGTGCTGGCCGGGGCGTTCTTTTCGAAGAAGAACGCGCCGTCGACCCCGTTCGGGTAGCGGATCCGGGTCAGTGGCCGGTTGCGCAGGTGCGGCAGCAGCGCCTCGGAGACCCGGGTGTAGTAGTCGATCACCTCACCCTTGGTGAACCCGGACGCCGGATAGAGCACCTTGTCCAGGTTGGACAGCTCAAGGCTCCGGCCCTCGACCTCGACCCGTACCCGCTGTTCACGCGCCATCGACGTCCGCCACGGTCTTGTCGGTGCGCAGCCGGCGGATCCGGGGGAACCGCAGCCGGCCGTCCGGCGTGCGCTGGCCGTACTTCACCTCCACCACGATCTGCGGAGTTACCCAGATCGCGCCCCGGGCATCCTCCCGGGGCACCGGGGTTACGAACGGCGAGACGCCGGTGCGCAGCGGCTCCAGCACGGCCAGCAGCTCCCGCTCGATCGCCGCGCCGATCCCGCCGCCGACCCGGCCCCGGTAGACCAGCCCGCCGTCCGGCGCCGGCACCCCGACCAGCAGCCCGCCGATCCGGCGTACGCCGGGCCGCCAGCCGCCGACCACGAAGTCGTCGGTGATCTCCAGTTTCACCTTCACCCAGTCCGGCGACCGGACCCCGGCCCGGTAGACCCCGTCGACCCGTTTCGACACCACGCCCTCCAGCCCGTGCTCGCCGGCTGCCTGGTAGGTCGCCCGGCCGTCCGGGAAAACCGGCGGTACCGCCCAGCGCGGCCCGGCCAGGCCGAGCGCCTCCAGCGCCTCCCGGCGACGCCGGTACGGCCACCCGGTCAGGTCCGTCCCGTCCCGCCGCAACAGGTCGAAGATCATGTACGTCACCGGCAGGCTCGCCGCCAGCCGGGCGGCCCGGGCCGGCTCCCGGACGTGCATCCGCTCGGCCAGCGCGGTGAACGACGGCTGCCCCTGCTCGGTCAGCACCACCACCTCGCCGTCCAGCACCACGTCGGCCAGCCCTCGCTCGGCGAGCTGGGCGCGGAGCGCGGCAAGCTCCGGATAGGCGGCGGTGATCTGCACGCCGGATCGGGCGTAGAGCCGCAGCTCGCCACCGGCGAAGTCGGAGATCGCCCGTACCCCGTCCCACTTGAACTCATGCACCCAGCCGGGGCCTGCGGGCAGCTCCCCGGTGACCGCGAGCATCGGCTTGACCGGGGTGCCGGGCACGATCCTCACTCTAGGTCCGCGCCGAAACACTCGCGTCCGGTTCGATCCGGTGCGATCCTGGATCGAACCGGTCGTCCGCACCGGCATGGCGGGGGTACCGGCTGCTCGGGGGGCACTTTTCACTCGACGGGGTGAATATCCGCCCGGAGAGGGGAAGGTACTCAGATCATGCGGGCTATCTGGCGCGGAGCCGTCTCGTTCGGGCTGGTCTCCATCGGGGTACGGGTCTACTCGGCGACCGAGGAGAAAGACATCCGGTTCCACCAGGTGCACCGCACCGACGGGGGCCGGATCCGCTACAAGCGGGTCTGCTCGATCGACGGCGAGGAGGTCAGCTACGACGACATCGCCAAGGGATACGACATCGGCGGCGGCGAGATGGTCATCCTCACCGACGAGGACTTCGCCGAGCTGCCGCTGAGCACCTCGCACGCGATCGACGTGCTGGAGTTCGTCCCGGCCGAGCAGGTCGACCCGATCCTCTACAACAAGGCGTACTTCCTGGAGCCGGACGGTGCGGCCGCCAAGCCGTACGTGCTGCTCCGGGACGCGCTGACCGACTCGGAGCGGGTGGCCATCGTGAAGGTGGCGCTGCGGCAGCGGGAACAGCTCGCCACCCTGCGGGTCCGGGAGGGCGTACTGCTGCTCAACACCATGCTCTGGCCGGACGAGATCCGGCGCCCCGACTTCGGCTTCCTGGACGAGGACATCAAGGTGCGCCCGCCGGAACTGGCGATGGCGAGTTCGCTGATCGACTCGATGGCCGGCGAGTTCGAGCCGGACATCTTCACCGACGACTACCGGGCCGCCCTTCAGGAGGTGATCGACGCCAAGGTCGAGGGCCGGGAGGTGGTGCAGCCGGAGGAGGTCGAGGAGGCGCCGGCGGCGGCGGTCGACCTGATGGCGGCGCTGCGCGCGTCGGTGGACCGGGCCCGGGCCGCCCGGGGCGAGGAGCCGGCGGGGGCCGGCGCCGGGCAGCCCACCCCGATCTCGGCCGCCAAGTCCGCGAAGGCGGCCGCGGCGAAGAAGGCCACCCCGGCCGCGAAGAGGGCGGCCAAGAAGACGGCGGAGAAGTCCACCGGGGCGAAGAAGGCGGCCGGAGCGAAGAAGGCGGCGACCAAGTCGGGTACGGCCAAGAAGGCCGCGGCGAAGAAGGCCGCCCCGAAGAAGGCGCCCCGCAAGACCGCCTGACCGCTCCGCCGCTGTCAGTACGCCGGCGGCAGGCCGAACGGGTACGCCACCGGCGGCGGAGTGCCGTTCCGCTCGGCGCAGTGGGCGGCCCGGGGCTCCGGCCCGGTGAACGGCGGGACGTAGCTGGTCAGCGTGGCGAGTCCGGTGGCGATCGCCACCGCGCTGGACTCGATGTCGAGTTCGACAAGGGTCCGGGCGAAGGGGGTACGGGCGCCCGCCAGTCGTACGGCGTTGCGCCACGCCTGCTCCCGCCAACTGACCAGCAGCCCGAGGGCGGCGCTGGTCGGGATGCCGGTGTCGAAGCCCTCCCGGTCGAGCCGGGCGATCAGTTCGGCGAGCAGCGGGTCGATCACGGCGGCGAGGATCTCGTTCACCTTGTCGTGGTCGGGTTTGCGGCTGCTGCCGTCCGGCGCGGTCAGTCCGACCCGTTCGAGCACGTACGGCAGGTCCCGGTTGATGTGCGCGTTCATCCCGAGCATCAGGTCACCGGCCCCGCTGAGCCGGCGGGACCGGGCCGCGTCCAGGGCGGCCAGCCAGGCTCCCGGTACGGTGGAGCGCCGCCCGGCGGCCCAGTCGTCGTACGCCCGGTAGTAGTACTCGGCGAAGAGCGCGCCCTCCCGGTTGACCCAGGCGTTGTCGGCGAAGTATCCGTCCTGGTCCCGCCCCCACTTGAAGCCCTGGGTGGTCCGCAGGTAGGCGAGCGTGAAGGTGGCGTGGTGGCCGCAGGACCGGCCGAGCGCGGCGAACCGCTCCCGCAGCCGCGCGATCGTGTCGTCCACGCATCCGGCCCCGCCGTCCGGGCAGGTGTCCGGGACGGCGGCCCGCACCACCGCCCCGTCCGGTCGGTACGGCGACGGCGCGGCGCCGGCCGGTGGGGCGGGCGGCAGCACTCCGGTCACGCCCAGCGCGGTCGCCAGCAGAGTCCGCGTCGCCGTCCACCGTCCCATGTCCGCCCCCAGATGATGATCGACGTCAATGTCGACATCATTCCGAATCTGAGTGACCAGTCAGGAACATTGGTCCGATACCCGACTCGACCAGCAAAAAGAGCCGGACCAGCCGCTACCCTGGCGGCCAATCCGGCCGGCGCAGGCCAGCGTGCCGCGCATGGTGTTCGGGCATGAATAGTTTCAAGGACGGCTCGCCGGACCTATCCGGTGGCATACGCGACTGTCAACACCTGCCAGGGGGCGTTAGCCCCTTATCTGAAGATAATCCGCTTAGGCTGGATCCGGGATGGCCGCGCCGCGCGTACGGCCGGCGGCGCGCGACTGGGGCAGGATGGAGGCGTGGTGGATGCGGTGGTCTTCGACCTGGACGGCGTACTGGTGGACTCGGAACCGGTCTGGGAGCGGGTCCGCCGACGGCACGTCGACGCCTCCGGCGGCCGGTGGCAGCCCGACACCCAGCGCCGGCTGATGGGGATGAGCACCGGCGAATGGGCCCGCTACCTCGGCGAACTCGGCGTACCCGGCAGTGCCGAGCAGATCGCGACCGACGTGGTCGACCAGATGGCCCAGGAATACCAGAGCCACCTGCCGGTGATCGACGGCGCGCCCGAGGTGGTCCGCCGGATCGCCCGGCACTGGCCGCTCGGACTGGCCAGCTCGTCCCCGCGCCGGCTGATCGACGTGGCGCTGGACGCCATGGGGCTGACCGACCAGTTCCGGGCGACGCTCTCCACCGAGGAGGTGGCCCGGGGCAAGCCGGCCCCGGACGCCTACCTCGCGGTCGCGCAGCGCCTCGGCGTGCCGGCCGACCGCTGCGTCGCGATCGAGGACTCCAGCAACGGGGTACGCTCGGCGGCCGCCGCCGGGATGCGGGTGGTGGCGATCCCGCACGGGTCGTACCCGCTCGACCCGGACGCCGAACAGCTCGCCGCAGTGGTCCTGCGGCACGTCACCGACCTCACCGAGGAGACGGTGCCGCCGGCCCGGTCGCCGCGGATCCAGGAGATCTCCTGGGGCCGGATGGTGGTCGACGGGCTCGGCGAGGGCAAGGACTTCAAGCTCTATCCCGGTGGCGGCCGGCCCTGGGACTGGACCGAGACCGGCACCCGGCACGAGCCCGGGATCCAGCCGGCGGACGTCGAGGAACTGCTCGACAACGGGGCGACCCGGGTGGTGCTCGCCGAGGGCTTCGACGGGCGGCTCCGGGTCGACCCGGCGACGCTGCGGTTCCTCCATGAACGGGCGGCCGAGGTGCACGTGGCCCGGACCGACGAGGCCGTCGAGCTCTACAACAGCCTCGCCGCCCGGGAGCCGACGGGCGGCCTCTTCCACTCCACCTGCTGAGTCACTCCACCTGCCGAGTCACTCCGGCTGCGCAGCGCTATCCCCGGCCCTCCAGCCGCGGCGAACACGAGGTCGGCGGTGCGCTTCCAGCTCGGCAGCCGGCGCAGACCGGCAGCCACGCCGACCCGGAACGGCGGCAGCCCGGCGAACGCCGGGCTCTCCCCGGCCGAGGTGGTTGTCGGGAATCAGGAACGAGTGCGCGACCGGCGCCAGCACCCCGATCTGGTGGCGTACGTGCCGCAGGTCGGGACGGGCGTCGATCTCTCCCGAACGGCCACGTCCGCCGGCCGATACCAGTACCTGTTCGCGAGCCTGTCGAGCTGCCCCCTTGTGCGCCCGGCCCGCGACACCGAATCCACGGCGATCAGGTGCCCCGGCTGTGCACCCAGCTCTACAGTCTCTCCACCGGACTCCTCTGGCCAGCCCCGGGCCGGCCCTGCGACAGCGCCAGCCGGCCGCCGGTCACCGGACTCAACCGGGCAGCAGCAGCGACTTGCCGCTGGTACGCCGGCCTTCCAGGTCGGCATGTGCCCGGGGCGCGTCAGTGAGCGGGTACGTCGCGCCGATCCGGATCGACAGCCGCCCCGCGTCAATCCAGCCGAACAGGTCGGCGGCCCGACCGAGCAACTCGGCGCGGCTCTCGATGTGCTGCGGCAGGGTTGGCCGGGTCAGATAGAGCGAGCCTCCGGCGGCCAGCCGCTCGGTCTGCAACGGCGGTACCGGCCCGCTGCTGGCGCCGTACGCGACCAGCAGGCCACGGCGGCGCAGCGCGGCCAGGCTGTCGTCGAAGGTGGTCCGGCCGACCCCGTCGTAGACGACCGCCGCACCGGCACCACCGGTCACCTCGCGGACGGTGTCCAGGAACGTGTCGTACCGGGCGACGTGGTCCGCGCCCGCCTGACGGGCCAGTTCGGCCTTCTCGTCCGTCGAGGTGGTGCCCACGACGACGCCACCGCGCAGCTTGACGAGCTGGGTGAGCAGCAGCCCGACCCCACCGGCCGCCGAGTGCACCACGACCGGCTCGCCAGCCGTCACCGGATGGGTGGTGTGCGACAGGTAGTGCGCGGTGAGCCCCTGCATCATCGCCGCCGCCGCGACCGGGAAGTCGACGTGCTCGGGTACCGGCACCGCCCGCTCGGCCGGGATCGCGACCTGCTCGGCGTACCCGCCGGGCACGCTCACCCAGGCGACCCGGTCGCCCACCGCGAAACCCTCGACCCCGGGCCCGAGCGCCGCGACCGTGCCGGCGCCCTCCTGCCCCGGCACCGCCGGCAGGTCGCCCGCATACGGCTGGACGCCCTGCCGCTGGTAGACGTCGGTGAAGTTGACCCCGACGGCGGCGACGTCGACGAGGAGCTGACCGGCGCCGAGCTGCGGCGTCGGGGCGTCCACGATCTCCAGGACCTCCGGTCCGCCGTGTCGCCGCATCAGCACTGCCCGCATGCGGCCATCGTCTCCCGTACGCCGCCCCGGCACCCCCGGATCGCCGCGATCGGGCGGGAGGCTCTGGCGAGTCGTCGGCGCGTCCGGCCCGGCTCTCCGCCGCCCGGGCGCCGGGCGGACCGGTGTCGGCTTTCCGACCGGATCGGTCGGTGGGGTGGGACGGCTCCGCCCGGCGGGGACCCCCGGGCAGATTCACGGGCCCGACGGAACAGCGCCTGACAACGGGGTTTGTGCGGCGTACGACCGGGTGCGCCGGGAGTGTCCCGCGTCCCGGGCACTACCAGGGAAAACGCGAGACGGTTCCGCATATTACTCCGTTGAGTATCAGTACTGTTGCTCTAGGTGATTGTCTGCGTACCATGCCCGAGGAGCAGGCCCTACTGGAGGAGGTCGCTGGAGCCGGCGGCCCACCGGACGCGTGACAACCCCCAACGATCAGCGAGAACGGTCAACGGTATGCCAACTTTTCGATCGACGCTGCGCCGCGCCTACCACCAGTCCGGTGCCCACCACGTCCGTCGGGCCGCCCACCGGATCGCCCTCCGTACCCGGGCAGGGGCGTTCCGCAACGAGATCGGCGTCGTACTGCACGCCGACCACACCGACATCAGGGGCACCGAACTCGCCGTCTACAAGGGAAACCTCGACCGGAAGGCGGTGGCCGCCTGGCGGCGCCTGGTCTCCGAGATCCGGCCCACCGTGGCGATCGACGTCGGCGCCAACTACGGCGAGGTGGCCTTCTCGACCTGCTACTACGGCCTGCGCGAACTGCATCTCGTCGAACCGAACCCGGCCGTACTCCCCTGGCTGCGCAAGACGATCGCGGCGGCCACCGGCGACTACCCGGGCACCGTGCTGCACGCGGGTGCCGCCAGCAACCGGTCCGGTACCGCCCGGCTCAATCTGCACGAGCACACCGGCGTCGCCTCCCTACGGGTGCACAACGACCGGGGCGTCGAGGTGGAGTGCTTCCGGCTCGACGAGCGGATCGCGCTCGGCGACGACGACTCGCTGCTGTTCAAGATCGACGTCGAGGGTCATGAGCAGGCCGCCCTGGCGGGGATGGCCGGGCTCTTCCACCGCCGCCGGGCCGCCGGCATCTGCGAGATCCTGCACGCCGACGACGACCTGCTGAAATACCTCTGCGCCAACTTCGCGGTCGCCCTGCAACAGGGCGGCCGGGAGCAGCCGGTGGACGAGTCGCAGTTGCGCGACACCGTCGCCCGGGCCCGGGAGACCGGCTGGGGCGACCTCAGCAAGGACGTGGTGCTCCGGTCGCGCTGACCCCGGCGGGCGTCGCCGACCCGGCGGGCACCGACGGCTACGGGACGCAGACGAACTGGGGATCGGCCCAGACACCGACCGCGCCACCGGACGGACTGCTGGTCACCAGGTCGACGAAGCTGGCGCGGGCGATCGCCACGTCGATCTGCTCGGCACTGTCCGCCCGGCTACGTACGCCCGACTCGAAGACGGTCACGTCGTCCGCGCGTACCGCGAAGGCGACCTCGACATCGTCGGCGCCGACGTCGATCACGGCCCGGAGCCGTTCGCAGCCGGCGGGCGGCTGCACCCGGACCCGGCTGGGCGCCGCGGTGAGCACCGCGCGCGGATAGACCTGGCCGTGCACGGTGACGGAACCGGGGGACGACCCGGCGGCCGGGGTCGGCGAGGGCCGCTCCGAACTCCCGTCCAGCAGCATCGGCAGGTCGGAGAGGTAGTAGGTGACCTCGGCCGGGGAGGGCTGGGCCTGGCTGCGTGTCGTCACCCCGGGCCACAGGTTGAGCGCCATCACCCCCAGGCTGACGGCCAGCACCGCGACGGTCGAGGCCATCGCCCGGTGCCAGCGCCGCGCCGCCACCTCGGGCGACACCGTCGGTCCCGACGGCCCGGTACGGGCGGTCCCGCGCCGGGACGGGCTGACCCGGGCCGGGACCAGCGCCGGCCGGCGGCGGGCGGCCAGATCCTCGATCCAGCCGAACAGCACCACCGCCACGGCCACCAGCAGCCAGACGGCGGCCAGCCGGAGGGTGACGGTCTGCACCCAGCCGGAGACGGCCAGCGGGGCGATCAGCGCCCCGGCCAGCACCCCCAGCGGCAGGTGCCACAGATAGACGGTGACCGCCCGGGCGTTCAACAGCTCCACGAGGCGGTCCAGCAGGCGGATCCGGCCCAGCCAGTCGAGTCGGGGCCGGAACCGGAGCACCGCCGCGACGAACGCCATCGACCACAGGGTGTTGCCGCCGGCGATCCGGTTCAGGTCGTAGTTGCCGGTCGACCAGCCGACCGCCAGCACCCAACCGGCGCCGGTGAGCGCGAGCAGCCCGACGGCGAGCGCGTACCGCCGGGCGGGGATCCGGCGCAGCAGCCCGTCGTGGTGCGCGAAACCAAGCAGCCAGCAGGCCAGGTACGTGCTGACGTTGGTCGCCTGCTCGTTGAAGTACCCGCCGACGTTGACGATGTTGAACCGGAACGCGATCGGCAGGGCCACCGCCAGCGCCAGGCTGTGCCAGGGCCAGCGGCGGAACGCGGCGAGCAGGGCCGGCGAGAGCAGCACCAGCCACAGATAGGTGACGATGTACCAGAGCACGACGTTGTAGGCCCAGGCCCACGACTGGTCGCCGACCGGCGGGGTACGGGCGGGGAAGACCCACCAGACCAGCTCGCCCCAGCCGAGTGCCGCGGTCGGTGCCGTACGCCAGCCGGTGACCAGCAGCAGCGTGACCGCCACCGCCCCGAACCCCCACAGCGGGGGCAGCAACCGGCGCAGCCGCCGCCCGACCGCGCCCCGGCCGGTACGGTCCAGCGAGCCGGCCATCAGCGAGCCGGCGAGCGCGAACATCAGCCCCATCGCCGGGAACAGCACGGTCAGCCAGATCCAGCCGAGTACGTGGTACGTCACCACCCGGATCAGCGCGGCCGCCCGCCACAGGTCCAGGTACCGGTCCCGACCGCCCGACGAGCCGCCGGCCCGAGCACCCGACGAGCCGTCCGCCGGCCCAGCCGCCGGTACGACCGCAGCCGGCACCGCAGGCTCGGCTGAGGTTCCCATCGGCGTCTCCACGTCTCCGGTCGGCCGCGCCCGACGGTCCCGGGCGACTCGTACGTCGTCGGAACGGGCGACCCGGAACGCCTCCGGCGACTCCCCGCCAACGCCGCCCGCCCGGCCACCAGCTCCAGCCGAACCGCCCGGCAGGCCGGCGCCCGCGACAGACGGACCCTTGCCCAACAGTCCTACCCGACAAACCTGAACGATCCCTGACCGGGCATTCGCGGCGTGTTCCCCGTCGCTTCCCGGCCTGACCCGGCCGACCGCCCGCCAGACGCCGGAGGTCGACCACCGGTCAGCCCTGTGGCGACGGCGGCACGAGATGCGGCCGCCCGGCCCAGTCTGTGACGCCGCACACCCGGGCCCGGCGACGAAACTCCGGCGATCCACCCGTTCGGGCAGCAAGATGGTGATCGGTCGTAACGCGTACGGGTCCGGCCGGCGGATCGGGGCGAGCGGGCGGCCC
Source organism: Plantactinospora sp. ZYX-F-223 (assembly GCF_039649625.1). Taxonomy (NCBI): domain Bacteria; kingdom Bacillati; phylum Actinomycetota; class Actinomycetes; order Micromonosporales; family Micromonosporaceae; genus Plantactinospora; species Plantactinospora sp. ZYX-F-223. The sequence goes on along the minus strand of NZ_JBDJAV010000005.1, from coordinate 35,102 downwards.
GCGGATCGAGACGAGAGGTGATCGAGCGTGGCAGCACCGGAGAAGTCGACGATGAAGGCGGCGGTCTACCAGCGCACCGGCGATCCGTCCGTACTCGAGGTGGTGGACCGGCCGGTGCCGGAGCCGGGCCCGGGGGAGGTGCTGGTCCGGGTCGCCGTCTCGGGGGTGAATCCCACCGACTGGAAGTCGCGGCAGGGCGACGGTTCCGGCGCGCCGCCCCGGGGCGGCTGGCAGATTCCGAACCAGGACGGCGCGGGGGTCATCGAGTCGGTCGGTACCGGTGTCGACGCGAAGCTCACCGGTGAGCGGGTCTGGATCTGGGAGGCGGCCTGGCAGCGGCCGTGGGGGACCGCGGCGGAGTACACGGTGGTGCCGGTCCGGCAGGTGGTGCGGCTGGGCCCGGCCTCGTTCGACCTCGGCGGGGCCCTCGGCATTCCGTTCATGACCGCGCACCGCTGCCTGACGGTCGGCGAGACGATGCCGGACCGCCTCGACGTCGGCGCGCTCACCGGGCGCACCGTCCTGGTCCAGGGCGGGGCGGGCGCGGTCGGCAATGCCGCCATCCAGCTCGCCCGGTGGGCCGACGCCACCGTCATCGCCACGGTCAGCAGCGCCGAGAAGGCCCAGCTCGCGGTCGCGGCCGGCGCGTCGTACGTGATCAACTACCGTGAAGAGGACGTGGTGGCCGAGGTCCGGAAGATCACGCCGGACGGGGTGGACGCGATCGTCGAGGTCGCCGCCGCCCGCAACGCCGAGGTCGACTGCCAGGTGATCGGTGCGAACGGCGCGGTCGCGGTGTACGCCGACGACGACGGCGCCGCGCTCACCCTGCCGGTCCGCCCGCTGATGGTGCCGAACGTCCGCTGGCAGTTCGTGCTGCTCTACACCCTGTCGGCGGTGGCCAAGGCGCACGCCGTGACGGACGTCGCCGCCGCCGCGTCGTCCGGGGTGCTCCGGATCGGCACCGACGCGGGCCTGCCGCTGCACTACTACCCGCTGGACGAGGTGGCCCAGGCGCACGCCGCCGTGCAGAACTCGGCGGTCGGCAAGGTACTGGTGGTGGCCAGCGAGTCCTGACCACCACCGGTCCGGGTCGGCCCGTGCCGGGCGGGGTCAGCGGTGGATCGTGGGCGGGCCGGCGTACGACCAGGTGATGCCGTCCGGGGAGAGCCATCCGCCGGAGGAGTCCTGGTTGCCGGACTGGGCGTAGCCGCCGGGAACGGGTACCGCCGAGGCACCCGGGCCGACCGGGATCTCCCGCAGCCGCTCACCCTGGTCGAGTCCCTCGAACATGATCGGGTTCTCGCCGGCCAGGATTCCGGCCTGGATCACCAGCACACCGTCGGGCCGGACCGCGGCATCGATCATCCGATCGCCGACCTGGGCCCGCGCGGCCGTACGCCGCCAGCTCCGCCCCTGGTCGACGCTGCGGTAGACCCGCAGCTCGCCGTCGACCTGGCCGACCGCGTACGCGACCCGGTCGCCGATCGCCAGTGCGGCGGCCCCCGCGTTGCCACCCGCCTCGACGTCCTCGGGCAGCACCGACTGCCGCCAGTTGCGCCCGCCGTCCCAGCTCATCCGGATCGCGCTGCCGCTGTAGATGGCGACGTTCTCCGAGACGGTGCCGTTCTCCTCCTGCCGCTCCGGCGGGTCGTCCGGTGACATCCGAATCGGCGGGCGCCCGAACCGGGCTCCGTGCACACCGGCAGCGTCACCCCGGCACCGTGACCGCTCGGTCCTGGCGTGCGGCACCGGCCGGCTCGGCGTGCGGGTAGGCGGGGCAGGCCCGTGCGCCGCTACGGCACGAGGACGATCTTTCCGCGCAGCCGCCCCGCCTCCACCAACCGGTGGGCGTCGGCCGCCTCCGCCAGCGGCAGCGAGGCCGCGACCCGGGTCCGCAGCCGTCCCTTGGCCACCTCGGTCATCAACTCGGCCAGCATCGGCTGGTCGAGCCGGACCATGACCGTCTGCTGCCGTACCCCGCGCGGCGGATCGAGCGGCGGTACCGGTCGGGTCGTCACCAGCGTGCCGCCGTCGGCGACCGCGGCGCCGGCCGCCGCCCCGACCGGTACCGCGTCGAAGACCGCCGGGACCGGGCCGAGCTCGGCCAGCTCGGCGGAGCGGGGCACCACCTCGGCGACGCCGAGGCCGCGTACCCACTCCTCGTCGTCGGAGCTGGCCACCGCGATCACCCGGTGACCGGCCCGGGCCGCCAACTGGGCGGCGAAGCCGCCGACCCCGCCGCTGGCGCCGGTGACCAGCACCGTCGACCCGGAGGCCAGCGACATCATCTCCAGCCCCTGCCGGGCGGTCAGCGCGTTCAGTGCCACGGTGGCCGCCTCCGCCGCGTCCAGCTCGTCCGGTACGCCGACCAGCCAGTCTGGCCGGGCCACCACGAACTCGGCGTACGCCCCGACGCCGCCCCGGGTGAGGTACCACGGCACCATTCCGGCGACCCGGCTGCCGGACCGGTAGTCGGTGACCCCGTCCCCGAGGGCCACCACGTCACCGGCGAAGTCCCAGCCGAGCAGGAACGGCGGCTCGATCGGGCCGCCGGGGATCTGACCGGCCCTGGCGGCGACGTCGGCGGGGTGCACCGCCGCGGCGCGTACCCGGACGAGGATCTCGCCGGGGCCGGCGACCGGGTCCGGCCGCGCGACCACCCCCAGCACACCGGGACCGCCCAGTGCCGTCACCGCCACCGCTCGCATCGCTCGCCCCTTCCGCGTGGCCAACATCCTTCCCGGCACGACATCGAGTTGGCAACGGGTCGGATCCCGACCCGACCGGCCGACGGCGGGACAGGGACCGGACCGGCAGGTGGCCCCGGGTGTCGCTGGATCGTGTGCTGGTACTGCCCCTCTGGGGGTACCAACAGCACACGATCCAGCGGCACCCATCGGTTGTCCACAGGGGCAGGGATGGGGGTGGAGGCGGGTGGCAGGGCGCGGGATAGTCGGCGGATGCCGCGCCCTGCCAGGGATCCCCAACCGCGTCGCGCTGGCGGGACGGGACCGCGTCGGGAGATAGCGCCCGGATTGCGGCCGCCACCGCCACCGGACGCGGACGAGTTGACCTACCTGTGTTGGCTCCAGGACGACGTAGTGAGCCGGCGACAGGCGCTGCGGCACCTGTCGGCCAAGGCGCTGCAACACCGGTTGGCGACCGGCCGGTGGCAGATCATGTCCCGGGGCGTCTACCTCGCGCACAACGGCCCGGTGACCCGCGAGCAGCGACGCTGGGCGGCGGTGCTCGCGGGCGGCGCCGGACGGCGTGCCGTGCTGGCCGGACTCTCCGCCCTGGAGGTGCTGGGGATGCGCGGTTACCACAGCGCGACGCTGCACGTCCTGATTTCCGCGCGTCGCCAGGATCGCGATCCCCCACCGGGCGTCGTGGTGCACCGCACCCGGCATCTGACCGCCGCCGACGTTCATCGGCTGGGCCAGCCGCCGTGCACGATGCCGGCCCGGTCACTGCTCGACGCGGCACAGTGGGCCGGGGACGACGAGCGGGCCCGGGCGATCATCGCCGCCGGTTTCCAGCAGCGGCTGGTCGACGGCCCGGAACTGGACAGGGCCCTGGCCCGGCTACCCCGGCTGCGTCGGCGGGGCCTCATCGTGGCGGCAGCCGCGGACGCGCGTGTCGGTGCGGAGTCCGTCGCGGAGTCAGACCTGCTCCGGCTCTGCCGGCGGGAGGGCCTGCCGCCACCCAGCCGGCAGGTACGGCGTGCCGACTCCCGGGGGCGCCGCCGCTATCTCGACGTCCACTTCGAGCAGTGGAAGGTGATGGTCGAAATCGACGGCGCACAGCATCTGGAGGTACGCCACTGGTGGGCGGACATGCGCCGGCAGAACGATCTCTGGATCAGCGGCATCCGGATACTCCGCTTCCCCGCCTGGTTGGTACGGGACCGCCCGGCCGAGGTGGCCGCACAACTGCGCGCCGCCCTGCTGGCCGCCGGCTGGCGCCCGTGAAGGCAACCGGCAAACGTGTTCTCCCGATGCCCCTCCAGGGGTAGCAACAGCACACCTACGGGTCAGGTCGGGAGCACGGTCACGTCGAGGGCGTCGGTGGCGTAGTCGGCGCGGACGCGCTTCTTGTCGAACTTGCCCACCGACGTCTTCGGTACGGCGTCGACAAAGGCCCACCGTTCGGGGAGCTGCCATCCGGCCACCCGGTCGGCGAGGAAGTCCCGCAACTCCTCGGCGCTCACCTCGGCACCCTCCTGCCGGACTACCGTCGCAAGTGGACGCTCGTCCCAGCGCGGGTCCGGTACGCCGACCACGCACGCCTCCCGCACCGCCGGATGCGCCATCAGCGCGTTCTCCAACTCGACCGAGGAGATCCACTCACCACCGGACTTGATCACGTCCTTCGCCCGGTCGGTGAGGGTGATGAAGCCATCCGCCGAGAGCGTGCCGACGTCACCGGTACGCAGCCAGCCATCCCGGAACTTCTCCGGGTCGGGTGCGTCGTCGCCGACGTACCGGGCGGTCACCCACGGACCCCGGACCTCCAGTTCGCCAACGGCCTTGCCGTCGGCCGGCAGGTGCGTGCCGTCCGGCCCGACGATCCGGGCGGCGACCCCGGCCGGCACCCGCCCCTGGGTGTAGCGGTAGCGCCAGGCCTCCTCGCCGGTCGCCCCGGCCGGCGGTCGGGCCACCGAGCCGAGCGGGGACATCTCGGTCATCCCCCAGGCGTGGATCACGTCGATCCGGTGCCGTTCGGCGAAGGCGTGCATCAGCGCCGGCGGGCAGGCCGAGCCGCCGACGATCACCTCGGTCAGCGAGGAGGTGTCGACCTCGTTGGCGTCCAGGTGGTTGAGTAGGTCGGTCCAGATGGTCGGCACCGCGCCGGCCAGGGTCGGCCGCTCGGCCGCGATCATCGCGGCGATCGGGGCGCCCTGGAGGAACCGGTCCGGCATCACCAGCGAGGCCCCGGAGAGGAAGGCGGCGTACGGGATGCCCCAGGACATCGCGTGGAACATCGGCACGATGGCCAGTTCCCGGGTGGTCGGGCCGAGCCCGAACGACTCCGGCAGGCAGATCTGCACCGAGTGCAGCCAGATCGACCGGTGCGAGTAGGCGACGCCCTTGGGGTTGCCGGTGGTCCCCGAGGTGTAGCAGAGCGCGGCGGCGTCGCGCTCGTCCAGCTCCGGCCAGTCGTACCGGTCCGGCCGGTCCCGCAGCAGGTCGTCCCAGCGGTGTACGGCGATCCGCCCGCCCCCGGCCGAGCGCAACGGCGCCGGGTCACCGTCACCGACCACCACCACGTGCTCTACAGTGGACATCTCGGGCAGCGCCCTGGCCAGCAGCGGGATCAGCGTCGAGTCGACCAGCACCACCCGGTCCTCGGCGTGGCTGGCGATGTAGGCCACCTGGTCGGGAAAGAGGCGGATGTTGAGCGTGTGCAGCACCGCGCCCATGCTCGGCACCGCGAAGTACGCGACCAGGTGCTCGGCGTTGTTCCACATGAAGGTGGCAACCCGCTGGTCACCGGTGATCCCGAGGTCGTCGCGGAGCGCGTGCGCGAGCCGGGCGGCGCTCGCACCCACCTCGGCGTACGTCATCCGGCGGGAGCCGTCGCCCAGCCAGGTGGCCACCTCGGCGGTGCCGTGCACCGTGCTGCCGTGTTCGAGGATGCGGGAAACCAGCAGGGGTGCGTCCATCATCGTGCTACGCATGGACCACAACCTAGTGTCGCAGCTCACACCTTGACCACCCGGAAGGCAACTCGATGAGCAGTATCCCGTGGGCCGAGTCCTACCTCGGCCAGCTTCGCGCCCTCGCCGGTGACCGTACGCTGATGTTCGTCGGCGCCCGTGGCGTGGTACGCGACGCGGCCGGCCAGGTGCTGCTGATCGAGCGCTCAGACAACGGTTACTGGGCACTGCCGGCCGGTGCGATGGAACTCGGCGAGTCGATCGCCCAGTGCGCCGTCCGCGAGGTCTGGGAGGAGACCGGGTTGACCGCCACCGAGGTCACCCCGTTCGCGATGTACACCGGTCCGGACCGCACCTTCACCAACATGTACGGCGACACGTACCAACTCTTCGTGGTCGCCTTCCGGGTCGATGCCTGGTCCGGCGAGCTGCTCACCAGCACCGACGAGACCACCGGCGCCGGCTTCTTCCCGCCCCGGGCGCTGCCCGCGCCGGTCTCCTCCACCGTGCTGGAGACCCTGGACGACCTGGCCGCGTTCGAGCAGACCGGCCAGGTCGTCCTGAAATAGCGAGGGCGGAACGAAAGCAAACGCTTTCCTTCGGAGTAGGAGATGTCCGGGACAGGATCCGTCGGTATCCATCCTGGACCATTGCCCGAAATCGGCGGAAGATTGGCGGCGGTCAGCATCCGTCCACCATTCCGGCTCCGAGCCGCCGTGAGAAAGTTCGAGAATAAATGGGTCACAGTGGTGTTCCGCAGATCCTGAAGTTCCTGCGTTCCCTCAGCGGTGGTATGACCCAGGAACAGGTCGCCGAACGGCTGAACGTCTCCACGTCCTTGATCGCCAAGTTCGAGACGGGCCGGCTGGTACCCATGCCGGACACCGCGAAACAGATAGACGAGCTGTTCGGCAGCGGCGATCTGGTCCAGAGCACGGCAGCCGCCGCCCGGAAGACCGCGCCGCAGGAGTGGTTCCGCCAGTGGCCCGACGTGGAGCGCGAGGCGGTCGCCATTCGGGGGCACGAGGCCAACTACGTGCCCGGCCTGCTCCAGACCGAGGCGTACGCGCGGGCGGTCCTGACCTCCGGTCTGCTCGACGCCGACGAGGTCGAGGAGCAGTTGGCGCTCCGGATGGAGCGCCAGGTGGCCGTCTTCGGCCGTGAGAAGCCGCCGATCTGCACCTTCATCGTCGACGAGTTGGCGCTGATGCGCGGCGAGCCTCGGGCGATGCTGAAGGAACAGTTGGCGCACCTGGTCGAGCTGTCGACCCGGCAAAAGATCTTCATCCACGTCGTGCCGCGATCCGCCGGACTGTATGTCGGGCAGATGGGCCCGCTGGTCCTGGCCTCCCTGCCCGGCGGAGGTGATGTGGCGTTCCTCGAAGACCAGGCGGCGGGACGGGTGCTGGCCGAGCCGGATCAGGTCGCCGCGATGGCGCGGGCCTGGGACGCGATACGCTCGGTAGCGCTCCCCCGAGACATGTCCCGGGATCTGCTCAAGAGGATGGCGAACGAGCTATGACTCCCACCTGGCGGAAGTCGACCCGCAGCAACGCGAACGGCGGCAACTGCGTCGAGGTCGCCGACAACCTTCCCGGCCGCGTGCTCGTCCGGGACAGCAAGGACCCGCACGGGCCGGCCCTGACCTTCGGCCCGGCCGCCTGGCGGCACTTCGTGCACGGCGTCGCCGCGCGCTGACCCCCCGAGCCGAACGCCACCGGTGCCCAGCGCGCGGTGCCGGGGGCGTTGCCGTTGCCGTACCCCTTGAAGTGGCACGGCCACCGCCTCAGATCAGCGTCTGGGCGTTCGCCTCCATCTCGGTGGCCGCGTCGCCCTTCCGGTCCCGGGCCAGCCCCTCGCCGGAGCCGGCCGGCGGGCCGCCGCGCAGTTCCTGGTTCGGCATCGCCAGGGTGACCGCCACCGCCAGGAACGCGATCAGCCCGGCGACCAGGAAGACGGTGTGCAGCGCGCCGACGAACGACTCCTGGACGGCGGCCCGGATCGGTTCCGGCAATGCCAGGATCCGGGACGGCTCGTTGACCGAGAACTCCGTGGTGGCGCCGGCGAACTGCGCCCGCTGCTCGGGCGGAAGCTGGGCGATCGCGCCGGGCAACCGGTCGGCCAGCCCGCCGGAAAGCCCGGCGGAGAGCACCGTACCGAGGATCGCCACCCCGAACGAGCCGCCCAGCGACCGGAAGAAGGTCGCGGCCGAGGTACCGGCGCCGAGGTCGCGCATCTCGACCGCGTTCTGCGCGGCGAGGATCAACGACTGCATGCAGAGGCCCAGCCCGACGCCGATGATCACCATGTAGAGGAAGGCGTTCCAGAGCGGGGTGTCGACCTGCAACTGGGTGAAGAGCAACATGCCGGCGACCAGCACGACCGCCCCGACCACCGGAAACCACTTGTACCGGCCGATCCGGCTCATCGCCCGCCCGGAGAGCACCGAGGTGACGATCACGCCGACCATCATCGGCAGCATCAGCAGACCGCTGTCGGTCGGCGACGCACCCTTGACGATCTGGAGATAGAGCGGGATGAAGATGATCGACCCGAACATCACCAGGCCGAGGATGAAGCCCGCGGTGTTGGCCAGCGCGAAGGTGGACCGGCGGAACAGCTTGAGCGGCAGAATCGGCTCGGCCACCCGGGCCTCCTGGACCAGGAACAGCACGCCGAGCACCCCGCCGGCCACGAACAGCCCGATGATGATCCCGGAGCCCCAGGCGTACTCGTTGCCGCCCCAGCTCAGCGCGAGCAGCAGCGAACTCACCCCGGCCACCAGCAGGCCGGCACCGAGCCAGTCGATGGCGTGCTGCCGGCGCTGGAACGGCACCAGCCGCATCACGTGGTAGCAGACGATGATGGCGACCACCGCCAGCGGCACGTTCAGGAAGAAGATCCATCGCCAGTCGTGCTCGGCGAAGTAGCCGCCGACCAGCGGCCCGGCCACCGAGGAGAGCCCGAACACCGCACCGAAGAGGCCCTGGTAACGGCCACGGTCCCGGGCCGACACCACATCGGAGATGATGGTGAAGGCCAGCGTCATCAGACCGCCCGCGCCGAGCCCCTGCACTCCGCGGGTGATGATGAGCTGGGTCATGTCCTGCGCGAAGCCGGCGGCCAGCGAGCCGACCAGGAACGCCCCGATGGCGAAGAGGAAGACCGGACGGCGACCGAAGAGGTCGGCCATCTTGCCGTACAGCGGGGTCGAGGCGGTCGACGCCAGCAGGTACGCGGTGACCACCCACGAGTAGTGGTTGATCCCGCCGAGTTCGCCGACGATGGTCGGCAGCGCCGTACCGACGATGGTCTGATCCAGTGCGGCGAGCAGCATGCCGGTCATCAGACCGCTCATCAGGAGCAGGATCTGTCGGTGTGTCAGGGTCGGCCGCGCGTCCTCAGCGGTGGTCATAGTGCCTTCTCCCCCCGTTGGCACAGAAAATGCCTACCGCCAGTCTCGGCCTGGACCACCGCCCGGCCCAGCCGAACGCGAACGCTGTGATCACGATCATGCATCCTCGGCGGGCCGCGCTGGGCCGGGGCCCCGCCGGTCCGGCGAGCGGTCGGCGGGGCCCGGTGGGCGGGTCTGCTCGTTCGCCCCTCAGCCGCTGGCGGAGTCACCGCTCCAGCCGCGCGCCGGAGGCGTCGCCCTTTCAGCCGCCTGCCGGAGGCGTCGCCTCTCCAGCCGCGTGCCCGAGGACCGGAGGATCAGTGCCGGCCCTCGGCGAGTTCCTCCACGAGCTTGGCGCAGAACGCCGGCAGGTCGTCCGGCTTGCGGCTGGTCACCAGGCCGTTGTCGACATGGCACTCCTCGTCGACCCAGTGCGCGCCCGCGTTCGACAGGTCGGTCCGCAGGCTGGGCCAGGAGGTGACGGTGCGACCCTTCACCACGTCGGCGTCGATAAGTGTCCACGGCGCGTGGCAGATCGCCCCGACCGGCTTGCCGGCGTCGAAGAACGCCCGGACGAACCGGACCGCGTCCGGGCTCGCCCGCAGGGCGTCCGGATTGGCCACCCCGCCGGGCAGCACCAGGCCGTCGTAGGCCGCCGGGTCCGCCTCGGCCACGGTCGTGTCGACGTCGTACGTCCCGGACTTGTCCAGGTGGCTGAAAGCCTGGATCCGGCCGCCCTCCAGGGAGACCAGCTCGGCCCGGCCGCCGGCCGCCTCGACCGCCTGCCGGGGCCGGGTGTACTCGACCTCCTCCACGCCGTCGGTGGCCAGGAACGCGATGCGCTTGCCCTGCAACGTCGCGGTCATTCGCTTCTCCTTTCCGAGGAAACGGGGGGATATGCGGCGACGAACCTTTTGGTCGCATCCCGTGAAAAAGACGTTCCCGGTACGCCGGGTGCCAAACCCGCCGTACGGTCAGCGCCGGGTCGTGCCGTGCGGCAGTACCAGGTTTGCCCGGCCGGGCACCGGGGACCCGCGCCACATGGCGACAGACGCAGCGGAACAGCGCCGGTTGGCCTCGGTGGTGGAGAGCTGGCTCGGCAGGGGCGTACTGGTGGTCGGCGACGCGATGCTGGACGAATGGCGGTTCGCCGAGTCGGACCGGCTGTGCCGGGAAGCGCCGGCGCCGGTGTTGACCCTGCGCCGTCGGCTGACCGCGGCCGGTGGCGCCGCGAACACCGCCGTCAACCTCACCGCGCTGGGCGGCCGGGCGGCACTGGTCGCCCCGGTCGGCGCTGACGTGGCCGGTGACGAACTGCACGACTGCCTGGACCGGGCCGGTGTCTGGGACCGGACCATCAGCCAGCCCGGTCGGCCGACGCCGGTGAAGCGCCGGCTGCTCGCCGCCGACCAGATCCTGCTGCGCGAGGACGAGGGCGACGCCGACGAGACACTGCCCGAGGAGGGCGTACGCCGGATGCTCAACGCGCTCGCCCGGGCGACCGAGGAGCTGCGGGCGGACCGGGACGGCCAGCCGCCGACCCTGGTGGTCTGCGACTACGGCCTGGGTGCGCTGCCCGAGGCGGTACGGAGCTGGCTGGTCCGGCACCGCGACTCCTTCGCCACCGTGGCCCTGGACGCGCACGACCTGGCCTACTGGCGTGGGCTCGCCCCGACCGTGGTGACCCCGAGCTTCGCCGAGGCGACCAGACTGCTCAACGAGGCGGTCTCCGCCGGCCCGGCCAGCCCGACGTCGGCGGTCGCCGGCACCCGGGTCAGCGTCGCCGAGGACGGCAGCACGGTGGCGACCGGCGGTAAGGCCGACGCCACCGGCGGAATGCGCGACGCCGGCAGCGGAACGGGCGACACCGACAGCGCGGACGCCGGCAAGGACGCCGCTGCCGCCGCCAGGGGGCCGGGCGCCGCCGGCATCGGGAAGAACGCCGGTGGGCCGGCACCGGCGGTCGCCGCCGGTGGCACCGAGGACGGCGGCCGGGACGGGGACGGCTCCGCCGCGCCGGAGGGTACGCCGCCGGGCAGCGGCGACGGCCCGGGTCCGGTCGGCGGGGACGGCCTCACGGTGACCAGTGACGAGATCGGGGTCTCCGGTGACGACATCGTGGTGGCCGGTGACGAGACGTCGAGCGCCGCCGGTGGACGTCCGGTCGCGGCCGGCGGCGCCAGCCGGGCGCTGGTCGCCCAGGCCCGCCTCGCCGAGCTGCGGGAACGTACCGGTGCGGACGTGGTGGCGGTGACCCTGGACGCCGAGGGCGCGGTGGTGGGCGGGGCCGACGGGCGGTCCCGGCGCAGCCACGCGACTCCGGTACCGGCGAGTTACGCGGTCGGCGCCGGCGACGCGTACCTGGCCGCGATGACGCTGGCGCTGGCCGCGAACGCCCCACTGCCGACCGCTGCGCAGTTGGCCCAGCTCGCCGCGACCACCACCGTCTCGGACACCGGCACCTGTGTCTGCCTGCGCGAGGACCTGCTCGCGGCGCTCGGCTCGGCCGGCGAGGAACCGGCCCGGATCGTGCTGGACCGGGACGCCCTGGTGGAACTCGTCGCGCGGCACCGGGCCGAGGGGCGGGCCGTGGTCTTCACCAACGGCTGCTTCGACGTACTGCACCGGGGGCACGTGCGCTATCTCGACCAGGCACGCGAACTCGGCGACCTGCTGGTGGTGGCGGTCAACTCCGACGACAGCGTACGGCGGCTCAAGGGCACGGACCGGCCGGTGAACCCGGTGGAGGACAGGGTGGCGGTGCTCGCCGCGCTCTCCTGTGTGGACCACGTGGTGGTCTTCGAGGAGGACTCGCCGAGCGCGCTGATCGAGGCGATCCGCCCCGACGTGTACGTCAAGGGCGGCGACTACCCGCCGGACATGGTCCCGGAGGCACCCCTGGTACGCCGGCTCGGCGGCCAGGTCCGCACCCTCGGCTACGTACCCGACAAGTCCACCTCGGCGGTGATCGACCGGATCCGCTCGCACGGCGACGACCGGCGCCAGGCGGCGGCCGCCCGTTCCGGGGACGGGGCCGGCCAGCGCCACTCACCCGACGGCGGCCAGCGCCACTCCTCGCCGGACGGCGGCCAGGGCGCCTCGCCGGAGGGGAGCAGGGAGGCCGTTCCCGCTTCGGCGGACCCCGGCGGCACGGTGTCCGGGCCGAGCCGCCGGGCGTGAGCGCGGCTCCACATCGCGCCCAGGGCGGCGCGGCGCCGAGGACGATCACCCGCCCGCTCGACCCGGGCAGCGCGGCGGACTTCCGTACGCCCCGGCTGCTGGACGTGCTGGTGCCGACCCGGAACCGCCCCGCCGAGCTGGCGGTCACCCTGGCCGGGCTGGCCGCCCAGCGCCCCGCCGGGGCCGGCACGCAGGCCGCCGACACCGGCCCGGCCGGGTCGGAGGGGTCGGACGGGTTCGGGGTGGTGGTCAGCGACCAGTCCGACGGGGAACCCGGCTGGGCCGAACCCGCGGCGGCGGCGATGGTGCGGGTACTCCGGCACCGGGGCCATCCGGTGCTGCTCACCCGCCGGCTGCCCCGGCGGGGCCTGGCCGAGCACCGCGCCTACCTGCTGGACGCCTCGGCGGCCCGGTACGTGCTCTTCCTCGACGACGACGTCTGGCTCGAACCCGGCAGCGTCGACCGGCTGCTCACCGCGATCCGGGAACTCGACTGCGGCTTCGTCGGCAACGCGGTGCACGGGCTCTCCTATCTGGACGACGTACGGCCGGAGACGCACCGGCACTACGCCGAGTGGGAGGGTCCGCCGGAGCCGGAGCGGCTCCGCCCGGGCACGCCGGAGTGGGACCGGGCGCAGATCCACTCCGCCGCCAACCTGCTGCACGTCACGGAGGCGCGGCGGCTGCCGGCCGGGCAGTGGCGGGCGTACAAGGTCTCCTGGATCGGCGGCTGCGTGCTCTACGACCGGTCCCGGCTGCGTGCGGCGGGCGGGTTCGACTTCTGGACCCGGCTCGATCCGGGGCACCAGGGCGAGGACGTGGCCGCCCAGCTCGCCGTGATGGCCCGGTACGCCGGAGCCGGCGTCCTGCCCAGCGGGGCGTACCACCTGGAGGCGCCGACCACGGTGACCGAGCGGACCATGGAGGCCTGGGAGGTCACCGCCCGGTCAGATCGGCCACCGCCGCCAGCACCTCCACCACCGGCACGTCGGTGACGAAGGAGACCCGGTGCGGGCAGGCCGGCCCACCGCCGCCCCGGGCCGGATAGATCTCCCGGCTACAGTCCCGGCCGCAGACCGGGCAGTTCAGGGTCCACGAGGCGATCGGCCGGTGCCGGGCGCGCAGCGGCGTCGCACAGTTGATCACGTTGCCGACCCAGAAGATGCCGACCGTCGGGGTGTCCAGCGCGGCGGCGACGTGCACCGGACCCGTGTCGTTGGCCACCACCACCTCGCAGCCGGCGTAGCAGCCGATCAGGCCGCCGAGCGAGAGCTCACCGACCACCGAGCGGACCGGCCGGCGGGCCGCCGCCACCACCTGCCCGGCGAGGTCCCGCTCGTCCGGGGTACCGGTCACCAGCACCTCGTAGCCGTCGTCGACGAGTTGGTCGGCGACCTCGGCGAAACGCTCCGGCGGCCAGCGGCGACGCGGATCGCTTGCCCCGGGGTGCAGGGCGATCCGGGGGCGTACCGGCTCACCCAGCACCGTGCGCGCCTCGGCCAGGTCCGCCTCGGTGGCGACGAGCCGGGGCACCAGGCCGGTCGGGCTGGCGCCGACCAGGCCGGCGACCTCCAGGTAGCGGACCACCTCCGGCTGGTAGTAGACGTACCGGAGCCACCGGTCCAGCGGCGGCGCGTCCTCGCTGCGCAACCCGGCGGTCACCCGGGCACCGAGCCCGGCGACTAGCGGATTGGAGTTGGCCCCGCCGCCGTGCATCTGGAGCGCGAGGTCGAATTGCTCCCGGCGGGCGGCGTCGAGGAACCGGGCCATCGACTCCGCCGACGGTTCCGGTTCGTCCGGTCCGGCCACCCGGATGCCGTGCGCGGGCGGCACCACCAGCACCCGGTCGACCGGGCCGGGCCGGTCCCGGAGCAGCCGCTCGTGCCAGGGCGCGCCGATCAGCACCAGTTCGGCGTTCGGATAGCCGGCCCGCAGCGCGTCGAGCGCCGGCAGCGCGAAGATGAAGTCGCCGAGCGCGTTGGCCCGCAGTACGGCGATCCGCTCGACGTCACCGACGAGATCGCGCACCTTGCCGATCATCTGGTACGGGTCCGGCTCAGCCCGTGAACCCGGGGCCCGGGGTACCGGCGGCGGTGTCCGGCCGGTGCAGTTCCCGGTCGGCGGCCGGGTCCACGCCGCCGGGCCGAACGCCGGCTCCAGCGGTACGCCCGGCATGCTGGCCCGGGTCGTGGCGGCGGCCGCCGATGGTGATGGTCCGCCGGCCCGGCCGGGGCGCCTTCGGCAGCCTGACGGTGAGCAGACCGTGGTCCATCACGGCGTCGATCCGATCCGGGTCGACCGGTGCCGGCAGGTGCACCCGGTGCTCGAAGGCTCGGGCCTGCGATCCGCTACCGACCATTCCGTGGTCGGCGTTGACCTCGGCCTCGGAGCGGGCCCGGATGCACAGCTCGCGGTCGTCGAGTTCCAGGGCCACCTCCTCCGGGGCCACCCCGGGCAGCCGAGCCACCACCGTCCAGCCGTCGTCGCTCGGACTCAGCTCGACGTCCGGCTGCCCGCCCCGGCCGCCGACCAGCGCGGAGCCGACCAGCCGGCCGAGTTCCGCGCGGAGCGCCTGCAACTCACCGAGCGGGTCCCAACCCCGGTCTCCGGTGCCACGTCCTGGCTCAGCCATGCCGCCGTCTTTCCTCCCGTCGTGTCCTGCCGTTCGTCGGATCCACCGCCCGCCACCCACCGGACGGCACGGTCTTCGCCGAGCCCTGCTCCTTGGCCGGGTCCTGCTCCTTGGTCGCGCCCCTGATGCTTCGCCGGGTCCTGGTTTCTCGCCGGTCGGTTATCCGGATCGACAGCGCCCGGATCGGCCCGTGGCCAGGGTCGCCGGCGCCGCTCACCGCTTCTCGGGTCGGTCCGCGGACGCCGCGGCGGTGGTCCTGGGGCGCAGCGAACTCGGCGCGTTCAGATCGGCCTCCGGATCCACCCCGACGCCGAGCCGGTCCACCAGTTCGCCACCGAGCCAGGCGCCGAGCCCGGCACCGGCCACCGCCACCACCTCGATCGCGACCAGGGCACCGCCGGCCGCCCGGGTGTCCGCGGCCAGCCGCACCGCCCAGACCGCGGCGAAGAGCAGCAACACGGCGATGTTCGTCGAGGCGTGCGCCACCCCCACCCGCTTGGCCCGGGTCCCGGACGGTACGGCCAGCAGGTCCACCGCACCGGCCATCACCGCCAGTACCCCGCCGATCAGGCCGACCAGGATGTTCCAGTAGGCCAGCTCGCCGAGGAAGGCCGGGCCGCCGGCCACGTCGATGATGTCGAAGATCGTGGCGGACACGAAGAGGGCGATCGGGAACATCACCAGCATCGGATGGACCGGGTGCCCGAGCACCTTGAGTCGGCTCTCCATCATCGTCGCCTCCCAGGCTCAGCGGATGCCGGCGCCGCAGCCGTCGTACCCGACGGACTCGTCATGCGTAGGTCGCGGTCGCGGCTACCCGCTGCTGACGCCGTACCCGAATTGTCCGTCCGCAAACCCTCCGTACCGAGCTGTTCCGCTATTTCGGGGCTGAATGGTGGTGCTGGCGGGCCCCCGGATGCCGGGCCAGCGCCCGCCAGTCGGCGACTACCACCCCGAGCAGCACGGCGTTCGCGGTGCAGAGGATCAGCAGCGGCGAGAGGAAAATCATCGGCGGGCCGAGGACCACGAGCACGCCGAAGCCGACCAACCGGGACCGGGCGACCCCGCCCAGCACCCGGTACGCGAAGAGGGCCCGGGCAAGCAGGAACAGTGCCGGTCCGCTCATGATCGCCGCGACCTTGGGCGAGGTGGTCCGCCCGAACGGATGGTCGATCACGATGTGGTCGCCGACCGCCGTCACCACCACCCCGGCCAGCATCAGCAGGTGGGCGTAGGAGGCCGAACGGCCGATCCGGACCGGATCGGCGGCCGACCGGATCGCCTCGCCCATCAGGGCACTGCCCCGGTGGAAGTAGACCAGCCAGAGCAGCACCGCACCGACGAAGGCGAGCACGAAGGCCAGGGTCCGCTCGGCGGTGAAGTCGCCGCTCTCCAGTGCCGCCCCGGCGACCAGGATCAGCTCACCGAAGGCGATGGTGATGAACTGGAAGTAGCGCGCCGACAGGTGCTCGCCGGCCACCGTCCACTCGGAGATCCGCTGCCGGCCCAGTCCCGGAGTCGGATACTGGAGCATGTCCGCCGAGTAGTCGATCACCACGGCGACGATCCAGAGCGCGCCCCGCAGCGGGTCCTCGGCGAGCGCCCCGGCGATCCACGGTACGGCGGAGAAGAGATACCAGCAGAGGATCCTGCCGACCCGGTGCCGGGCCTCCCGGCCCCGGACGATCAGCAACAGGTAGATCCCCCGGACGATGTGCACCCCGACGTACGCCCCGGCGAAGACCAGGTCACGATCGCCGTACGCCTCCGGCAGGGCGGCGGCCAGCAGCAGGCTGCCGAGCATGGTGCCGACGATCAGGAGCTGGATCGACGGGCGGGACGGGTCGAAGCGGGCGACCACCCAGGCGGTGGCGGACCAGGCCCACCAGACCGCCAGCAGCAGGACGGTCATCCGGAACGCGCCGGCCCAGGTGAGGTCGCCGACCAGCTCGTTGGTGAGCTTGGTGAGCGCGAAGACGTAGACCAGATCGAAGAAGAGTTCGACGAAGGCCGGCCCGTACAGCCCGCCGCCACCGCGCGGCGACCGCCGGTCCCCGTCCCGCTCCATCAGCCCGCCCCCGCCCAGCTTGCCAGCCGGGCGGCGGGTCGCGGGCCGGGTTCGGCGGAGCCGGCGCGGGAGGATCAGCCCTGGTCGCAGCGCTCGCGCAGGGTCGCGACACGTTTCCGGTCAGCTCGTCGCAGTTGGCGTAGCCGGCGAAGAGGAATTCGGGGTCCCACTCCTCCCCCGTGATGACCGTGTGCCGTCCGGCGGGAGTGCCGGTCGGCGCTGTGCCACCACGCCACCAGGGGCTTTGAACAGATCATGAACACTCTTGATCTTGTTCAAGGTGTCTCGGCACGTGTTCAACCCAGCCGTCGCCGATCCCCGTCAATGCGTCTTCTCCCGCCCGATCCGCGTCCGCTACGAGTGGAACAAGACCGACCCGCAGCACCCGGTGTGGGAACAGTCGTTCTCCCCCGACGGCGGCGAGACGTGGGAGAAGAACTGGGTCGCCGTCTTCAGCCGCTGACAGCGGCGGGGCGGTGGCGGTGGCGGTCCACCGCACGATGATCGATATGGGCTCGGCCTACGGCCCGGGCCAAGGCCGGTGGGCGGGTGCCTGACGACTGATCCGGCCGTCACGCGCCTGCCCGGTGGACGACGTCGCTGACGGAGATGACGGGGATTCCCCGTGCGGCGATGGCGTCCATGATCATATTGAAGTCGGTTTGCGAGATCTCGGCAGGGTCCTTGGGCGCACCGGTCACGATCTGGTGGAAGACCAGGTTGAGCCAGCCGCCGTTGGTCGCCACCCGGTCGAGCATCCCGCCCTTCCCGGTCAGCTTCCTGTGGTTGTTCGGGCCTTTCGAGAGCGAGCTGATGGAGGACAGGCCGCGCATCCGGTGCGGCATCGCCGCCGGGCACGCGTCGATCGCCGTGTGCGTCGACACACCTACCTCGGACAGGATCGTCCGCGCCGACCCGAAGTGGCGGGCCACCAGCTGGTCGACGGGCACGCCGTCGACGGTTTTCTCGTACTGGCCGCCCGGGTAGGCGAAGCTGTCACCGTGGAAGCCGTTGCTGACCAGCCACGCTTTCAGCTCGCGGGCATCGTCGTCCACCTGCTGTGCGGTCAGCTTTGGGTAGCGGGTGGCGTGCGCCGATGACGCGTACGAGTGCCCGGCGATCTCCCAACCGGACGTGTCCTGCAACGACCGCAGCTCGGCGAGGGTGAGCTTGCCCGGGGTTCCGATCGCGTCCGCGATCGTGTACTGCGTGCCCGGGAAGCCCAACGCGTCCATCTTCCGGATGGCCAGCCGGGCGGAGGCGTTGGAATCGTCGAAGGTGACCGAGACGATGCCGTCCGGCCACATCGACACCCCCGAGTCGATGACCTCGACCGCCTGCAGCCACAGGGTGACCGGGCCCGTGCCCTTGTCGGACACCTGGATCTGCATGTCCGTGAACCCGGCGGTCGTGCTCGGCGCACCCGTCGGCGACAGCCTGTAGGCGCCCGCAACAGTGTTGATCTCCGACCACTGGAGGGTCACGGTGACCCAGTCACCGGCCAGGCCGATCTGCGACGACCTGGTGCTGGCGTTGAACCGCCACTTGAGGTTGTTCGCCATGCCGGACGTACCGACGAAGAAACTGAGGCTGTTGACCCTGGTGTAGTTGTCCACCCGCAGCAGCAGGCGCAACGCCTTGCCGGTCAGGTTGATCGCCGGCAGGCCGAACCGGCGCAGCGTCGCCGTGGCGCCCGCCCCGTTGGTCGTGATCGATGCCGACTGGCTGCCATGCACGAATACCGCGGTGTCGTTGAGGTTGGAGCCGCCGATCGTGCCGGCGGCGGTCCACCCGTGCCCGGCCTGCATCGCCGTGACCATGCGCGAGGCGTCCCCCCACCTCGGCGGAGAAGCGGGATCCCGCCACCTCGACGGAAGTCCCGTCGCGATGGCGGCCACAGGCATTGCCGCCCCGACCGCACCGGCGACGAGCAACCCTCGCCGAGAAACCTTCGCATGTCTCACGGCCGCCATTCTGGCTTATGATCATGGCGTACGGCGTCCCGGGGCAGCCGGCGACGGGACGAATTTACCGCGCCGCCGCCCGGGACCGCCACGGCCAAGCGCTCTCTGACGGAAAGGGCGAAAAGGTCGCGTTGATCCACCGGATTTACTGACCGGGCATGCCGATTCGCTCGATCATCCATGTGACGGCCCATCGCGATCTTGTTCAAGGTCCCGAGGATCCGTGCCTGCCCTACCCACGTCCCATGCCGGGATCCATACGACCAGACGCCACCGACCACCGGCGATCTACCGGCGACGACAGAACACGCCCCGCCGGGAAACCTTCACCTGTCTCATGGCCCGATAGTCTGCCGAACGACCGTGGCGTACACGCACCGGGTCGGCGCCGATCCACGACCCGGGCCGCGCCGGCCGTTCCCGGCGCCATCCCCCAAGCCAGGTCCCCGCGCCTATTCGATATTCGAACGCCATCGTCATCGATGGACGGCAATGCTCGATTTCAGTCCGGGCATCCGGCGGGGAAACGTGTTACTGCGCCGGCTTCTGGGACAGCCACTGCCGAGCGCTCTGTAGCGGAATCGCGAAGAAGGTCGCGTTGCTCCACCGGATCGTTTGGCCGGGCATGTCGATCGGCTCGATCATCCAGGCGTCAACGACGCGCTGGCCGTCGATGTTCACGCTACCGCCACCGCGGCCGTCCGCGAATTCGATGCCGCGGAGCCAGCCGACACCGTCCGCGTCACCCCGCTGTCCCGCGGAGAATTCGACGACGAGGTCACCGACGTGGGGCCGCTTCATCCGCTCGCGTAGCTCGGCGGAAAGCCAAGGCACGTTGGGGGATAGGGTCGACAACCACAACTCGTTAGCGAGCACTGCGATCAACTGAGTCTTGCTTACTGGCACGTACGAAATTATCTCATGTTATCGCCACGCAGCGAACACCCCGTTTCGGGCATTCCCTCTGCCGATCCCGCCGGCAACCAGGGCGGAACCGGGCGGAATGCCGTAACGGGGCCGGTTACGGCGAGGGCGTCACCGCCGGGGCGCCGCCGGTCTCCCGCTTCTGGAGCACGTCGTTGCCGAGGTGCGACTTGACCAGGTCGTTCAGGACGACGTCCGCGCGTTCGTGGTCCTCCTCGATGGCGCTGCCGTCCGCGTGCGCGACCAGGCCGTACGCCAGGTAGTGACCGCGCACCTCCCAGGACAGGTTCGCCGCCGCCCGACTGACGATGTTGGACTTGTCACCCGCGACCATGCCCGCGAAGCGACCCTTCCCCTCCTCCACCGCCTTCTTGATGGCAGCCGCCGCGGTCAGTGCCTTCTCCCGGGTTTCCAGGTTGAAGATCCCCGCCGTCATGACCAGGGTGTCGTCGGGCGACATCAGTGTGGCCCGCACCACCTGGGTGCAGCCCGCCTTGGCCAGTTCCTCGGTGACGGCGCCGCTGGCGGCCGTCGCGCAGTTGTCGGACGACTGCGTCTTGAGGACCTTGAACGCGCCCTCGGTTCCCGGCACCGTCTCGGAGTCGAAGACCTCGGCCACGGTCAGCGGCGTCGGGTCGACCTGCCGGTCCGCGATCTGCCGATCCTGCTCGCTGGAGCGCCCGCTGCCTGGGCCCTGGAGGAAGTACCATCCGCCGCCGGCGCCGAGCGCGAGCAGCAGGACCAGCACGAAGACGAGCGGCACGCGGGATCGGCGCTTGCCACGCCGCGGGTTCCGCTCCGGGCCGCCGCCCTGACCGCCGCCGGCACCCTGCTCGCGGCGCGGTTGGCCGGACGGTGGGAAAACATTGCCCGTTCGGCTCGGCTGGTTTCCGTAACTCGGCGGGTTCCCGTAAACAGCCGGGCCGGGCGTCCCATACGTACTGCCGTCGCGGCCGTCCGGATAGGAATTGCCCGGGTGTTGAGACTGCGTCCCGGCGCCCCCCTGCCGAGCGGCGTCGGTACCGGCCGGGGCGTTCTGCCGACCCCAGTGCTGGCCCCGACCACGTGGGGTCGCGCCCTCGCGGTAGTCGTAGGTCACGGCGCAGACGGTAGCTGAAAGACCGAAGGATCACAGCAGAGGCATACGGTCAGGACCGTTTCGTCCCTGCTTGGTAACAGCGGACTTCGCGAGAACGCTTCGTACGCGTAACATATGCGCCGCTACCGTGGGAGATCTTTCCCCTGACGAGAGCTGGTTTACGTGGGGTCCCAAATCCATCTTTTCGAGGTAATCCTCGCGGCGCTGGGCGTCGTGACGGCGTTCGCCCTGGCGGTACGAGTCTTCTGGCGACGCGGAATGAAGCCGTGACGAAAGCGGCCAAAACCGCAAAGTCGACTCCGGGGCGGGCCATACCCGCGGTCGCCCTCATGGTCGGTGGCTCGTCGCTCTGGCTGTACCACCATGCGACACGGTTCCAGAACTTCGATACCGATGTGTCCGCGTTCGAGATCGTTTATGCGTTCGCGTTCCTGATGTACTTCGGGCAGCTGCTGCTCGCGACGTTCGACCGGCCCAAGCGGACCACCCCGAAACAGGCCGCCCAGTTGGCCAAGCTCAAGGTCGTGGCGGTCGTTCCGCTCTACAACGAAGACGTCGACGCGGTCATCGCGACGGTGCGGGGCCTGCTCGCGCAGACCCGTCCCCTGGACGCGATCTTCATACGCGACGACGGCTCCAACAAGGTCGACTACATGGCCACCGAGCTGTGGGCGATCGAAGCCGCGAACGAGGCGAACGTTCCGCTCGTGTGGATCCGCGACCGGAACCGGGGCAAGCGGGCCACGCACGTCGCCGCTTCGCTCCGGTACGCCGGCTGGGCCGATGCCTACCTGACAATCGACTCGGACTCGGTGCTCGCGCCGGACGCGCTCGAGAACCTGATGAAGCCGCTGGTCGACCCCAAGGTCATGTCGGTGGCCGGGGTGTTCTTCACCTACAACCTGAAGGGCCCCGTCGCCCGAGCCGTCGACCTGATCTGCACGGCGTCGCAGCTCACCGACCGGGCGGCCACGTCCGCGTTCGGGTCAGTACTGGTCAACTCGGGCGGCCTCTCGCTGTACCGGGCCCGGGTGATCGACGAGTCCCGGCACGGCTACGCGAACGAGACCTTCTTCGGGCGGCACGTCGAGTTCTCCGACGACTCCTACCTGACGCTCCAGGCGCTGCTCCGGGGCAAAACCGTCCAGCAGGCGAACGCCTTCGCGTTCTGCGTCATGCCGGAAAAGTTCGGCAACCACCGGCGGCAGTTCATGCGGTGGCTGCGCGGCTCGTTCATCCGATCCTTCTGGCGCTTCAAGTACCTGCCGTTCAACCGGCTCGCGTACTGGTTCCACCTGCTCAAGTGGGTGCAGACCGTCGCCTCGACGATGGTGGTGTCCTGGCTGGCCGTGATCGATCCGGTGATCGATGCCGTCGCCTGGGCGCGCGGTGCAGGTGCCGACGCGTTGATCGCGGACGCGAAGATGCTCGGGCTGGCGCTCGGCATGCTCGTGGTGTTCGGCTACGTACAGTTGCTGCGGATTTTCACCGTTCGGCGCTCCGATCAGAACCGGGCGGCGCAGCTGGGCTGGTTCCTCCTCCTCGCCCCGATCGCCACCATCTGGCAATGGTCGGTGCTGCGGGTGTGGCGGATCTGGGCGATCGCCTCCTGCATGCGCTTCAAGTGGGGCACCCGGCAGAAGGTCGAGGTCGCGATTGGAGGTGACCATGAAAAGGTTCTTGCTGGTGCTACCGCTGCTGCTACTGGCTGGATGCGCGACGAAACCACCGTCTTCTTTCCAGGCCCGACAGTCGGCCGTCAGCACGATCGATCCAGCTACACGCGTTAGCCCGATCAAAGCCACCGTTTCGATGATCCGGGAGGACAAACCCGCGTTCGGCATCACGTCGGACCGGCCCCCTGCCGAGGAGTCCGACCTGACGGCGAAGGAGACGGGCTGCCGGCCGATGTGGCGCGGGGTCTACGCCTCGATCGGTGCCCCGTTCGAGTTGTCCCGGCTCACCGAGGCCGCGGGCATCCCGTTCCTGACGGTGCAGCCGAAAGACCTGGGCTCCACCGTGGAGCAGAAGTCCTGGTCGCTGTCGCAGACGATCGCGGGCAAGCGCGACGACATCTTCCGCTCCGTCGCCAACACCATCATCGAGTACGGCGACCTGGTCGTGATCCGGTACGCGCCGGAGATGAACGGCAACTGGTCGCCGTGGGGCGTGGGTGTCAACGGCAACACCCCGGCCCAGTACGTCAAGGCGTGGCGTCACGTGGTGGACCTGTTCCGGGAGGCGGGCGCGACCAACGTCCTCTGGATGTGGGCTCCGAACATCCTCCGCGGCGCGATCAACAAGGACCTCCACAAGTTCTGGCCGGGCGACAGCTACGTCGACCTGGTCGGGTTCACGGGTTACGGTGTCGGTAGTTCTTCGTTCGGCTTCGAGACGAAGGCGAGCCAGACGTTCGATCCGACCATGAAGCTTCTGGACAAGTACCCGAAGAAGCCGGTCGTCCTCGCCGAAACCGGAGTGAACGGAAAGTACAAGTCCAGGTGGATCAACAGTTTGGGTCCTTGGCTGAAGGACAACCCGAACGTGATCGGTCTCATCTGGACCGACGCGCCACCGCCGCATTCCAGCGCGGACTGGCGGTTCGACGAGACCCCGGACAATTTGAAGGCCTTCAAGAAGTCGGTCGTCCCGAACATGACCTGCCTTGACGAGTGACCGTTAGGCCGCGGCACCAACCTCTGGCCAATTTCGCGGTTCGGGCCCAACCGCCAGCACCGCTTCAGCCCATTGGGCTTGGCACGCCCATTTCATTCAGCAACAAGGGAGCAGCAGTGGCTGTCGACGTAGTCATACTCGGCCTCGGATATGTGGGGCTTCCGCTGGCCCGCGAGGCCACGCTGGCGGGTATGTCGGTAATCGGCTTCGACGTGAACGAAGCGTTGGTGGAAGCGCTCAACGCCGGCCGGTCCCACGTCGACGACCTATCCGACGACGACATCGTCGCCATGAAGGAAAGCGGCTTCCGCGCCACGACCGACGAGCGCGAGATCGCCGCGGCTGCCGCAGCCGTGATCTGCGTCCCGACGCCGCTGGCCGAGGAAGGAGGCCCGGACCTGGGCGCGGTCCAGTCCGCCACCGAGGCCGTCGCCCGCAACCTCCGGCCCGGGATGCTGGTCGTCCTGGAATCGACGACGTACCCGGGCACCACCGACGAGTTGGTGCGCCCGATCCTGGAGACCGGCGGCCTCCTCGCCGGCAAGGACTTCCACCTGGCGTTCTCGCCGGAGCGCATCGACCCGGGCAACAAGGAGTTCGGCCCCCGCAACACGCCCAAGGTCGTCGGCGGGCACACACCGGCGTGCACCGAGGCCGCCGCGGCCCTGTACGGCCGTTTCGTCGACACGGTCGTGCGTACCAAGGGCACCCGCGAAGCGGAGACGGCCAAGCTGCTCGAGAACACCTACCGGCACGTCAACATCGCGCTCGTCAACGAGATGGCCAAGTTCTGCCACCGGCTCGGGATCGACCTCTGGGACGTCATCCAGGCGGCGTCGAGCAAGCCGTTCGGTTTCCAGCCCTTCTACCCGGGTCCGGGGGTCGGCGGTCACTGCATCCCGATCGACCCGAACTACCTGAGCCACAACGTGCGCGTGAAGCTCGGCTACCCGTTCCGGTTCGTCGAGCTGGCGGAGGAAATCAACGCGACGATGCCGGCCTATGTGGCGCGGCGCGCCCAGAACATTCTCAACGACGCCGGCTTGGCGGTGAACGGCGCGACCGTGCTGCTGCTGGGCGTCACGTACAAGCCGAACATCGCGGACGAGCGCGAGTCGCCGGCCGTCCCGCTGGCTCGTGACCTGACCGCCCTCGGCGCGAAGCTCGCCTACCACGACCCGCACGTCCGCGACTGGCGCCCGGGCGTCGAGGCCCTGCCCGTCGACGACCTGGAGAGCGCGGTCGCCTCGGCTGACCTGGTGATCCTGGTGCAGAACCACCGTGCCTACGACGCCGACCAGCTCGCCGCCAAGGCGAAGCGATTCTTCGACACGCGCGGCGTAACCCGCACCGACGAGGCGTTCCGGCTGTAGACGGGGGGCTGCGCTCGATCGCGGAGGGCCTCGGCGGTACGGCAATGGATCCCCGAGGCCAGGTTTCCGCCGACATGTCGAACCTGATCGCCCACAGGTGTTTTTGGGGGGTTTCGGGGGCTGATTCCACACCACCCTAGGCAAACATGAGGCCCTGACCGGCATTTCTGCTGGTCAGGGCCTCGTCCCTGAGCCGCCTGACGGAATCGAACCGTCGACCTACGCATTACCGAACGTCACGGTCCTGAGCTTGTCATTGACCGTCAGAACTCATCGCTGACCTGCACAGACGCAATCGTCGGCTTGTCAACGGTTGTCACGGATAGTCGACGCTTAGCAGGGGTTTTCGGGGGTAAACGGGGGCACCGTTGACCCGTTGACGGGACGTTCACGGCCCCACCAGGCGCCCTATCCGGGCACCAGTCGCCCCGCTAACGTCGCATGCCTGGCAGGTCACCGATCCCAGAATCTGGCTTCACCATCATGCCGGCGTTCATATCGGGTCTATTCGTCGTCGGCATCTGGGGTATCCACCTCATTGATCTAGGATGGATTCGGTTTGACGGGAGCAGGGGTAGGCATCGGGCCTAGCCCAATCAGCTCGAACGCATCGCGCAACGTTCCTCGGAGCTGGGTGGCGGCGTCTTGCTTGGTCCCGGGGCACGTCGATCTGGACCGGTCCGGTGGTGTCGGTCAGGACCGTCTTCGACCGGGTCCCGCTACGGACGTTGCCCGACCGCCCACCGCCAATGGCCTCGTGTCTCTCGTAACCGAGGTGCCCGGTCATCCCCTCGTTGAGCGCGGTCTCCAGGACCGTCTTCGTCAACCTCTTGAGCAGCCCGTCCGGGCCGGTCAAAGACAGGCCCTGTTCCTCGGCCAACCGCACCAGGTCAGCGGCGGCTTTCGCCTCCGCCGACAGCTCGGCCTTGACCTTCCTCGGGATCACATCGTTCAGTGTCGCGGTCATCACGTCACCCTCCTCGCCAGGCACAACGCCCGGCAGGTCAGACCGGAAACATCCTTCGATCCACAGACCCACTGCTGGAGTGCTAATTTGCCCACCTAAAACCCCCAAGGTCGCGTTGGGCAGGTGCGCGGGAGGTCTTGAATGCAATTCAGGATCCTAATGAAGAATGGCCGGCACACACGGCTCGGGGAAACGCCCTTGAATCGGCAGCTTACCTACTCGCCCATGAGGTGGCGGCGCGCTTCAACAGGGCCGCTCCAACGCTGGGAACCAAATTTCGTGACTCGGTTACCTTATTTAACCGGGATGCCCACGAGGCGCAGGTCGAAAGTCTACTAGAACGAGGACTTGCCTTACGGGGTCACAACTTCGGGGATCCCGATTTCGTCCCCGAAGACGTTCTAGGAGCCGTTTGAGGTTCGGATCATGTGGTTCCGAGCACCCCGAGATTGCGTAACTCAGTATGTGCAGTTAGGTACCCGCTCGTAGAAGTTGCGCCAAACCCTTGACACGGGCAGTCGCTGCGGGAGATCTTGCGAAGCAAGGCGAAGCGAGACGAAGCGAGACGCCTCCTCCTAAATGGAGGACTGCGTCTACAGGAGGCTTCGCGGTGCACGACACCTCAACCCGCGCGCTGTGGCTGGCCGTTACCATGCTGGCCGCGGCGATTATCGGCACCGCCGCCGGGTTGATCTCATGGGCGAGTAGCAGGAACACCGGAGAGGCGATCCTCGTCGGCGGCGCGGCGTTCGCTGGCGCCCTCGCGCTGAGTCTCGCGGCAATCCGCTTTGTCACCGACCGGGGCGCGCGAGGTTGCGGCGGGTGGGCTGAGGAGGACGTCTGCGGACGTGGCGACGCAGCCGAACCCGGGGGGTCACCCGTCCGGTGCGGTCCGTCCGGTCCCGGCCAGTTAGTTCTCTCGCTGTCAACGCCGCCCCAATCCTGGCTCTGGCACACATTCTGTGATTGATCTTGGTGTGAGTTCATGGTGTGGTGAGGATTCGTTTGCGGAGGAGGTCGAGGTTCGCGCGGCCGTACATCTGTCGCTTGATCGTCTTGATGCGGTTGACGTGGCCTTCGACCGCGCCTGATTCCCTATCGGGGATCGGTTGTCAAGAGCCTGGGTTGCTTGACCGTCCGTGACGGTGTCACGGAGGATTTGCGTGGGGAAGGCCGCCTCGTTCGTACGCCTTGAGCGTCTTTTTGATCATGTCCCGCGAGGACTTGTTGAGGGGCCTTCCCCGCCCTGCGTTTGCTGCTGCGCCGCCTGCGTCGGATCTCCTCGGTCACGGTCCAGTGTTCGGCGATGATCTGTTTCGCCTGTTCCTGGGTGACCGGGGTGCCATCAACGTCGCATATCACGTAAGGCATGCGGCGACGCATCACCGTCCAGAGCCGTTCAGCGAGCCGGCCTGCGACCACACAGCTGGCCTTGAGGTGTTCGGCGCCTCGTTCGACCATCTGCTGGTGGTAGACCCGCGCCAGCTGGGGGTCCTGCTTGCGGGCCCAGTCCGCGGCCCGGATCAGAGTGGCCCGCGCGAGCCGGGAGCCGGCCTTGGACATCGGCTGGCCCTTGCGGTCGGTGTCACCGGTCTCCGAGGCCCGTGGTGCGAGACCGAGGTAGGACTTGAAGTGCGCCGCGGTCGGGAACCGGGCCGGGTCGCCGATGACTGCGGTCATCGCCGGTCCGCCGACGGCGGCCAGGCCGGGCAGGCTACGGGCCAGCTGGGCCGGGTCCACCCACCGGTAGCAGGTCTCCCGCTCGGCCGCGTGCGAGTTGAGTTCGGCGTCGATGGCGCGCAGGAGCCGCACTTCGGTGGCGATCTCGGCGGCGAGGTCGGTGAACGCGACCGCCGGATGATCACCGTAAAGGTCAAGGGCGGCCCGGGCGGCGGCCAGCCACTGCTCGGCCCGCGCCTGGCCCTGGTGGTTGTTCGACGCCTTGACGATCAGCGCGGTCAGCCGGACCCGGCCCACCCGCAGCAGGGCACGCGGGTCGGCGTAGCGTTCCAGCACCGCAAGGTCGGCCTTGCCCAGATCCCCGGTCAGCGGGGTACCCGGCATCACCTGCCGGACCAGGTCCTTGATCCGCACCTTGTGCTCGGCGGCGGCCATGGTCAGCCGGTCACACGCCCGCACCCGCCTGTCGTGGGCCGCCGCGGCCGCGCCCGGCAGTTCGAGGGGCCGTAGCCCGTCCGGGTCGATCAACGGCAACCGGGCCAGAGTATCCGCGTCGATACCGTTGGACTTGGCGTGCCGTGACAGGAACCGGCGCAGATCCGCCGCCTTCGCACTCGATACCCGGAACACCAGATGCCCCCGAGCGGTGAAGAACACCGCGATCGGCAGCCACGCCGGCCCGGTCGGCTCGATCACCACCTCCAACCGCGTGCCCGGCACCACCCCGACCAACGCCGCCGCCTCGACCGCGGTCAGGCTCTGCACCGTCGGCTCGCACCGCCGCCGGCACACCTCCCGCCCCGCCTCGTCACGCACCCGCACCGTGTGCGCCGACGCGATCCCTAGATCGATACCGACCAACCTGCGCTGCACCTTCCGCCTCCTCAGGTCCGCAACATCCACCTGCTCCGGCGGCCCACGCGGGCAACCCGCACGACAGCCACGGTCCCAAGGAGGCAGAGCAATCCTGACGACGGCTCCCACTCATGTGCTGCAACCGGGCCCGGCCTCTCAACGGACCGACCCACTTCCCTCATCCGGGGCATCCGTGGCCAGACCAGCGGTGGCAATCAGTCGCACGAGGCTGTCCCTCAGAGCCCAACTCGACGCCACCCACCGGACCAACCGGGATGCTCATGCAACCCTGGAACCCCGGACTGATCAAGTACCGGAGCTCCTTACATGAGCTCCAGGGTTGGGTGAGGCCGGCGACGACGGCGTCGCGGTCGCTGGCCAGGCCGGCGGCGAAGCCGCGCAACTCTGCATATCCGGCGTGCCGGGCGCGGTCGATCCAGGCGTCGAGGTGGCGGCCGGTGTCCTGGTGGCGGACCAGTGCGGCGAACCCGCGGGCGAGGCCGGCGAGGTTGTCGAGGTCCGGGCAGCGGCTGCGGGCGTCGGCGAGGTTGCTGCGGTCGTCGTCGGTGAGCTTGTGGCCGGGGCGCATGATCCAGGCGGTGATCCGCCGGGCCGACGGCACCCGGACGACCACGGGGGTGGGCCGGGTGCGGTTGGTGGCAAGCCAATCCCGCAGCACGCACAAACTTCCTTGATAGCCGCGGGCCAGAATCTCGGCGTGCAGGTCGGCTGTCTCGTAGACACCGTCGGTGAGCCGTTGCCGCAGGTAGGGGCGGAACGGAGCGAAAACGCTGGGTCGGCTGCTGGCGTTCGGGCCGATCAACGCCTCGGCGGTCGATCGAGTCGCCGTCCTGCATCAACACCACAGACCCCCACCCAGTTAAGATCAAGGACCATTTCGAGGCGCGACCGGATGCAGTCTCCGACTCATCCATTTCCGCTGGTCGATGGGGACATCTCGTTGATCACTCGTCCGTGAGCCATCGAGCTTCGGCTCAGCCCGCCTTGCAGCACGTTGTTCACACTCAGTGCGTGGATCCTTCCGGTTGGCGATCTTCGATGGTACGCTTCGCTAGTCACTCAGCCTGACGCGGCGCTTCTCGTAGCCATTGGGCTGATTGACGGACCCGTACATCAGGTGGTGGCCGCAGCGTTGCCTCGCTGCGGCCACCGCACCTTCACCGCACACGGACAAGGAGAGCAGATGAAGGCAGTACGGAAGGCTATCATCCGCAGTGCCGCGATCGCCATGCTTGGGGTCGCTTCAGGCCTCGTCACGGCAACACCCGCTTTTGCCGCCTCGCATAACGGAGTATGCGAGAGCGGCGAGATCTGCGTGTACAACAACTCAGGCTACACTGGCGCACACGACGACGACTACGACGACGACAGTAACTACCAGGGGCAGACCTACTACAACTCAACTGTCGGCCTGAACGACACGGTTACTTCCGCAAGAAACAATGCTGCCTTCCAGGATGTTCATCTGCACAGTGCCGCGAACTACGTCGGCGCCTCAATCGACATCAACCCGGGGTCGGGGTGGTCGAATCTGGCCAATTACCAGTTCGACAACGTCGCCTCTTCGCACAATTTCTAGACAGCCGCAATGGGCTCCGGCCGGACATTCTGTTCGGCCGGAGCCGCCTTCCTCGACGCTAACGAGAGCTGGAAATGCCTGTACGTGAATCTTTTGTGCGGGTCGTTTTGATAGGCGCGATTACATTTGGGCTCGGAGGGTGTACGGACGATGGGCCATCGGCACCGCAACAGGAGCCCGCGATCGCGGTAATCTCGGTTCCCGACCTTAAGTCCCTAGCTCTTCCGCTCGATGCATACCTGCCAACACGGGAGCAAGCTGCAGTTCTGCTGACTGCGGAAAACAACTTGAAACTCGAATGTCTGCGACGATTCGGCTTCGCGCTCTCTGTGCCCGCAGCGCAGCCAAGACCTTTGGCCGTAAACGAACGTCGGTATGGCGTCACGAGCGAGGAGGATGTGGCCAGCTACGGCTACCGAGTACCTCCCGAGTACGTCGTTGAGCGGCAGAAGGAGCCGGAACTTTCGGCAGCCGCGTTATCGATACTTACCGGTGATGGCCAGAACTCGTATCAAGGGCAAGCGATCCCGGAGGGCGGTTGCACCGGCGAGGCTAGGCGCAAGATTGCCGGCGGTGCGGCGACTCCAGCAGATCCGGATGTGGCTCAGAACCTGAAAGCAGAGGCGTTGAGCCGTGCGCGACACGACAGTCGAATGGTCGCTATCTTCGCGGAATGGAAAGCTTGCATGGCGCGATCGGGATACGATTACTCGGATCCCTTTGATGCCAACGATGATGCGCAGTTTGCCTCTGGCGAATCTGCTTCGGATGCTGAAATTTCCACGGCGTCTGCAGATGTTCGCTGCAAAAAGGATACCAACCTGGTGAACGTCTGGGTGGCTGTCGACGTCGCATATCAGAATCGCGCAATAGAGCAACACAGCGAAGCACTGAATACTGCGAAGCAGCTGCTAGAGACTCGGCTACGTAATGCCGCTAAGGTCGTGGGCACATGAACCGCAGCTGGTTGACGATCATAGCAATCACGCTTGGCCTAGCCGTCACCGCTTGCGGACCCGACGAACTGGCGCACTCCAGCGACGAACCTAAACCTCTTACAGGCCTCGTCCCACCGCCCCGGCCACTGGCCAACAGTTACGCGGAGTGCCTACGAGCTGCTGGAGTGACCGTCAAGGAGGTCATTGGTGTCTGGGTGGTCGCGCAGGACACCGTGCCCGACACCCTCGAACTGGCTCAGGGCACCTGTTCTAAGAAACACAAGGACCTCCTCAGCAGCGTCGGGGCGATCGATGACGGTTCACGTGATGAAGCATCAGACGAGCCCGGAGAGACGCTCTTCTTTGGCCTACTCAACTGTATAGGCGCCGCAGGCATAAACCTGGAGCGGGACACCGCGCTTTTCGACAGCTCGGCAAGTCCGGCCGCCACCGCACAGTTCGAAGATTGTATCGCGAAACTCCGCAGCTTCAGCTCGTCAACCGAGCCGGTTCTTGCGACGGACCCGCCCGCCGCCCCCTTGGGGGTGTAGCTATCTCATGCATGGTCGTCGCGCATTCGGCCTCACCTTGTGCGCCACCATCCTGGTAACAGCGACTGGCTTGGGCGCGACACGGCTCGTCAAATCACCACAGGACGCCCTAGCCGAAGCCGAAGCACCGTCTCCAGCACGATTGACCGCCAAGGTCGAGCGGCGGGTACTACGTGACACCGTGGTACTGCGCGGTACCGTGCTTGCCAGCGGGTCGTTCGAGGTGACGCCAGCAACTGAAGGCCGTCTTCCGGTGGTGACAGCGGTACGGGTAACAGCTGGTGCCGACGTGACTGCCGGCACAGTAATCCTAGAAGTTGCGGGACGACCACTGATCGCACTCAAAGGCGATATACCAGTCTACCGAGACTTACGACCGGGCATGACCGGCCGGGACGTCGCCCAGCTACAAAAGGCGCTCAGAAGCTTGGGCCACCGAACAACCGACCCCGACGGCAAATTCGCCGCCGGAACGAAGAAAGCGCTGTCCGCGTTGTTCGCAGACCTCGGCTACGACCCACCGCTAAACCCGGCCGTTGCGGAAGATGCCATTACAGCGGCGAAACGGGAAGTAATCGCGGCAGAACGAACTGCGAAGCAAGCGCGGACAAACTTGAATCGGATCCTCACGACACGTGCCTCACCATCGACCGCCTCAGACTCTGTCGCAGATGCACGACTCGCACTAACGTACGCCACCGAAGATCTCAAAGCAGCACAGACGAACCTCGCCGACCTCAACAACCGCTACGGGCCAGCGCTACCGGCGACGGAGGTAGTGTTCCTACCTAGCTTCCCGGCCCGAGTCGACGCGATCAAGGCCAAGGTCGGGACCCAGGTCGAGGCACCGCTCGTAACGCTGTCCAGCGGCGAACCGGTCGCACGGGCAAACCTCAACGCGGCTCAACGCGGCCTGCTGAAGGAGGACATGCCCGTACGGGTCGTGTCAGAGGCGAGCAACAAAGCAGTAAACGCGCGTATCAGTAGCATCAGTGGTGTGACGGAAGATCCCACGACAGGAGGACGCACCTATCCGATGACGGTCCGACCCGCAACTGGAACGTCTTTCAACGGCTTACTCGGCCAAGACGTTCGATTGACCGTCGAGGCGGCCTCCACCCATGACGAGGTTCTCGTCGTGCCTGTATCGGCACTCTACGCAGGTGCGGACGGGCAAGCCGCTGTCTTGCGAGTGTCTGAAGCCGGCAACGAGGTACCAGTAGCCGTTACCGCAGGTGTCTCGGGCGACGGCTATGTAGCCGTGGAAGCAGCCGATCCCACCATGGGCGACCTCAGCGCCGGAGACACGGTAGTCGTCGGCCATCATGGGTGAGCCAGATACCACTACGCCGCCAACCCTGGAATTGCGCGGTGTCGGATTCACTTATCCAGGACCACCGCCCGTGCCGGCACTGCGACCCTGTGATCTCATCGTCGCACGAGGCGAGCACGTGGCGATTATGGGCCCCTCAGGCTCCGGCAAATCGACCCTACTTAACGTGCTCGGGCTACTAGACCGCCCAACTTGCGGAAGCTACCTGCTCGACGGCGTCGAAACTACCAAGATGGCCGAACGTGATCGCACCGCAATACGCGCATACCGCATTGGCTTCGTCTTTCAGTCCTTTCATCTACTAGCGCACCGCAGCGCACTTGAGAACGTGAGCCTTTCCCTGTTGTATCGAGGATCAACCCCCGGACGACAGGAACTCGCTCGCGATACCTTGAGCAGAATCGGACTTGCGCACCGGGCAGATGCCTTCCCTAATCAGATGTCAGGCGGTGAGCGTCAGCGAGTCGCCATCGCCCGGGCCCTGGTCGGCAATCCTAGCCTCCTGCTCTGCGACGAACCCACCGGGAACCTGGACACCGACAACGCCGAGATCATCCTCAATCTCATCGACGAGATAGCCGGCTCGGGCCTGACCGTGCTTGTTATAACCCACGACCCGACAGTTGCAGCCCGCGCCGACAGATTGATTACAATCAGAGACGGGGTCGTGTCGTGAATGCACCTCTGCGCTTACCCCAATCCCGAATGAGCATCGGCGATCTGCTCAACGAGGCGATCTCATCGGTAGTCGCCCGGCCTGCCCGTACTTTCCTCACCACGCTCGGCACGGTGCTAGGCATCGGCGCATTTGTCGCCGTACTCGGGATTACCGCAACCGCCAGTGGACAGATTAGCGAACGGTTCACCATGCTGGCCGCCACCGAAGTGATCGTCGAAGATGTAGGCGGCCTCGACTGGGCCCCAGATGAGAACTCGTTTAGCTCTGATGCTGACGAGCGGGCACAGCAGCTGCCCGGTGTAGAAAACGCTGGAGTCTCGTGGCAAGTTGCGCCGGACGAAGGCATACCAGTAAGTGGTGTCCCTTTGCCGGGGCTACAAAGCGACACCGACGTACCCGTGGTAGCTGCATCACCTGGCCTACTACGAGCCATACGCCCCAAGATCGCGCAGGGTAGAACCTATGACCGTGTATTAGACGCACGCCAAGAGCGAGTAGTCGTGCTCGGCAGCACCGCCGCGCGACGACTCAACATAACCGACCTGCGTTTACGCCCTGCGATCTTCATCGACGATATGCCGTTCACGGTCGTCGGTATACTCGGTAACGTCGTCCGTCAACCCGACCTGCTCTTCTCCGCACTCGTTCCGCGCAGAACGGCCGAGCTACTCTGGGGGGCCAGCATCAAAGCGCCAGCAAGGATGCTTGTCGACACCCGGGTCGGTGCGGCGCCTACTGTTGCCGCCAGTATCGCCGTCGCGCTACGACCCGATGCCCCAGGTGCATTTAAAGTCACGGCACCACCAGATCCACGGCAACTCCGCGACCAAGTCTCCACCGATCTGAACGCACTGTTTCTTGGCCTAGCGGCGGTATGTTTAATCATCGGCGCGGCCGGCATCGCCAACACCACCATGACCGCAGTACTTGAGCGGTACACCGAAATTGGGCTGCGCCGAACACTCGGCGCGAGAGCCTTCCACATCGCGGCACAATTCCTCACCGAATGTGCGCTGCTGGGAATCGTTGGCGGGTTAGCCGGAGCATCAATCGGAGTTATCGCGGTTGTCGGCGCCAGTGCAGCCCAACACTGGACTCCGATCATCGCTCCTTGGACAGTGCTTACTGCCCCCGCTGTAGGAGTACTGGTCGGCCTGTTAGCCGGTGTCTATCCAGCGGTTCGAGCAGCCAGGATCGTGCCTGCTGAGGCACTACGACGCTAGCTGAACTTCATACGCAACAAACCTCCCCTCACTAATTCTGGCCTGCGATGGCTGGGCAATGAGGGTGCCGGTGATGATGCCGCGTTTGCGGCCTACGATCTTCTTTCCGGCGTCGGTGCCCTGTGTGGACAGTGGGACGTTGGTGGAGGTCTTTACGCTTTGGCTGTCCATGATGGATGCGGTGGGGTGGATGGTGCGGCCGTGGTGGTCGCGTACGAGGCCGGTGAGGTTGTAGTTCAGTTCTGCGAAGATGCCTTCCTTGCTCCGGGCGGCGAAGTAGCCGTAGACGGTCGCGTGGGGCGGA
>NZ_JBDJAV010000049.1:0-67174 GCF_039649625.1 Plantactinospora sp. ZYX-F-223 | reverse complement strand
CGGATGGAGTCGAAAACGCGGCTGGCGGCCGGGTCGTGGGACCCGGCCGCCAGCCGCATCGATCGATCACTATCTGTCCCCGTGGAACGGGAGTCGGTGGCTAGCCACCGCCGCCACGACCATTGCCGTTTCCGCCTCCGCCGCCGTCGTCGCCCTCCGGCGGGAATTCCGGATCACCGCCGCCGGTGTCACCGCCGGCCGGCGGGCAGATCAGCGGGGGCGGATTCGGTCCCTGGCAGATGGGGTTGCCACCACCGGGATTGCCACCACCCGGGTTCGGCGGAACCGGCGGAGGCGTCTCTTTCTTCTTGCCGTTGCCGGCCTCCTTGTCGCCGAGCTCCTTGGAGTCCGGCAGGGACATCGCCGGCTTGCCGGCCAGGGCCTTGTTCATGTACTTCTGCCAGATGTCGGCCGGCAGTCCACTACCGCCGATGTTGTCGCCGCCCTTGGTCTTGATCTCGGGCTTGTCCGGATCCTTGCTGCCCACCCAGACCGCGGTGGCGATCTGCGGGGTGTAGCCGACCATCCAGGCGTGCGCGTTGAACTCGGTCTTGGCGTATTCCCAGGTGCCGGTCTTGCCGGCCTCCTCGCGGCCCTCGATGTTGCCGTTGTTCTCCTTGGGAATGTTCTTCAGCACCGAGGTGACCTCGTCGGCCACGTCCTTGCGGATCCGCTGCTTCGGATCAGCCTTCGCGCCGCCGATCTTCTTCCACCGGCCGGTCTCCTTGTCCTGCTGCTCGATCAGCTCGATGAAGTGCGCCTTGTTGTAGACGCCGCCGTTGGCGAGCGTGGCCAGCCCGTTGGCGTGGTCGAGCACGGTGATCGGGTACTGCCCGTACGCCACCACGTTGAAGAACGGGTCCGGCGCCAGCTCCTCCGGCTTCTCCTTGGTCAGGTCGTGCCACTTCGGCGGGTTTTCCTTGGTCTCCCACATCGTCCGGACGCCGGCCTGCCGGGCCATCGACAGCACCTTGTCCGCGCCGATCTTCTCGGTCACGTGGTAGAACGGCACGTTGTACGACCTGATGGTGGATTCCTTGAGCGTGCAGGCCTGATCACAGGTCTTCCGCACGTCACGACCGGCGTTCTGCACCCTGATCTCGGTGTCCTTGACCGTGAACGGCCGGGCGTCCCAGATCGAGTCGATCGAGATCCCCGCCTCGATCGCGGCCGCCAGGGTGTAGACCTTGAAACTCGAGCCCGGCGGGTGGCCGCCGCTCAGGCCCCCGGCCGAGTCGGTGTTCAGGCCGGCGTAGTCGTAGTCCGCCCCGCTGTCGCCACCGTAGTAGGCCAGCACCTTGCCGGTCTTCGGCTCGACCGAGACCAGCGCGGCCATCAGGTTCTTGGGCTGCTCGTAGATCGGCGAGCCCTTCTTGCGCTGCGCCGCGTTCTCGGCCTCCGCCTGCAACTTCCAGTCGATGGTGGTGGTGATCCTGTAGCCACCGTCCCGGAGCGCCGTGGAGCAGTCGACCTTGCCGGCCGGCGGCGCGCCGAGGGTGCAGAGCCCGCGCTCCGCCATCTCGGCCTTGACGTAGTTGACCACGTTACCGCGCGGGGTCTTCACCCCGAGGGCCTCGTTGGCGCTCTTCCTCTTCTGCACCTTCGGATAGGTCAGCTTGGCCCGCTCCTCGGGCTTGAGCCACTTCTCCTCGACCATGCCGTTGAGGACGTACTCCCAGCGGGCCTTGGCCTCTTCGGGGTTGTCCGCCGGATCGAAGCCCTTGTGTCCGCTGGCCGTGTCGACCTGCGGCTGCTTGATCACCGCCGCCAGCACCGCGCCCTCGGCCACGCTGAGCTTGCTCGCCGGCTTGTTGAAGTAGGTCAACGCCGCGATCTCGATGCCGTACGCACCCCGACCGAAGTAGATCGTGTTGAGGTAGTGCTGCATGATCTCGTTCTTGGTGAACTTTTCGTTCAACTTGGAGGCGAGGATCGCTTCCTTGACCTTGCGCTGGTAGCTGTCGTCCTGGAGATTCTCGTACGCGTTCCGGGCGTACTGCTGGGTGATGGTCGAGGCACCCTGCTTGCTGCCGCCGGTGAAGTTGTTCCAGGCGGCCCGGGCGATGCCGACGTAGTCCACACCGTCATGCTTGTAGAAGTTGCGGTCCTCGGCCGAGGCGACCGCCTTCTGCACGTAGTCCGGAATCTGCTTGATCGTGACGATCTGCCGGTTCTCGTCGCCCAGCTTGGCGATGAAGTTCTTCTTGTCGGCGGCGTAGATCGTGGTCGACAGCGGCAGCGGGAGCTGGTTCGGCATCGGGACGCTTGTCGAATACCAGGTCGCGGCGACCACGCCGCCGCCGGCCAGCATGATGAAGACGGCGAAGGCAGCGATCAGCATGTTGACCCGCTTGCGCTTCTTGGCCCGCTTCTGCGCCGCCGGGTCGAGGTCACCCGCGCCCCGCCGGCCCCGCCGGCCACCGGGCCCGTTCGGGTCGTCCGGTCCGCCCGGCCCGGCTGGCGAGACGGGCACGACGGCCCGGCCCACCCGGGCCCGGCCGGCGGCGCCGTTCGCGCCGCCGCCACTGACCGAGGCGGTGCCGACCGTGGCCCGGCCGGCGGAGGCCCGGCCGGCGCCGTAGCCGCCACCGGAGCCCGGCGCCTCGGGAACCGACGCGCTGCCGACCCCGGCCCGGCCACCGACCTGGGCCCGCCCGGAGGGAGCCGAGCCGACCGAGGCGGAACCGACCGACGCGGAACCGACCGACGCGGAACCGGAGGCGGGCGACACCGGTGCGGCCCAACCGCCGTCGGCGGAGGCCCGCCCCGGTGGTGTGGCCCGGCCGGAGGAGGCCCGGCCGCTGGCGCTGGCCCGGGCCGAGGCGCCGCCGGCCCGGCCGCTGTTGGCGGGCCAGCCGCCCTGGTCACCGTCGGACGAGCGGCGAGCGGCTCCCGGGTCGTCCCAGGACGGGCGCTGGTATGGATCGTCCGCTGGTCCGTGGTCGCCGTTCGCGCCCGGGTACTGGGCCCGACCGCGCGCGGAACTAGGATCGCCGTACGAGTTCATTCGTCACACCCTGCCGGTCGCGGTGATGGCCATGCGCGCCACCACCGGGTTGCCGTGAGTTGGGACACGCTCCACCCGGGATCGGACACGCCGATCTACGGATGGTGCGACGTCGGAAAAACCGGACTTATCCGGTTTGCGGGGTAGGACTCGTCCCATCGGCGGGGGGAAGATCCCGCGGGCCGGGGAACGAGTCGCAGTCACCGGCGCGCCTCGCGCCTTCGTCTGACCGAGGTGCCCGTCGACGCGGCCACGGCCGCACCGGCGGCTGGCCCGGCGCCCACGCTGTCGTCACCGGAGACGCCGTCCCGGCCGAGCAGGAACTGCTCGACGAGATGGTTCCAGTCGCAGCCGCGGCACACCTCCACCACGTAGACCTGGAACTCACGCAGGGTCATCGCCAGCACCGAAAGCTCCGCTCGGGTGCGGGCCTGACCGGCCGACTGCTTGAGCTCATCGCCGTAAATGTAGTGGACGTGGGTCAGATTTTCTCGCCGGCAGACCGGACAGAGCGTCTCGGTCGGCTCGCCGTGGAACCGGGCAGCGTTCTTGAGGTACGGCGAGGCGTCGCAGACCTCGTACGTCCCCACCCGGCCCGAATGCACCTCACGCAGCACCGCTCGCTTCTGTAGCGAGTAGTCGACGACCTGGCGCTGCGAACGCATGGGCAGAAGAGTACTGGGTCCGGCCGGACGAGGCGACCATCGTCACTTACTGTGATCGAACCCGTGCCCTACGAGGGTTTGCCTCGTTGCTCCAGAGGGTCTACGGTGCGATGTATCGGGCCGATACATCGGGCCGGTGAACGGGCTCCCAACGGCGGGCAGCCACTGGGGTCCGACGGAGACACGGAGAGGGGTGCTCGTGCTCGAGCTCGCCATCCTCGGTCTCCTGCAGGAGTCCCCGATGCACGGCTACGAGCTCCGCAAGGAACTCGCCGCCAAGCTCGGGGCGATCCGGGCGGCGATCAGCTACGGCTCGCTCTATCCGACCCTGCGTCGGTTGCAGGCGGCCGGCTGGATCACCGAGGCGGCCGAGACACCGGCCACCGCGGAGGAGATCCCGGCGCTGACCAGCCGTCGAGGGCGGGTCGTCTACAAAATCACCGCGGAGGGCAAGGAACGGTTCGCCGAACTGATCGCCCAGACCGGTCCAGAGAGTTACGAGGACACCGGGTTCGGGGTGCATTTCGCGTTCTTCGCCCGTACCGACCGAGCGACCCGCCTCCGGATCCTGGAGGGCCGGCGCCGCAAGGTGGAGGAGCGTCGCGAGGGCCTGCGCGACGTGTTGAGCCGAGCGGCCGAACGGCTCGACGCGTACACGCTCGAACTTCAGCGACACGGCCTCGACGCCTGTGAGCGCGAGGTCCGCTGGTTGGAGGAGCTCATCGCCAACGAGCGCTCCGGCCGGACCCCGGATGGGTCCACCCCGGGCACCGACCCGGGTCCGTCAAGAGAGAACATCCCGCCTCCGCCTGGGTAGTCCAGGAATGAGTCGGAGCGGCCGTGATGAACACAAAGGAGGCAAACGCGATGGGCTCCGTCCGCGTCGCCATCGTCGGTGTGGGTAACTGCGCCTCGTCCCTGGTCCAGGGCGTCGAGTACTACCGCAATGCCGACCCCAACGACCGCGTCCCGGGTCTCATGCACGTCACCTTCGGCGACTACCACGTCTCGGACGTGGAGTTCGTCGCGGCGTTCGACGTCGACGCCAAGAAGGTGGGCATGGACCTCGCGGAGGCGATCGTCGCCAGCGAGAACAACACCATCAAGCTCTGCGACGTACCGCCGACCGGCGTGCTCGTGCAGCGCGGCCCGACCCTGGACGGGCTGGGCCAGTACTACCGGGAGATCGTCGAGGAGTCCGACCGCGAGCCGGCCGACGTCGTCGCCGCGCTGCGCGAGGCCCGGGTCGACGTGGTGGTCTGCTACCTGCCGGTGGGCTCCGAGGAGGCCGCGAAGTTCTACGCCACGGCCGCGATCGAGGCCGGCTGTGCCTTCGTGAACGCGCTGCCGGTCTTCATCGCCTCCGACCCCGCCTGGGCGCAGAAGTTCGTCGACGCCGGGCTGCCGATCGTCGGTGACGACATCAAGAGCCAGGTCGGCGCGACCATCGTGCACCGGGCGCTGGCCAAGCTCTTCGAGGACCGGGGTGTCGAGCTGCTGCGCACGTACCAGCTCAACTTCGGCGGCAACATGGACTTCATGAACATGCTGGAGCGCAGCCGCCTGGTCTCGAAGAAGATCTCCAAGACCCAGTCGGTGACCTCCCAGATCCCGCACGAGATCAACAAGGGCGACGTGCACATCGGGCCGTCGGACCACGTGCCGTGGCTGGACGACCGCAAGTGGGCGTACATCCGGCTGGAGGGGCGCTCCTTCGGCGACGTACCGCTGAACGCGGAGCTGAAGCTCGAGGTCTGGGACTCGCCCAACTCGGCCGGCGTCATCATCGACGCGGTCCGGGCCGCCAAGATCGCCCTGGACCGGGGTATCGGCGGTCCGATCCTCTCGGCGTCGA
This sequence comes from Plantactinospora sp. ZYX-F-223, assembly GCF_039649625.1. NCBI lineage: Bacteria > Bacillati > Actinomycetota > Actinomycetes > Micromonosporales > Micromonosporaceae > Plantactinospora > Plantactinospora sp. ZYX-F-223. Next base: position 61,647 of record NZ_JBDJAV010000049.1, on the reverse strand, counting down.
GCTACTTCATGAAGTCGCCGCCGGAGCAGTACGCCGACCACGACGCCCACCAGGCCGTCGAGGACTTCATCGCCGGCACCATCGAGCGCTGACGACGACACCCGGCAGGCGGGGTCGGACCGGAAACGGTCCGGCCCCGTCTGCTGTTTCCCGGACGAGTTGCCTCCTTACCCCCAGGGGGTATATTCGACTCCGAGGGGGTGATCGGTCGTGCACCACGACCACCAGCACCACGACGAGCAGCAGCACGGGCAGCACCAGCAGCACCAGCAGCACCAGCAGCACCAGCACGACAAGCATGCCGGGCACGATCCGGAGGCGTTCCGCCGGAAGTTCTGGCTGAGCCTGGCGCTGACCGCGCCGATCGTGCTGACCAGTCACATGGTGATGGACTGGTTCGGCTACTCGCTCGACTTCCCCGGAATGTCGCTGGTCGGGCCGGTGCTCGGCTCGGTGGTCTTCCTCTACGGCGGCTGGCCGTTCCTGGTCGGCGGGCTCCACGAGCTGCGCGACCGTACGCCGGGGATGATGCTGCTGATCTCGATGGCGATCACCGTCGCGTACGTCGCCTCGCTCGCCACCAGCCTGGGCGCGTTCGACCTCGACTTCTGGTGGGAACTGGCCGCCCTGGTCACCATCATGCTGCTCGGGCACTGGCAGGAGATGAAGGCCATCGGCCAGGCTCGGGGCGCACTCGCGGCACTGGCCGCCCTGTTGCCGGACGAGGCCGAGCGGGTCGATGCCGACGGCGGCGTACACCGGGTGCCGCTGACCGGGCTGGGTGTCGGCGACGTGGTGCTGGTCCGCCCCGGCGCCCGGGTACCGGCCGACGGCCGGGTGCTGGACGGCACCGCCGAGCTGGACGAGTCGATGATCACGGGCGAGTCCCGCCCGGTCTCCCGTACCGCCGGCGACCGGGTGGTGGCCGGCACCGTGGCGACCGACTCGTCGATCCGGGTCCGGATCGACGCCGTCGGCGACGACACCGCGCTGGCCGGGATCCAGCGGCTGGTGGCCCAGGCGCAGCAGTCCAGTGGTCGCGCCCAGGTGCTCGCCGACCGGTTCGCCGCCTGGCTGTTCTACATCGCCACCGCCACGGCCGCGGTGACCTTCGTGGTCTGGACCGCGCTCGGCGACATCGACGAGGCGGTGGTGCGTACGGTGACGGTGCTGGTGATCGCCTGCCCGCACGCGCTCGGCCTGGCGATCCCGCTGGTGATCGCGCTCTCCACCGCCGTGGCCGCCAAGGCCGGCATCCTGGTCAAGGACCGGTTGGCGCTGGAGCGGATGCGCTCGGTGGACACCGTGCTGTTCGACAAGACCGGCACGCTGACCCGGGGCGCGCACACCGTCACCGCCGTCGCCGCCGGCCCCGACCTCGCCGCCGACCAGCCGTCTCCGGACCGCCCCGGTCCGGCCGGCGACCGGACGGGCAACGCCGAGGACGAGGCGCTCGGGACGGGCGGCGCCGAGGACGAGCTGCTCCGGCTGGCCGGCGCGGTCGAGGCGGAGAGCGAACACCCGCTCGCCCGGGCCATCGTCGCGGCCGCCGCCGGCCGGGGCGGCGCGGCCGCCGCCACCGGCTTCCGCGCGCTGACCGGCCGGGGCGTGCGGGCCGACGTCGATGGTCGGGACCTCGCGGTCGGCGGGCCGGCGCTGCTGCGCGAGCTGGCCGCCCGGCCCGGCCCCGACCTCGACCGGGTCACCGCGGACTGGTCGGCGCGCGGAGCCGCCGTGCTCTATCTGGTACGCCTCGATGGCGCCGCCCCTCGCGTGCTCGGCGCGCTGGCGCTGGAGGACGAGGTACGCCCGGAGGCGGCCGAGGCGCTCACCGAGCTGCGGGCCGAGGGGGTGCGCCGGATCGCCATGATCACTGGTGACGCCCGGCCGGTCGCCGAGACGGTCGCCGGGAAGCTCGGCTTCCGACCGGGGGTGGACGAGGTCTTCGCCGAGGTGCTCCCGGCGGACAAGGACGACAAGGTGACCGACCTCCAGCGCGCGGGCTCGACGGTGGCGATGGTCGGTGACGGGGTCAACGACGCCCCGGCACTGGCCCGGGCCAGCGTCGGCATCGCGATCGGCGCCGGCACCGACGTGGCGATCGAGTCGGCCGGCGTGGTGCTCGCCTCCTCCGACCCGCGCGGGGTCACCGGTGTCATCCGGCTGTCCCGGGCCTCGTACCGGAAGATGATCCAGAACCTCGCCTGGGCCGCCGGCTACAACGTGGTGGCGCTGCCGCTCGCCGCCGGGGTGCTCGCCTGGGCCGGGATCGCACTGAGTCCGGCGGTCGCCGCCGTACTGATGTCCGGCTCCACCATCGTCGTGGCGCTGAACGCCCAACTCCTCCGCCGGGTACGGCTGACCCCGCCGGCACGCTGAATCCGCCGACGGGCGCGGTGACGCCTATATATAGGGTCCTCACGCCCAGGCGCGCTCGAAGGCGATCCGCGCCTCCAGTTCCAGCAACTGGCGCTTCCGGGGCAGGCCACCGCCGAAGCCGACCAGCTTGCCGCCGGCTCCGACGATCCGGTGGCAGGGCACGATCACCGGGATCGGGTTGCGGTTGCAGGCCACCCCGACCGCCCGGGCCGCCCCGGGGTCACCGACCGCCGCCGCCACCTCGCCGTAGGTGCGCGTCTCGCCGTACGGGATCTTCGACATCTCGGTCCAGACCGCCCGCTCGAACTCCGAGCCCCGGCGTACCGAGAGCGGCACGGCGAACTCGGTCAACTCACCGGCGAAGTACCCCCGCAACTGCGCCACCGCCGCCGGCAGCCCGGCGGTGTCCGGGTCGGGGGCCTCGGGCAGGGCGGTGGCGGGCAGCGCCCCCTCCACCGGCCCGAAGTGCACGCCGCAGACGCCGACGTCGTCGACCCTGACGGAAAGCTCCCCGATCGGGGAGTCGAGCACGGTCCAGCGCATCCCACCATTCTCACCTCAGGCCGGGTCGAGCAGTGCGGCGACCTCCGCGAGTACCCGGTCCACGTCCTCGGCGGTGACGTGCCGGTGCGTCACGGCCCGGAGCTGCCCCCGGCCCAGCTCGGCCAGCCGGACCCCGGCGTCGGCGAGCCGGGCGATGAACGACTCGTGGCTGAACCGGTCGTCGACGACCCGGAACATCACGATGTTGGTCCGCACCCGGGCCGGGTCGATCTCGATCCCGGCGATCCCGGCCAGCCCGTCGGCGAGCCGCCGGGCGTTCGCGTGGTCCTCGGCCAGCCGGCCGACCATCGTGTCGAGCGCGACGATGCCGGCCGCGGCGATCACCCCGACCTGGCGCATCCCGCCGCCGAGCATCTTGCGGATCCGCCGCACCCGGTCGACGAACTCCCGGTCGCCGGCCACCACGGAACCGACCGGCGCGGACAACCCCTTGGAGAGGCAGACCTGGACCGAGTCGGCGTGCCGGGTCAGCTCGGTGACCGGTACGCCCAGCGCCACCGCGGCGTTGAACAGCCGGGCCCCGTCCAGGTGCACCGCCATCCCCTGGCGCCGGCCGAACTCGGCCACCTCGGCCAGGTACGCCCCGGGCAGCGGTACGCCGCCGCACCGGTTGTGGCTGTTCTCCACGCTGATCAGCGCGGGCGGGGCGAACTGCGGGTCGTCCGGGTCCTCCGGCAGCGCGGCGGCGAGCCGGTGCACCGGCAGCCGGCCGTCCGGCTCGGTCCGGACCGGTTCCAGTACCACCCCGCTGCACACCGAGGCGCCGCCCGCCTCGTACACGTAGATGTCCGACTGGTCGCCGACCAGCGCCTTGCTGCCGCGCGGACAGTGCGCGGTGATCGCTGCGAGGTTGGCCATGGTGCCGCTGGGCACCAGGCAGGCCGCCGGCTTGCCGAGCAGTTCGGCCGCCCGCTCCTCCAGCTCGTTCGCGGTCGGGTCCTCGCCGTAGACGTCGTCGCCGAGCGGGGCCCGGGCGATCGCCGCCATCATCTCCGGGGTGGGACGGGTGAAGGTGTCGCTGCGCAGTTCCACGGTGGTACGGACGATCGTGGACGTCATCGGTGCGCCTCCTGAACGGCGGGGCCGGGAATCGGCGAGGGCGGTGGGACGGGCTGGCTCGCGGCACGCTGGGCGAGCAGGGCGCCGCAGAGCACGATCACGCCGCCGAGCAACTGGACCGGGCTGAGCCGCTCGCCGAGTACCAGCCAGGCGACCAGGGCGGCTATCACCACCTCGACGGTGGCGATGACCCCGGCCACCGGGGCGGAGAGCAGGCGTACCGCGCCGATCCCGGTGGTGTAGGCGAGCACCGTGCTGACCACGACGATCCAGCCGACCAGGACGAGGACCGGCAGGACCGTACCGGCGACGCTGGCCTCGCCGAGCAGTGTCGACCACGGCAGTTGCCAGGGCTGGGCGACCAGGCCCAGCACCACCGCGCCGACCGCCATCCCGCCGGCGGCCAGCGCCAGCGCGTCGCCCTCGCCGGCCAGCCGGTCCGACAGCACGAAGAAGGACGCCTGGCAGGCGGCCGACCCGATGCCGGCGAGCAGCCCCAGCAGGTCCAGTTGCAGTCCGCTCCAGACCTGCACGACCACGGCGATGCCGCAGACCGCGAGCAGGGCACCGGCGAACGCCTCCCGGGGCAGCCGGGTACGCCGGACCAGCACCAGCCACCCGATCACCAGCGCCGGGGCGAGGTATTCCAGCAGCAGGGCGATCCCGACCGGCAGCCGGGACACCGCGAAGAAGTAGCAGACCTGGACCCCGGCGATGGAGAGCAGGCCGTACCCGACCAGCAGTGCCCGGTGCCGGCGGACCAGGGTGCGCAGCGCCGGACCACGGATCGCCAGGGCGAGCGGGACCAGCAGCACCGCCGCGCCGGCCAACCGCAGCCAGACGGTGTCCAGCGGGGTGAGGCCGGCGTCGATCACCGCCTTCGCGGCCGGTCCCGAGGTCCCGAAACTGAACGCGGCGGACAGGGCCAGGGCCAACCCGGGTACGGCCGCGCGGGGCACGGCGGGCCGGACGGGTGTGGAGGTCGCGGTCATCTCAGCTGTTCTCCCATTCGAACTGCGCGGTCAGCCGCCGGAGTTCGGCGTCGGCGACCCGGACCGCCACGGCCGGACTCTCGGCGCAGGACAACACGTGCCCGACCCGGTCGGTGAAGTCGCCGCGCGGCCGGTAGTGGTCCCCGGCCCGGGGCCGGGCCACCACCTCGACCGTGCGCGGATCCGACCCCGTCGGCGCGGCCGGTACCCGGCGGAACCGACCGGCGCGGTCGAACAGCAGGAACCGGATCGAGGCCGCCCGCCGGTGCGCGGGCACCGGCGGCGCGACGGCCTCGCCGACCACCTGGGCGAGATGCTGGCCGATCAGGTCGATGCCGGTGGCGAGTTGAACCAGCCGCGGAATGTTGCCGCCGGCCAGTCGCGGGTTCACCTCGATCACGTACGGGCCGTCGGCGGCCAGCCGCAGCTCGACGTGGACCGGGCCCCAGCCGATGCCGAGGGCGGCGACGGCCTGTTCGGCGGTGCCGCGTACCGCCGCGTCCAGCTGGTCCGGCAGGTTCGCCTCGACGTCGTGGCCCACCTCGACAAACCAGGGCGGGGAGCCGAGGTGTTTGCGGACCACCACCAGCGCCCGGCCGTTCCAGACCTCGACCGACACCTCGGGACCGTCGACGAAGTCCTCGACCAGTACGCCCGCGATCCGGGGCATTCCGCGCTCGTTCACCCCGCCGGCCAGCAACTCCGCCGCCGCGCCGGCACACTCGGCCGGATCCGCGCAGAGCCGTACCCCGACCGAGCCGGAGCCGTCGACCGGCTTGACCACCACCGGGCCGCCCCGGCGCTCCGCCGCCGCCCGGGCCTGCTGCACGGTCGTGCAGAGCCGCCAGCCCGGCACCGCGACACCGGCGGTCGACAGCACCCGGCGGGAGAGTTCCTTGTTCCGGCACCGGAGCACCGCCTCGGCCGACGGGTGCGGCAGACCCAGTTCCTCGGCGGCGCGGGCGGCGACGACCACGAAGTACTCGCTGCTGCTGGTGATCCCGGCGACCCGGTCCGGGCCGACGCTCCGGCACCACCCGGCGACCTCGGCCGGGTTGCCGGTGTCCAGGGTCGCCACCTCGTCGTACCGGTCCAGCCAGGGTCGGTAGCGGCCGGTCTCCCGCGCCAGCAGCGCGGTCCGGTACCCGAGCGCGGTGGCCGCCTCGGCGAACAGCCCCCCGGTGCCGGTGGTGTTGCTCTCCACGAACACGGCGTACCGGTCAGACACCGACGCCCTCCTCGACCAGCGGGCCGACCGGCTGCTCGACGGCGGCCGGGGCGACGGTGCCCCCGTCGGGCTGGTCGTCGTCGACCCGGTCGTCGTTGCCCTGGACGTCGCCGCCCTCGGCGTCGACCTGGTCCAGCAGGCGCTGCCGCCAGTGCGCCGCGACGTCGAGGTGCCCGGCCGCGGCGGCCGCCCGGCCCCGCAGCCCGGCGTGCAGCCGTGGCCACAGGGCGGCGAAGGACTCCGGCCCGGGCCCGCCGCCGAACCGGGCGGCCCGGACGGCCTCACCGACGTCGAGCGTGTCGAGCAGCTCCGCCGCCCGCCGCTCGATCGGCGGGCCCGGCTGGACCGGACGGCCGGACTCGATCCCGGTGATCAGCCGGCCGACCACCTCGTGCGCCCGCCGGAACGGATGGCCCTCGACCACCAGCCGGTTCGCCACCGCGGTGGCGGTGGTCCAGTGCCCGGCGGCGTGCCCGGCCATCCGGTCGACCCGGGGCCGGGCGCCGGAGAGGTGCATCCGGAGCAGTCGGAGCACGTCGATGGTGTGCGCGTACGCCGGCCACGCCTCGGCCATCGCCTCCGTGCCGACCTCGATGGAGTTGGTGAACGGCGCGGACCGGGTGGCGGCGAGCACCGCCGTCTGGGCGCCGAGCACCCGGGCCGCCCGGCCGCGTACGTGTTCGAGCAGATAGGCGTTGCGCTTCTGCGGCATCGCCGAGCTGGATCCGACGAGGTCGTCCGGCAACCGGAGCAGGGCCGGCTCGGCGCTGGTCCAGAGTTGCAGGTCGAGCGCCACCCGCGAGGCGGTCACCGCGACCGAGGCGGCGATCGCGAGCACCGCCGAGACGGAGTCCCGGCTGGCCACGGCGTCCAGCGCCACCGGGTGCGGCGCGGCGAACCCGAGCAGCCGGGCGGTCAGCTCCGGGTCGATCGGCAGGTCGGTGCCGGCCATCGCACCGGCGCCGAGCGGGCAGCGGGACAGGTGCGGGATCTCGGCCAGCAGCCGGTCCGCCTCGCGGCCCAGTGCGGCCGCCACCCCGGCCAGGTAGTACCCGTAGGTGATCGGCACCGAGGGCTGGAAGTGGGTGAATCCGGCGAGTACGGCCGCCCGGTGCCGGCGGGCGGCGTTCAGCGCCACCGCCTCGGTACGCAGCGTCTCGCGCAGTACCGCCGCGTGCCACTCCCGGAGGCGCAGCGCGCAGATCGTCGCCTTGAGGTCGTTGCGGGACCGGCCGCTGTGCAACCGGCCGGCGACCTCGGCACCGGTGACCTCGGCGAGGTGGGACTCGTAGAGCAGGTACAGCCCGCGTGGCGCGTGCCGGCCGCGCAGTGCCCGGTAGCCGTCCCGGTCCAGGTCGTCGATCGCCGCGATCAGCCGGCCCGCGTCGCCGGCCCCGATCAGCCCCCGGCTGCGGAGCATCACCAGGTGGGCCCGGTCCACCGCCGTCATCAGGTGCAACTCGTCGTCGATCGCCGCGTCGGCCGTCTCGCCGAAGACGATCCGGCGCGCTCCCGGCAGGGCCGCCCGGGTGAGTCGCCCGGTCCCCGGGCCCGCCGCGTCAGCCACCATGCACCCCGCCGGCCGCCGCCTCCACCAGGCCGGCGGCGTACGCCGCCGGGCGCCGGTCCCAGTGCAGGTAGCTCCACCCGTCGAGGCCGTCGCGCGGGTCGTCGACCAGCCGGGGCGCGGCCGGGACCTCGGGCTCGGTGTTCCGGTGCAGCCACTCGTCGGAGTAGACCGTGTCCTGGTAGCGGTGTCCCTCGTCGGGCAGCAGCACCACGTGCAGCCGCCCCGGGTCGCGCCGGGCGTACCAGGAGGCGACGGCGTAGCCGGCGCCGCTGGTCGGACCCATGTAGACGGCGTGCCGGCGGTGCAGTTCCCGGGTGGCGCGCACGGCGTGGCCGTGGGAGAGCCAGTGCACGTCGTCGAAGACGGTGTGGTCGACGTTGGCCGGCATCAGGCTGTTGCCGAGCCCGCGCAGCGGACGCGGCCCGTCCGGCTGGCCGAAGATGACGCTGCGGTGGGTGTCGACGCCGACCGCCCGCAGCTCGGGGCAGACCTCGCGGAGGAACCGGGCCGTACCGCACATGCTGCCGCCGGAACCGACCGTGCCGACCAGTACGTCGATCCGGCCGAGCCGTTCGAGCAGCAGGTCCGCCACGGCCGAGTACGACAGCGGGTTGTCCGGGTTGCGGTACTGCTCCGGGCAGAACGCCGCCGGGTCGTCGCGCAGCAGCCGGGCCACCCGGTCCAGCCGGGGTTGCTGGTAGCCGCCGCCCGGCGCCGGCTCGGTGACGATCTCGATCTCCGCGCCGAGGTCCCGCAGCCGGGCGGCCAGCCGGTCGTCGATGACCGGGTCGCTGACCAGGGTCAGCCGCCAGCCGTGCAGCGCCGCCTCGATCGCCAGGGCCAGCCCGAAGGTGCCCGAGGTGGTCTCCACGATCCGCCCGCCCGGGCGGAGCCGGCCGTCGGCGGCGGCCCGCCGCAGGATGTACCGCGCGGGTACCAGCTTCATCAGGGTGAACGCCGCGCCCACCAGGTTCGGCCCCAGCCGGACCAGCTTCGGCATGGCGATGGCGTCGGAGTAGGTCCCGGAGAAGACGTCCGGGTACGTGTCGGCGGCCCGGCCGGTCATCGGTGCACCGCCCGCCAGTGCGACTCGTACGGCGCGTACCGGTAGGTCTCGGCGATGCCGAGGCTGGCCAGTCCGGCCCGGCACCGTTCGCTGGCCGCCCGCGCGGCGCGCGGATCCCGGCCGTCGAAGAGCACACCGGCGACCGTGCCACTGTGCGCGACCTGTACGCCGACCGCGCCCACCGCCTCGGCGAGCCGACGCAGCTCCGGCATCAGCGGCAGCGGGACAAACCGCTGGTTGATCTCGGCGCTGCGGGTGGCCACCCGACCGAGCAGTACCGGGTCGCCGTGCCGGACGGCGTGCCGGGTCGCCCCGAGCAGCGCGCCGAGCTGGGAGATCTCCGCCGGGGTGTACTCGGCCGGCGGCAACTCCAGGGTGTCCACTCCGGTCGGTGCGAGTACGCACCCGACGACCAGCAGCGGCGGCAGCTCCGGACCGAGCACGTCGAGGACCCGGCCCTCCCGGTGGGCGAAGAGCGGCACCGAGCCGGAGAACATCACCGAGTCGGCGGCGTACTCCGCGGCGATGGCCAGCCGGGCCACCGTACGGCCCGGGAGCCGGTGGCCGGCGGCGTCCGAGACCGCCCGGATGGTGGCCACCACGTCGGCGGTGGACGAGCCGAGCCCGAGCCCGACCGGGATGTCCGAGCTGAGCGAGACCTGGCAGCCGTGTTCGACTCCGAGCAGGTCCAGGGTGAGCCGGGCCGCCCGGCCCGCCTTGGTCTTCCATTCGGGCTGGACCACGATCCCGGCCTGGTCCGGCGACAACTCGGCGCTGGCCACCGCGGCGACGTCCGGCAGCGGAAGGGTGACCAGGGCCCGCACCAGCGAGCCGTCGATCCAGAACGCGCCCTGGAGCAACTCGCCGTGGTGCCCCCGGCACATCCCGAGGCCGGTGCGCGGTGTCGGGTCGAGGTTGTCGACCGCGGGGTTCCCCCGCCAGTCGATGATCCGTTCGTCGAGGAGCGACATCAAACCCCCAGCCAGGTTACGGACACGTCGTCGGCCGGCAGTCCGGGCGCACGCGGGAGTCGGCGCAGGTCGCGCGCCAGATCGGATCGTGGGTCGTGGATAGCGGTGGCACGGGTTGCCGTCGTCGAAACCCGTTGTCGAACACCGCAGCCCCCGTGCGTCGGTGCCGGAACATTCCGTTCGGTTGGCGAGTCTAGGGGAGCCGACCGAACCGCGACAAGCCTTATCCGGATTTGGCGTCGCGCGTTTCGATGTGACGCTCGGTCAGCGGGCGCCCGGGTCGGGCCGGAGCGAGAGCGGCGTCCGCTCCGGCCGGACCGTCCAGGCCGGACGCCGATCCCCCGGGCGCTCGGGCGGCCGACCGGAGCGGAATGCGGTTCGACATGCGGATCGTGGTCGGCCGATCGGTCCGGTCGGCCGTCGGACACCCGGCACCGGAGGCGTACCCGAGCCGGCCGTCCCAGGATTCGGGAGATGGGCCGCAGGAGAGAATCTCACGTTCCGTATGCCTCGATCCCGGCCACGAGGGGCGCACACAGAGTGCAGAGGGAAGCGGGATCAGCCAAACGTGATCATCTGACTACGTTGGGTACTGATGGACCTCGATCGACCGCCACCCGCCCGGAGAGACGGGTTGCCTACCGTCCTATCCGGGGTCTAACGTCCGGCCGAGGTAATCGCATCCGTCGATTGTTCACGGAATGCGGGCCGTTGTATCCCGGCCAACGTCGCATGCGGGGAGGCGACAGGCGATGGCGTACTGACAGTTCTCTCGATCACCCGACGAATTACGTCGGAGGCACCGTCGGCGACAATTCCCGGTGAGCGCCCGAACGGCCGACCCACCGAGTCCCCGGGCACCCGCGACCCAGCCGCGCGCAACGGCTGCTACCTGCGGCTTTTCCTGGCCGACCATCGGTGAAGAGCCACGCTCCACACCAGCCACAGTGGCGTGGCTGACCACTTCATGTCGACGATCGTAGGTCTGGCTACGAGACGTCGTGCCGTACTCCACTCGGCCAGGATGGCTCAGGTGAACACGATGAAAACGGATTATGAACCCCTGTTCCAGGTACGTGCGGAAACCGGGATTGCGGCGCCACCGGACGTGGTGTACGCGATCGTCACAGACCTTTCCCGAAGTGGCGAATGGAGCCCGGAATGCACCGGCGGGAAATGGATCTCCGGCATTCCCGGCACCGTCGGCGCGATCTTCCAGGGAGACAACCGGCGCGATCCCGAGGTGGTTGCCTGGGCACCGGTGGTACGCGGAACCTGGAGCACCACCTGCGAGGTGGTCGACGCCGAGCCGGGCCGGATCTTCAGCTGGGCGATGCGGGACAGTTCGGGGTGCCGGCAGGACAGCGTCTGGACGTACGAGTTCACCGGCGCTGGCGACGGCGGTTGCCGACTGGTCCACCGGTTCCGGATGGGCGCGCCGACCGAGGGCATCCGGTCGATCACCGCCGGGCTCACCCCGGCCGACCGCCAGCGGTTCTTCGCCGACTGGACCGGCAAGTTGGCCGACGACCTGGCGACGACGCTGGCCCGGATCAAGACCGTGATCGAGACGAGCGGGACCGGGCCGGAGTCCGGCACCCCGCGCTGACCCAGGAAGGATCGACATGCTGCTGCAACGGATCGGCAACTCTGGCATCGGGCTGGGTACCCTCCTCGACCGGGCCGCCGCCCGACACCCGGCCAACGTCGTCGTCCTCGACCACGACCTGGACGTCGCGCCCGAACTGGGCCGGCGGTGCACCGTCGCCGAACTCGCCGACCTGGTGGACGACGTCGCGTCCCGGCTCTGGGCGGCGAAGGTCCGCCCAGGTGAACGGGTGGTGGTCTACAAGTCCGACGGCTTCGACATCCCGCTCCTCGCCTTCGCCGCGGCCCGGATCGGCGCCGTACCGGTGCTGCTCTCACCCAAGCTGGACGGCGGTACGGCCGCGGAACTGCTCCGCCGGGCCCGGCCGGCGTACCTGCTGACCGACCGCACCAAGCTGGACGCCGAACTGCCGCCGACGGTGCACGAACTGGCCGAGCGGGTGCTGCTGGCCGCCGGTGAGCACCCGGACGCCGTCGGGCTGCACGGGCTGGCCGGTACGCCCCGGGTGCCTGCGGTCACCATGCCGCCGGACCACCCGGCGCTGGTGACGCACACCTCCGGGACGACCGGGATCCCCAAGATGGCGGTGCACACCGGCCGGACGCTGCTGGCCCGGTACCGCCCGCAGGCGACGGCGGCGGCGCTGGTGCGGCGGCGGGAGACCGTGGCGGTGCACGTCTCGTTCGTACACTCCCGGATGGTCAGCGCGATGGCGATCACCCTGCTGCGCGGCGCGCCGCTGCTGATCCTCGCCGACGAGGACCCGGCCCACGTCGCGGAACTCTTCGCCCGGCTGCGCCCCGGCGTCATCGAGGCACACCCGAACTCCTTCATGCTCTGGGAGGAACTGGCCGACGACCCCCGCGAGCCGCTGGCCAACGTGCGGTACTTCAGCAGCACGTTCGACGCCATCCACCCGCGTACGATCCACCGGCTGTTGAACGCCTCCCGTCGCCGCTCGCCACGGTTCGCCCAGCTCTACGGCCAGAGCGAGACCGGCCCGGTGGTCGGCCGGACGTACACCCGGCGCTGGACCGGCGGCACCGACGGCCGCTGCGTCGGCATGCCGTTCCCGGGGATGACCGACGTCCGGGTCGTCAGCCGCGACGGCAGGCCGCCCTCCCCGTCGTCACCGGGCTACATCGAGGTACGCAGCGACGGGCGCGCGGTGACCTTCCTCGGCGAGCCGGAGCGCTACCGGCAGCAGGTCGACGGCGACTGGTGGCGGATGGGTGACGTGGGCTACCGGACCCGCTGGGGCTGCCTGCACCTGCTCGACCGCGAGGTCGACATCGTCCCCGGCTTCGGCAGCACGCTGGTCGCCGAGGACACCCTGCTGGCCCGGCTGGCCGACCTCACCGAGGTGGTCGTGGTCCCGGACCCCGACGGTCGGGCCGTACCGGTGGTCTGCACCCGCAACGACCGGCCACTCGACCTGGAGGCGTGGCGGACGGCCGCCGCCGACCTGCCGCCGATGGCCCCACCCGTGCACTGGCGGCTCAACGAGCTGCCGCACACCGCGACCACGAAGATCAAGCGGCTCGAACTGGCGCGGATCCTCGCCAGCCGGAACGGCGACCGGTAGCGGCGCCATGGTCAGCTACGACATGGCCGGACGGGTCGCCGTGGTCACCGGGGCGGCCGGCGGGATCGGCGCGGAACTGGTCCGGGCGCTGGCCCGGCAGGGTGCCAGCGTCGCCGCCGTCGACAACGACGCCGAACGGCTGCGCGCGGTCACCGCGACGATCCGCGCTGCCGGAACCGTACTGGCGTTTCCCGGCGACGTCACCTCCAGCATCGCGGCCGAGGGCCTGACCGGTGCCGTCGAGGGCCGGCTCGGGCCGATCGACTTCCTGGTCAACGGGGCGGGCGTGCTGCACACCGGCGAGGCCCGGACGCTGACCGACCTGGCCTGGGCGACCACCTTCGCGGTGAACACCACCGGGGTGTTCAACGTCTCCCGGGCGGTGGTGAACCGGATGGTGCCGCGCCGGCGCGGGGCGATCGTCACCGTGGCGTCGAACGCCGCCGGCACGCCCCGGGTCGGGATGGCCGCGTACGCCGCCTCGAAGGCCGCGGCCACGATGTTCACCAAGACGCTCGGTCTCGAAGTGGCCCGGTACGGCATCCGCTGCAACGTGGTCGCGCCCGGATCCACCGACACCCCGATGCTCAGCAAGCTGTGGACGGACGGCAACGGGCGCCGGCAGACGATCGAGGGAACCCCGGACGTCTTCCGGCTCGGCATCCCGCTCGGCAAGCTCGGCCAGCCGTCGGACGTGGCCAGCGCGGTGCTGTTCCTCCTCTCCGACCAGTCCGGCCACATCACCATGCACGACCTGACCGTCGACGGTGGCGCCACCCTCGGCGTCTGATTGGAGCGAGCCGACGTGGGGATTCCGAACCGCATCGCCTACGCCATGCCGGTCCCCCGGGACCTGCCCGACAACATCGCCGACTGGACCCCGAGACCGGACCGGGCGGTGCTGCTGGTCCACGACATGCAGCGGTACTTCCTCCGGCCGTTCGCGGCCGGCACGGCACCCCTGGTCGACCTGGTACGCAACGTCGCCGCCCTGCTCGACCGGTGCCGGGAACTCGGCGTCCCGGTGGCGTACACCGGGCAGCCGGGCGGGATGAGCGACGCGCAGCGCGGCCTGCTGAAGGACTTCTGGGGGCCGGGCATGACCGCCGAGCCGGCACACCGGCAGGTGGAGCCGGCGCTCGCGCCCCGACTGGGCGACTGGTTCTTCGTCAAGTCCCGCTACAGCGCGTTCCACCGCACCGGCCTGCTCGACCGGCTCCGGGCCGAGGGCCGGGACCAACTCCTGGTCTGCGGCGTCTACGCCCACGTGGGCGTACTGATGACCGCCTGCGACGCCTTCTCGCACGACATCCAGCCCTTCCTCGCCGCCGACGCCGTCGCCGACTTCGGTGCCGAACAGCACCGGATGGCGCTGGACTACGCGGCCGGCCGGTGTGCCGTGGTGGCACCGGCCCGGACACTGCTCACCCAGCTCTCAGCCGTGCGGGTGCCGGGTTGACGGCCCGCGACGAAAGGACCCTGTGATGACGTTCTCCTCGGCACCGGCCGCCGCCGGGCCGCCGCGCGGTGCCGCCGATCCCGGTCCGTCGGTGCTGGACCGGGTACTGGCGGACCGGCCCGGCCCGTTCGCCCTGCTGCACCGGCCGGAGCTGACCGGACCGGGCCGGGTCGAGGTGCTGCTCGGCCGGGTACACACGCTGGAGCGGCTCGCGGACGTGCCGCTGCCCGACCCGGTCCCCGGCGGCTCCGGGCCCGGGACCCTGGTGCTGGTCCCCTACCGGCAGATCGCCGAGCGGGGCCACGCCACCCCCGACGACGGCACGCCGCTGCTGGCGATGACCGTCGACCAGCACGCGGTGGTCCCGGTCGCCGAGGTGCGGCAGCGGATCCCGGACGCGCCGGTCACGCTCTCCGGCGGCCACTTCGACCTGGACGACGACGGCTACGCGGAGCTGGTCCGCACGGTGCTGGCCGACGAGATCGCCACCGGGCAGGGCGCCAATTTCGTGCTCAAGCGGTCGTTCCTGGCCGACATCACCGACTACACGCCCGGGACGGCGCTGACCGTCTTCCGGCGGCTGCTGGCCGACGAGTCCGGCGCGTACTGGACGTTCGTCGTGCACACCGGGGACCGCACGCTGGTCGGGGCCAGCCCCGAACGGCACGTCAGCGTGGTCGACGGTACGGCCACGATGAACCCGATCAGCGGGACGTACCGCTATCCGGCGTCCGGTCCCACCCTCTCCGGGGTGCTCGACTTCCTCGCCGAGGCGAAGGAGACCGACGAGCTGCACATGGTCGTCGACGAGGAACTCAAGATGATGGCCCGGATCTGCGACGACGGGGTACGGGTCGTCGGGCCGTACCTGAAGGAGATGGCCCGGCTCGCCCACACCGAGTACCTGATCGAGGGGCGTACCCGCCGGGACGTGCTCGACGTCCTCCGGGAGACCATGTTCGCCCCGACCGTCACCGGGAGCCCGGTGGAGAGCGCCAGCCGGGTGATCAGCAAGTACGAGCCGGCCGGTCGCGGCTACTACAGCGGCGTCGTCGCGCTGATCGGCCGGGACGGCACCGGCACACGCACCCTGGACTCGGCGATCCTGATCCGCACCGCCGAGATCGACCGGACCGGGCGGCTCCGGATCACGGTCGGCTCCACCCTGGTCCGGCACTCCGAACCCGCCGCCGAGGCGGCGGAGACCCGGGCGAAGGCGGCCGGGCTGCTCGCCGCCTTCCAGGCCCGACCGGCTCCCCGGTTCGGGACGCATCCGGCGGTCCGGCACGCGCTGACCCGGCGTACCGAGCGGGTGGCCGGGTTCTGGCGCAGCTGCTCCGCCGGGCGGGGCGGCGGGCTGGCCGGGCGGCGGGTGCTGGTGGTCGACGCCGAGGACAACTTCACCTTCATGCTCGGCCACCAGCTCCGGGCACTCGGCCTGCGGGTCACCATCCGGCGGTTCGACGAGCCGTACTCGATCGACGACCACGACCTGGTGGTGCTCGGTCCAGGCCCGGGTGATCCGCGCGCCGTGGGCCACCCGAAGATCGCGCACCTGCGGCGCACCGCCCGGCGGTTGCTGGACGAGGCGCGGCCGTTCCTCGCCGTATGCCTGAGCCACCAGGTGCTCAGCGACCTGCTCGGCTTCCGGCTGGCCCGGCTGGACGCGCCGAACCAGGGCGTGCAGAAGGAGATCGAACTCTCCGGACGTCCGGTCCGGGTCGGGTTCTACAACAGCTTCGCCGCGCAGAGCGAGGCGGACCAGGTGCGCTGCGCCGACCCCGCCGGCCTGGTCGAGGTGGATCGGGACCGGACCACCGGCGAGGTGTACGCACTGCGCGGGGCGAGGTTCCGCTCGATCCAGTTCCATGCCGAGTCGATCCTCACCGAGGGCGGCGTCGACATCCTGCACGAGTTGGTCGGCTCGGTACTGCGTACCCGGCTCGCCGAACCGGTGGCGGCGCGGAGCTGATCCGCGCGGGACGGCAGACAGACCGAATCCGGATGTCTAACATCTGGGTTATGCGGATAAGCGAAGGGGTCGAATGGGGACTGCACTGCTGCCTCACGCTCGCCTGGATCGGCGACGACGAGCCGGTGTCGGCACCACGGCTGGCAACCTGGTTCGAGTTGCCGCCCGCCTATCTGAGCAAGTGCCTCCAGGGGCTCGTCCGCGCCGGCATCCTGAGCTCCACCCCCGGGGTACGCGGCGGGTTCCGGCTCGCCCGGCGACCGGCGGAGATCACGGTGATGGACGTGGTCACGGCGGTCGAAGGCCCCGAGCCCGCGTTCCGGTGCACCGAGATCCGGCAACAGGGCCCCGGTGTCGACCCGTCGGCGCCGGAGTTCCGCCGGCCCTGCGCGATCACCGCGGTGATGCGCCGCGCCGAGCTGGCCTGGCGGCGGGAACTGGCCGGGCAGACCCTCGCCGACCTGATGTCCGCCGCACCGCCGCAGGCGGCCGAGCGGGCCCAGCAGCGCCACCGGCTGCTCCGCGGCTGACCACCACCCGGCCCAGCACAGGAGAAGGTAGATGTCCCGGCTCTCGATTCCGTCCGACCGGTCCGCCCCGCAACGGCGCGCGGCAGCGCAGGACCGTGGCCTGAAGCCCACCCTGGTGCTGGCGATGGGGACCTTCGCGGTCGGTACGGACGCGTTCGTCGTCGCCGGATTCCTGCCGGAGATGGCGGACACCCTGCACGTCTCCACCGCCGCCGCCGGACAGTCGGTGACGGTCTTCGCGCTCTCGTACGCCGTACTCGCCCCGCTGGTCGCCACGGTCACCGCCCGGGTGCCGCGCCGCCCGCTGCTGGTCGGGGCCCTGCTGGTGCTCTGCGTCGCCAACCTCGGCTCCGCGCTGGCCACGAGCCTGCCGATGCTGATCGCCACCCGGGTCGCCGCAGCGGCCGGCGCCGCCGCGTACACCCCGAACGCCGGGGCGGTGAGTGCCGCGCTGGTCCGCCCGGAACTACGGGCCCGGGCCCTCGCCGTGGTGGTCGGCGGGCTGACCGTCGCCACCGCGCTCGGCGTACCGCTCGGCGGCGTGGCCAGCCAGTGGCTCGGCTGGCGCGCCGCGCTCGGTACGGTCGCCGGGCTCTGCCTGCTGGTGGCGGTCGGGGTACGACTGATCATGCCCAGCCTGCCCGGCAACCCGCGTACCCCGCTGCGCACCCGGTTGGCGGTGCTGCGCCGGCCCGGGGTGCTGACCGTACTGCCGCTGACGGTCCTCGGGATGGCCGCCTGCTACACCGGTTACGCGTACGCCGTCCCCGCGCTGGGCGCGGCCGGGATCCCGCCGACCTCGGTCAGCCTGATGCTCTTCCTCTACGGGGTCGGCGCGGTGGTCGGCAACCTGCTCTCCGGCTACACCACCGATCGATGGGGGCCGACCCGGGTGCTCGGCACCGGATATCTCGGCATGGTGACCTGCCTGGCCCTGCTCGGCTGGGCGGCCGGCGGCGGCAGCGTCCCCCCGGCGGTCGTCGGCGTCCTCGTGCTGGTCTGGGGGGCGAGTAGCTGGTGCCAGACGCCTCCGCAGCAGCACCGGCTGATCGAGGCCGCCCCGCAGGAGGCACCGCTGGTGGTGTCGCTGAACTCCTCCGGCATCTACCTGGGCATCGGCCTCGGCACCACGGTCGGCGGCCTCGCCATCACCTCCGGTGCGGCCGCCGCGTTCGCCGTCGGCGCGGCCGGTGCGCTGGCCGCGCTGCTCTTCCTGCTGGCGACCGCGCCGGCACGGCGGGCCGGGAGCGCGACCGGATGACCCCGGCACCGCTGACCACCCGGGCCGCGTACGTCGAACGGCTCGGCGCAGCCACCGAGATCCGGTACGGCGACCTCGCGATCGCCGGCCCCGGGCCGACCGACGTACTGGTCGCCGTTGACGCCACCGTGGTCAACCCGGTGGACACCTTCGTCCGGTCGGGCGCCTATCCGACCCCGGTGCCGCTGCCCTTCGTGATCGGCCGTGACCTGGTCGGCACGGTGGTCGCCGCCGGTCCGGGCGCACCCGGGTTCGCCGCCGGTGACCGGGTCTGGTGCAACAGCCTCGGTCACGACGGCCGGCAGGGTGCCGCCGCCGAGCGGGCCGTCGTGCCGGTCGACCGGCTCTACCGGCTGCCGGACGGGGTGCCGGCGGAACTCGCGGTGGCGGTGGTGCACCCCACCGCGACCGCGTACCTCGCGCTGTTCACGCACGGCCGGCTGCGCCCCGGCGACACCGTCGTGGTAGCCGGTGCGGCCGGCAACGTGGGCAGTGCGCTGGTGGTCCTGGCCAGTACCGCCGGGGCCCGGGTCGTGGCGACCGCCGCTGCCGACGACGAGGCGTACTGCCGGTCGCTGGGCGCGGCCGAGGTCCTCGACTACCGCGACGAGCGGTGGCCCGAACGGGTCCGCGCGCTCTGTCCGGACGGGGTCGACCTCTACCTCGACACGTACGGCCGCAACGACCTGGAGAACGCGGTCGAACTACTCGCCCACCGGGGCCGGGTGGTGCTGCTGGCGGGACTGCGGACCCGACCGGTGCTCCCGGCCGGCAGCCTCTACACCCGGGACGGGGCGGTCGTCGGGTTCGTCATCTCGCGTGCCTCGACCGCCGAACTCGGCGCGGCGGCTCGGATGATCAACCAACTGCTCGCCGCCGGACGGCTGCGCCCACGGGGCACCGAGATCCTGTCCCTGCGGGAGGCGGCCGAGGCGCACCGCCGGGTCGAGGCCGGCAAGCTGCGCGGCACCCGGCTGGTCCTGGCGCCCGGGTGCTGACCTGAGAGTGGCTCAGGTCACAACCTGACCGATCGGTCAACTCTCTGACCGATCGGTCAGGCATGCTCGGGTCCGGAGGTGAGCCGGATGGCGCGCAGCAGCAGCCGGACCCGGGACGAGATCCTGGTCGTCGCGGCCCGGCAGTTCGCCCGGATGGGCTTCAAGGGCACCTCGCTGCACGACATCGCGGTCGAGGTGGGCTGCTCGAAGGCCACCCTGCTGTACCACTTCGACAGCAAGGAGGCGATCCTGCTGGCGCTGGTCGCGCCCGCCGCCCGGGACCTGGCCGCCCTCGACGCCCGGCTCGCCGGGCTCGCCGCGGCGGATGCCCGGGAGACCGCCATCGACGGCTTCGTCGACCTGGTGCTCACCTACCGGCGGGAGGTCGCGCTGATCTACGACGACCCGGCGCACCTGCTGGAACAGCCGGCCTTCACGGACCTCGCCTCCGTCACCGCCCGCCTGGTCGACGCCGTGGCCGGGCGCTGCACCGACCCGGCCGACCGGATCGCCGCCGAGGTAGTGCTCGCCGGCATCTCGGCGGTGGTGATCGAGCACACCGACGACGACGAGGCCGACCTCCGCCGGGCGCTGCTCCGGGTGGCCCGCCGCGCGCTGCGTCCCGAGGCCGACGTACCCACCGCCGACCGCACGGCGCGGCACTGAACCCACACCGCCCCTCCACCACCAGTCCGACCCCTCGACCGAAGGAAGCGACATGGCGACCCTCCTCTACCGACTAGGCCGGGCATCGTTCCGGCGCCGCCGGCTCGTGGTGGTCCTCTGGCTCGTCCTGCTGGCCGCGCTCGGCGGGGCAGCGGTGGCGTTCATGGGCCCCACCTCGACCAACTTCTCCATCCCCGGCACCGAGTCACAGCGGGCGATCGACGCGCTGAAGCGGGAGTTCCCGGAGGCGAGCGGCGCGACCGGCACCATCGTGGTCGCCGCGCCGGAAGGCCAGCAGCTCGGCACGCCGGACCGCCGGGCGGCAGTGGCCGAGCTGGTACGCGAGGCCGGCACCCTACCCGGCGTGGTCGGCGCGCTCGACCCGTTCACCACCGGGGCGCTCTCCCAGGACGGCCGGCACGCGCTCGTACAGGTGCAGTTCGCCCACCAGGCCGACGAGGTCACCGAGGCGCAGCGCGAGGCGTACGAGCAGAGCGGCTCGGCGGCGACGGCGGCCGGGCTGCGGGTCGAACACGGTGGTGAGGTGATGTCCAGCGTGCCCGAGGTGGGCGGCACCGAGGGCATCGGCGTGCTGATCGCGCTGGTCGTACTCGTCGTGACGCTGGGTTCGCTGGTCGCGGCCGGGATGACGATGCTCAACGCGCTGATCGGGGTCGGCGCCGGAATGGCCGGCCTGTACGCGCTCAGCAACACCATCGAGCTGACCAGTACCGCACCGGTGCTCGCCCTGATGCTCGGCCTCGCGGTCGGGATCGACTACTCGCTCTTCATCACCTCGCGCTACCGGCAGAACCTGCTGGAGGAGCTGGAGCCGGAGGAGGCGGCCGGGCGGGCGATCGGCACGGCCGGCTCGGCGGTGCTCTTCGCCGGGGTCACCGTCGTGATCGCGCTCGCCGGGCTGGCCGTGGTGAACATCCCGTTCCTGACGATCATGGGACTCGCCGCCGCCGGAACCGTCGCGGTCGCCGTACTCGTGGCGTTGACGCTGCTGCCCGCGCTGCTCGGCTTCGCCGGCCGGCGCATCCTGCCGCGCCGGCTGCGGCGCACCGCGACCGGCGCGGTGCCGGCCGCCGCTACCGAGGGGTTCGGTTTCCGCTGGGCCCGGCTGGTCATCCGGCTGCGGGTGCCGCTGATCCTGGTCGCCGTGCTCGGGCTCGGCGCGCTCGCGCTGCCCGCCGCCGACATGCGGGTCGCGCTGCCGGACCACGGCACCGCCCCGCACGGTACGCCGCAGCGCGAGGCCGCCGACCTGATCACCGAGGGCTTCGGGCCCGGGTTCAACAACCGCCTGGCCCTGGTGGTCTCCAGCGACTCGCCCGAACGCACCGGCACGGTCGCCCAGGAGGTCACCGCCGTACTCCAGGGCACCGAGAACCTGCTCGCGGTCAGCCCGCCCAACCTGAGCCGGGACCGGCTGACCGCCCTGCTGGCGGTGATCCCGACGACCGGCCCGACGGACCCGGCGACCGAGACCCTGGTGCACCAGATCCGGGAGAAGGTCGGCCCGATCGACCGGCTCGGCGACACCGACGTGGCGTTGACCGGCCAGACGGCGGTCGGGATCGACGTCTCGGCGAAGCTCGCCGACGCGATGCCGTGGTACCTGCTGCTCGTGGTGGGCCTGTCGGTACTGCTGCTGATGCTGGTGTTCCGGTCGCTGCTGGTACCGCTGAAGGCGGCGCTGGGTTTCCTGCTCACCGTCGGGGCCACCTTCGGGCTCACCGTGCTGGTCTTCCAGCAGGGCCACCTCAGTGAGCTGGTCGGGTTGGACACCCCGGGTCCGCTGGTCAGCTTCCTGCCGATCCTGCTGATCGGCATCCTGTTCGGCCTGGCCATGGACTACGAGGTGTTCCTGGTCTCCCGGATGCGGGAGGACTTCGTGCACGGCGACACCCCGACCCAGGCCACCATCAACGGCATGGGGCACGGCGCCCGGGTGGTCACCGCCGCCGCGCTCATCATGACCTCGGTCTTCGCCGGCTTCGTGCTGCTCGACGATCCGGTGATCAAATCGATGGGTTTCGCCCTCGCCATCGGGGTGGCGATCGACGCGTTCGTGGTCCGGATGACGATCGTGCCGGCGGTGATCTCGCTGCTCGGCCGGAGCGCCTGGTGGCTGCCCGGCTGGCTGTCGAAGCTGCTGCCCAACGTCGACATCGAGGGCGAACGCCTGCGCCGGCACCTGGCCACCGACGCCGAACCCGAACGGGTCCCCGCCGGGGTCTGAGCCCCGCCCGATCGTGGGCTGTTACCACCCCTGGCGGGGCGGTAACAGCCCACGATCCGTTGCGGAGCCGGTCAACCCTGGAGTCGGCGCCGGCCGCCTCCGCCAGCGGCGGCGAAGCCGCTGGTCGGCACGTTTTCCGAACGAGGCAAACTTTTCGCTGTCCCCGGCGTCTGAGGGAGCGGGAGGTGTGCCGTGGGTCGGGCGTCCGAGCGGGAATTCACCGCGTTCGTGCACGAGCGGGGCGACGTGCTGCTCCGCGTCGCCCAGGCGCTCGCCGGTGACCGCTACGCCGCCGAGGACCTGCTGCAGAACGCGCTGGCGAAGGCGTACGCCCGGTGGCCCCGGATCCGGGGCGACGCGGAGCCGTACGTCCGGCAGATCCTCTACCACGACCAGGTCTCGGCCTGGCGGCGGCGCGGACGGCGGGCCGAGGTGCCGCATGCCGAGGTGCCGGAGCCACCTGCCGCCGACACCCAGCACGACCACGACACGGCGGTCCGGATGATGCTCCGGGACGCGCTGATGATGCTGCCACCCCGGCAGCGGGCGGTACTGGTGTTGCGCTATCTGGAGGACCAGACGGTGGAGCAGACCGCCGCGGCGCTCGGCTGCCGCCCCGGCACCGTGGCCAGCCAGGCGTCCCGGGCACTGAGCAAACTCCGCGAACTCGTGCCGGAGTTCGCGGAGCTGACCCAACGGGCGGAGGCACTGCGATGAGCGAGCGCGCGGACCGGCTGCTGCGGGAGGCCGTACGCGAGTTGGCCGGCAGCCCCCACCAGCCGCCGAACTTCGCCGCCACCGCCATCGTCCAGGGCCGGCGGATGCGCCGACGCCGGCAGACGATCGCGGCCGCGGCGGCGTTCGTCGCGATCGGCGCCATCGCGGCACCGTACGTCTGGCTCCGGCCCGACCCGCAGCCACCGGCCCTGGGGATCGGCGGACCACCGGCGGCGACCACGCCGGCGAGTTCGCCGACGCCCCGGTCCGAGTCGCCGGGCGACTGGCGGAACGGGCCGGTGGAGCTGCCCGGCGGTGCGCTGCTGCTCAGTGCCGGCTCGACCCGGCAGGCGGGCCCGACCTGGGCATACGACTCCGCCCGGCGCCGCTACGTCAGCGTCCCGGCGAGCTACACGTCGGTCCGGGTCTCTCCGCGCCTCCCGGTTGCCGCGGTACGCAGCTCCGGCCGCCCCACCGACGTCGCGCTGTACGACCTGGCGACCGGCAAACCGGAGTGGTTCCGGACCGGCAAGACGGTCATGGGCGTCGAGTGGTCGCCGGACGGACGGCGACTGCTGGCCACCCTGCAGGACAGGAAGACCGGGATGTACACGATCGGGCTGCTCACCCCCGACGCCGGAGACTTCCAGTACTACCCGGTCAAGACGCGCCCGGTGTCCTGCCTCGGTGTCTGCCGCTTCACCTGGGCTCCCGGCGGCCGGGAGGTGGCACTGTCGCAGGCCGAAGCGGTCGTCGACGCCCCGAAGGTGGTTCCGCCCGGCCTACAGCTCTTCGCAGCCGACGACGGCATGCCCACCCGGTTCCTGCCGATCCAGGGCGGTGTCGCCAGCTCGGCGGCGTGGTCTCCGGACGGCTCGCTGGTGGTGGTCTCGGCGTCGTCGGATTCGGCGGCCCGGGGCGAACCGGCACCGCCGGCCAAGGAGAAGGTGACCGCGCAGCTCGTCTCGACGCAGACCGGGAAGGTGGTACGGCAACTGCCGAGCGCCGACGTAACCTGGATCACGCCCAGCCGGCTGCTCTATCTGGACCCGGCCCGGCCCGGCGGGCTCACCGCGGTGCTCGTCGACCCGAGCGGTGCCGAGCACGAGCGGGCCGAACTTCCGCTCGAACTGGTCAGCAGCGACGACATCAGGTTCGCGGCCAGGTGATCGTCGGGTAACGATCCGGTACGCACACCGCGGATCGAGCAGGTTCTGCCCCCAATCCGGATGGGTGAGCGGCTAATGTCGCACGGACGTCCGGCCGGGGTGGGTGCGGTGAACCAGGCCCCGATCCGCTGCCCACCGGCCGGCGTCCGAGCGCTCAGCCAACTCACAGGTTGCCCGGGCCGGTTACCTTGCAGTCGTGGCAGCGGGGACTCTGATCTTCCTCATCATCGGCGGCGCCGGAGTCGCAGTGCTGGTGCTCGCCCTGCTCGGTACGGAGTTGGCGCACCTCGGCAACCCGGACATCGACGGCCCGATCAGCCTGGAGACGATTGCCGGGTTCGCCGGCGTACTCGGCTTCGGCGGAGCCATCGCCAACGAGGTGATCGGCGGCCGTACCTTCGGCCAGGTCGCCGCCGCCGGTGGCCTGGGCGCGCTGGCGGCGGTGCCGGCGGGCTGGCTCGCGGCCCGGCTCTCCCGGGCGGCCCGCAACATGCACACCGACGCCACCCCGACCCGCAACGACCTGGTCGGGGCCCTCGGGGTGGTGGTCACCCCGATCCCCAACGCGGGCTACGGCGAGGTGCGGGTCCGGGTGGGTGGCCAGCCGGTGAAACTCAACGCCAGAGCCGAGCGGCCGATAGCGCTCGGCGCGCAGATCTTCGTCGTCGAGGCGCTGACCGAGACCAGCGTCCTGGTCGAGACCTACTGACTCCAGGTCGGTCCGTACGCCGAGCGCCGCCGCCCGGACACCGGCACCCCCACCCCGACACCATGTCCACCCCCACGAACCTCGGCAGTCGACCGCGCACGCCAACCCCCAATCCGAAATGGACGGTGCCATGCTGATCCTCATCGCCATCGGCGGAGCAGTGCTCCTGGCCCTCATCCTCGTCATGTTCGTGCTCTCCCGGATCAAAGTCGCCGGGCCGAACGAGGCCTTCATCGTCACCGGCCGCAAGGGCCGTACGACGCAGAGCGCCGACGGCAGCCGCTCCACCGACATGTCCGGGCAGAAGGTCGTACTCGGCGCCTCGGTCTTCGTCCTGCCGGTGGTGCAGAAGCTCCAGTCGCTCGACCTGTCCAGCCGGCGGATCGACGTCAGCATCAAGGGCGCGGTCAGCAAGCAGGGCATCCGGGCCGAGCTGCACGGCGTGGCGATCGTCAAGGTCGGCGGCACCGAGGACGCGATCCGCGCGGCGGCGCAGCGGTTCCTGCACCAGCAGGACGAGATCGAGAGCTTCACCCGCGAGGTGCTGGCCGGTGCGCTCCGCTCGATCGTCGGCCGGCTCACCATCGAGGAGATCATCCGGGACCGGGCCGCCTTCGCCAGCGCGGTCGCCGAGGAGGCCGAGCACTCGATGACCAACCAGGGTCTGGTGCTCGACACCTTCCAGCTCCAGGACATCCTGGCCGAGGGCTCCTACCTGCAGGACCTCGGCCGGCCCGAGGCGGCCCGGGTGCTCAAGGACGCGGCCATCGCCGAGGCCCGGGCCCGGCAGGTCGCCGAGCAGGAGCGGCTGCTCGCCGAGGAGGCGATCGCGGAGGCGAACCGGAACCTGGCGCTGAAGCAGGCCGGCATCCAGGCCGAGATCGACGCCGCCAAGGCCAAGTCGGCCGCCGCCGGCCCGCTGGCCCAGGCCGAGCGGGACCAGGCGATCCTGACCGAGCAGCAGAAGGTCGCCGAGCGCAACGCCGAACTGAAGCAGCGCCAGCTCGACACCGAGGTCCGCAAGCCGGCCGACGCGGCCCGGTACAAGGTGGAGCAGGAGGCCGAGGCGTCCCGCAACGCGGCGGTGCTGGCCGCCGACGCCGAGCGGCAGGCCACCATCGCGGCCGCGCAGGCCGCCGCCGAGCAGGCCCGGCTGACCGGTGAGGGCGAGCGGGCCCGCCGGGCGGCCCTGGCCGAGGCGAACGCGATCGAGGGTGCCAAGGAGGGTGAGGCCGAGCAGCGCCGGCGTACCGCCATCGCCGACGCGGTCGAGCGGGAGGGCCAGGCGGAGGCCGCGGCGATCCTCGCCCGGGGCCAGGCCGAGGCGGAGGCGATGTCCCGCAAGGCCGAGGCGTTCGCGTCGTACGGCGAGGCGGCCGTGCTCGACCTGCTGGTCAAGGTACTGCCGCAGGTGGTCGAGGCGGCGAGCGCCCCGGTCGGCGCGATCGACAAGATCACGGTGATCTCCACCGATGGCGCCTCCTCGCTGACCAAGTCGGTGGCGGCCAACGTGGCCCAGGGACTCCAGCTCGGCAGCGACCTGACCGGGGTCGACCTGACCGGGCTGCTCGCCCGGCTCGGCGCGGCCCGCGGCAACGTCGACCAGATCGTCGACGGCACGCTGACCAACGGCGGCAAGGCGGTCGAGCCGAAGAGCTGACCACCCGGGGACGTTCCACCCCGCGGCCCGGTACCGGAGTTGCCGCTCCGGTGCCGGGCCGCCTGCTGTTTGCGCGCGGGCCGGCTGCTCCCGCACGGGCTCCGGAGCGAGCCCCGCCTCCCCACGGTCACCCCCGCCGCGAGTCCCGGAACCCGGTCCAGCAGTCCGGCCGGCGGTGCCGGTGTGGTGATCGCCGCTCTGGGCTCCCTAATCCGACCGGGCGTACAGGGTGGTGAAGGCCAGGGACTGCTGGGTCAGCCGGTCGCCGGCACAGGTGTAGTTGGACGGGGCGGTCGAGGCGGTGAAGGGCTGCCAGCGTCCGGGCGTACCGGCACCGACCCGCAGCCGCACCTCGGCCGCGGATCGTACGTCCCGCAGCTCGATCCGGTCGCCGACGAGCGCGTAGCGGTAGCTGACCCTGCCCCGCAGTTCGAGCACGACCTCCTGGCCGCCGTGACTGCTGGAGAAGACCGTGCCGTCGCCGTAGTCGGCGATCCCGGCGCCCTCGGCGCTGAGCGAGAGCGTCGACCCGGTGCCTCCGGTGAAGCTCAGCCGGCCCACCTCGGGCACGTCCACCTGCTCCTGATGCTCGGTGACCCGCCAGGTGCCGACCAGGCAGCCGGGCGCGCCCGGTGCGCCGCTCGGCGTACTCCCGGCCGGCGGGTCGCCGCCGGTGGCGGGGGCGGGATCCGTCGGGCCGGCGCCGGTCGGGTCCTGCGACCCGCCGTCCCGGAGTACGACCACCAGCACGATCGCGACGACGAGGGCCACCAGCGTCGACACCAGCGCCACCATCGGGACCAGGAAGGAGCGGTCGCCCGGCCGACCCGAGACGTCCACGATCACCTCCCCGCCTGTCGTACGCCGGATAGGACGGTATCGCCAGTGGACGCGGCGGGCGAACCGTCCGTTCCGGCATTGACACCGCGCTGGCTTCTACGGCGACGTCGACCGGGCGCTACGCCGGGAACTCGCGGGTACGTCGATCGCCGACGTGCTGGACCAGACCCTGGAGACGGGAGAGTCATGAGCAACGGCGTACGCCATCCGGTCGTCGTCGGAGAGCACGTCGTCTGCTGGCTCACCCGGTTCGCCGATGCCGCGCGGCTCGACGATCACCTCCGGCGCCTGGACCGGTCTACCCGATGGCGGGACGAGGTGCTGCCCGAGCTGCGCGCCGCGCTCGTCGCCCCGCCGCGACAGCTACGGTTGGCTCCGACGACCCGCTCGGCGCTGCGCTGACCGGCACCGCCCGGGTGCTGCCCTGGCACCGCCCCGGATGCCGGTCCGCGGCGAGATCGGTCGGACCGCCAGACCGGCCCGTCAGTCGGTGATGCCCTGTTCCCGGGCCCAGCGCAGCAACTCGGCCTCGGCCTCGTCCCGGTCCAGCGGGCCCCGCTCCAGACGCAGTTCCTTCAGGTACCGCCAGGCTCGACCCACGATCGGCCCCGGCGGTACGCCGAGCAGCTCCATGATGGCGTTGCCGTCGAGGTCGGGGCGTACCCGGGCGAGGTCCTCCTCCGCCTGGAGGCGCGCGATCCGCTCCTCCAGCGCGTCGTAGTCGGCGGCCAGCGCGGCGGCCTTGCGGCGGTTCCGGGTGGTGCAGTCGGAGCGGGTCAGCTTGTGCAGCCGGGGCAGCAGGTCACCGGCGTCGGTGACGTACCGGCGCACCGCCGAGTCGGTCCACTCGCCGCGCCCGTACCCGTAGAACCGCAGGTGCAGCCCGACCAGTGCGACCACCTGGCCGATCACGTCCTTGGGATAGCGCAACGCCTTCATCCGCTGCTTGGTCAACCGGGCGCCGACCACCTCGTGGTGGTGGAAGCTGACCCGGCCGTCCGGCCCGACCGCCTTGGTGGCCGGCTTGCCGACGTCGTGCATCAGTGCGGCCATCCGGAGGACGAAGTCGCAGCCCTCCTCCTCCAGCCGCACCGCGTTGCTCACCACGATCAGGGTGTGCTCGTAGACGTCCTTGTGCTGTGCGTGCTCGTCGATCTCCAGCTTCAGCCCGGACAGCTCCGGCAGGAACCGGTCGGCGAGGCCGGTGTCGACCAGCAGGCGCAGCCCGGTGATCGGGTCGGCCCCGCAGAGCAGCTTGGTGAACTCGTCCCGGATCCGCTCGGCGGTGATCCGGTCGAGGTCGGCCGCCATCGCCCGCATCGCCTCCCGGACCTCGGGCGCGACGGCGAAGCGCAGTTGTGCGGCGAATCTGGCCGCGCGGAGCATCCGCAGCGGATCGTCCCCAAACGACTCGGCCGGGGTGCCGGGGGTCCGGATCACCCGGTCGGCGAGGTCGGCCAGCCCGCCGTGCGGATCGGTGAAGTCGTGCCCCGGCAGGCTGACCGCCATCGCGTTGATGGTGAAGTCCCGGCGCCGCAGGTCGTCGGCGAGGTCGGTGCCGTACCGGACCACCGGGTTCCGGCTCACCTGGTCGTACGACTCGGCCCGGAAAGTGGTGATCTCCAGCCGCAGCCCGTCCCGCTGGGCGCCGATCGTGCCGAACTCGCGCCCGGTCTCCCAGGTCGCCTCGGCCCAGCCCTTCAGCAGCCGCAGCGTCTCGTCCGGGTGCGCGTCGGTAGCGAAGTCGAGGTCCTCGCCGAGCCGGCCGAGCAGGGCGTCCCGGACCGAACCGCCGACCAGGTGCAGCTCGTGACCGGCCCGGGCGAACCGGCGACCCAACTCGTCGGCGACCGGCGAGACCCGGAGCAGTTCCGCGACGGCATTGCGCTGGGCAGCGCTCAGGGCCGACCGGCTGGCGGACGGCGTCGACGGGGCGCTGTGCGGGGCGGATGTTTCGGACATGGGATCGCCAGCCTACTGAACCGTCCGGCACCGGCTGGCGCCGGGCACACCAACTGACCGGCGACGCGGCCGGGCGGCCGGGTGACCGGGTTGACTAATGTTCCAACAGTGCCGGCGGGCGCCCCTGCCCGCCGTACCCCTTGGGAGGCTGAGATGGCTGGCGGGCTGTACCGCAGCGCCAACGCCATGCCCGACGGCGTCCCGCCGCCCCAGGACGGCGCGACGCTGATCTCCGCGTCGCCGGCCCTGGAGAGCACCGCACCGCCGCCGGAGACCGCCGGCAGCGCCGCCGGCAACAGCGCGATCATGGCGATCGGCAGCCTGGTGAGCCGGGGTACCGGCTTCCTGCGCACCCTGATGGTGACGGCCGCGCTGGGCGCCTTCGCCGTCAACGACGCGTACGCCACCGCGTTGATCATCCCGCAGATGGTCTACGAGTTCCTGCTCGGCGGCATCCTGACCAGCGTGCTGGTGCCGGTGCTGGTACGCCGACGCCGGGTCGACGCCGACGGCGGCCAGGCGTACGCCCAGCGCCTGCTCACCCTGGCCGTGCTCGCCCTCGGCGTAGCCGCGGTGCTGGCCATCGTGGCCGCCCCGGTGCTGACCGAGATCTACGCCAGCGGCCGCGGCGACGACTACCAGGGCCTGGTCACCACACTCTCCCGGCTGCTGCTGCCGATCATCTTCTTCTCCGGGCTGAGCGCGCTGGTCGCCGCGGTGCTCAACACCCGTGGGCACTTCGCGGCGCCGATGTGGACACCGATCCTCAACAACCTCGTGATCATCGCCGCCTGCGCGCTCTACATCGCCGTCTACGGCGCGCAGATCATCGAGCCGGACGAGATGAGTCCGGGTCGGATCCTGCTGCTCGGCGGCGGCACCCTGCTCGGCATCGTCGTCCAGGCCGTCGGCCTGCTGCCGGCGCTGCGCAGGGTCGGCTTCCGCTGGCGGTGGCGGTTCGACTTCCGGGAGCTGGGCCTGCGCGAGCTGGGCCGGCTCGGCGGCTGGATGTTCTGCTACGTGGCGGTCAACTCGGTCGGCCTGATCGTGCTCTTCAACCTGCTCAACCAGGTGGAGGGCGAGTCGGCCGGACCGGCCATCTACAACAACGTCTTCCTGCTGCTGATGATGGCGCACGGCATCATCGCAGTCTCGATCATCACCGCCCTGATGCCCCGGATGAGCGCCGCCGCCGCCGATGGCCGGTTCGAGGACATGGCGAGCGACCTGTCCCGTACCGTCCGGACCGTCACCGCCGTACTCGCGCCGATCGCGGTCTGCTACGCCGTACTCGCCGAGCCGATCGCGGTGAGCCTCTTCGACTACGGCGCGGCCCGGGGCGACGCGGGTGCCATCTCACCGGTGCTGCTGGTCGCCGCGCTGGCGCTGATCCCGTTCGCGGTCAGTCAGGTCTTCACCTTCGCGTTCTGGGCGCTGCCCGACACCCGCATGCCGGCGCTGATCAACATCCCGGTCGTACTGCTCCGGATCCTGGTGCAGGTGCTCGTCTTCGCCGCGTTCTCCACCTCGGTACTCGCCTCCGGGATGATGTTCGGCAACGCCGTCTCGTACGTCGCCGCGGCGGTGATCTCCGCCTGGTTGCTGCGCCCCCGGATCGGCCGGATCGGCCTCGGCGCGATGTTCAACACCTTCGGCCGGGTACTCGTGGCGGCCCTCGGCGCGACCCTGGTGGGCCTGCTGGTGGTGACCCTGCTGCCGGGTCAGGCGACCGAGAACCGCTGGCTGGGCTTCCTGGAGGTGGCGATCGGCGGAGCGGCGATCGGCGCCACGTACCTCGGACTGGCCCTGCTGCTGCGGATCCGGGAGATAACCACGGTGGTCGGCATGGTCCGCCGCCGGCTCGGCCGGTGACCGGTCGGAGTGCGGACTGGGGACGTACCTGTGGATAACCCGGCCGGTCCGGCTCAGACCTCCACGCACAGGCTGTGGACAACGGCTCGGCCGAGGCGGCTGACCCGATGTCACGACGAAGCGGCGACAACCCCGCCGGCCCGGCTCTCGACACCGACGTGCCGGCGCTGCGGAGCACCGTTGCGGTGTGACCGACGTGACCGCCGTTCGGCAACCACCCGGATGCTGTCGACCTCGGGCGTCCGGCATACTTCCGGCGCACGGGGGAAGGTGCCGGGTGCACGCCGACGCCCCGGACGACAAGGGTGCCGGGCGGGGGCGGCGGGGCCGGCACACCGACCCGGTAGCAAACTGTTGAAATTAACCTATAGATTACTAAAAGCACGGGCCATCAAGGTGGCTGACAGCGGACGATCCAGCGCGCTTCCCGACACATCCGCCCAGCAGGTCCACGTACGGCCGCAAGATGACGTGTCGGGGATCAGTCAGACCCGGGTAAGGTCGCTCTCGACGAGTGCGGCGAGCGCCTAGGCTAGGAGTGCCGGTGGCCGTCCGATTTCCTTCGAAGGCGGAGCGGGAAGCCAGATGCCTAGCAGCACGGGTCCATCGATCGACACGATCACCGAGGGAGGACGGGTGACCCAGGTCGGCGAAGGTCAGGAGGCGGACGAGGCAGCTCCGTCCGTGATGACCTTCGGTGCCCCCGCCGTCGGTGAGATCCTGGCCGAACGGTACGAGCTTGCCGAACACATCAACGACGACAGCGCGGGCCGGCAGGTCTGGCGCGGTGTCGACGTGGTGCTGCGCCGACCGGTCGCCGTGGTGCTGCGCTATCCCGGCGGCGACTCGGCGAAGGAGATGCTCCAGGCCGCGGTGGCGGCCAGCCGGGTGATCCACCCCAACCTGGTCGGCGTCTACGACGCGATCGACGAGGAGGAGCGGGCGTACGTCGTCCGCGAGTGGGTGGACGGCCACTCCCTGCGTGAACTCGTCGCCGAGGGCGTACTCGACCCGGCCCGGGCCACCAGCATCGCGCACGCCGTCTCCGGGGCGATCTCCGCAATCCACGCCACCGGCATGGTGCACGGCAACCTGCACCCCGGCACCGTGATGGTCGGCGACGACGGCCGGGTGGTGCTCGCCGACGCGCGCACCGACGGCGCGGACACCCCCGAGACCGACGTACGCGCGGTCGGCGGCATCCTCTACTACGCGTTGACCGGCCACTGGCCGCACACCGAGGCGTCCCTCACCGCCGGCTCGACCCGGCGGTCCCGCTCGCCGCTGCCGGACGCGGTCCGGGACGCGAGCGGCACCATCGCGGCCCCCCGGCAGGTCCGGGCCGGAGTCCCCGCCTACCTCGACGACCTCACCATGGACCTGCTCGACTCGCAGCTCGCGGTGCCGTCCTCGGACGTCCTCGCCGCCGAGCTGGGCCGGCTCGACGCCGCCGCCGAGGAGCACTACCTCGACAGCGGGCCCCTCCGCTTCACCTCCGGCGACGACGGCGGCCCCGACCTGCCGACGCCCAGCAACCGCAGGATGCTGATCGGCATCGCCGCCCTGCTGGTGATCGCACTGGTCGGGCTCTCGCTCGGCATCAACGCGCTGGTCGGCGATCGGAACTCGACCGACGGCCAGGCCGGACCGACCCCGAGCACCGGGA
Source organism: Plantactinospora sp. ZYX-F-223 (assembly GCF_039649625.1). Lineage (NCBI taxonomy): Bacteria > Bacillati > Actinomycetota > Actinomycetes > Micromonosporales > Micromonosporaceae > Plantactinospora > Plantactinospora sp. ZYX-F-223. The sequence continues at coordinate 28,895 of NZ_JBDJAV010000049.1, read as the reverse complement.
CCAGTACCCAACCCGCGGTGGCCGGCGACCCGGAGCCACCGGCCGCCACCCCGCGCAAGGTCGACCTCACGGGCAACCAGGTCCGGGTGATCGACCCGGACGGCACCCGGAGCGAACTGGACGAGGTGGAGAAGGCGGTTGACGGCGACGTCAACGAGGGCTGGGAGACCGAGACCTACCGGAACGGGTCGAAGTTCGGCAACAAGAAGTCCGGCATGGGCATCCTGATCAACCTGGGTGAGCCCCGCGAGGTCACCAGCGTGCAGGTGGACTTCTCCGAGAGCGGCGTCTCCGCCGAGCTGCGCTCGGGCACCAAAGACTTCCCGGCGACCGCCAGCGGCGACCGGGCTCTCGTCGAGGCGTACAGCACCCGGATCGGCAACGCGTACGAGAAGAGCGACCGGACCAAGGTCTTGTTCAGCCAGTTCGCGCCGGGCCAGAAATACCAGTACCTGATGCTGTGGATCACCGACCTGCCGGAGACCGAGCCGGGTTCCGGCCGGTGGAAGATCGGCGTTCAGGAGATCACGGTCCAGAGTCGGTGAGCTGCCGGTCGTCCCAGTGCGTGCGTGACTCGGTTATCGTGCGGCCATGACCGGCGGGTTGGGTTCCGACGCTGCCGGCCGGGCCGGCTCGCCCTCCGCCCGCCCCTGGGCGCCGACCGACCCGGCCCGGCCGGCAGGCCCGACCATGGGCAACACCGACCCGCACGGACCGCAGACCGGAGGCCGGACCGACCCTACGACCTGGCCGGCCTCCTCGACCCGACTCGGCTCGACCACCCGCCCCGACGCCCCCGGTGCATCCGACGGACTCACTCCGTCCGGGATCGGGTCGTCGACGGACGAGCCGGGTCCGGCCGGGGCGCCGCCGCGCACGGACGCGACAACGCCGGCCACGGACGTGTCGAACCAGGTTGACGGGGTGACCCAGGCCGCCGGCGGTGCATGGGCCGGCGACCCGGAGCGCAGCGACGCCGAGCTGCTCCGGGCACACGTCGACGGCGACCGGGACGCCTTCGCGACCCTTTTCCACCGGCACCGGGACCGCCTCTGGGCGGTGGCGCTGCGTACGGTGACCGACCGGGAGGAGGCGGCGGACGCCCTCCAGGACGCCCTGCTCTCGGCGCACCGCTCGGCGGCCCGGTTCCGGGGCGAGGCTGCCGTCACCACCTGGCTGCACCGCATCGTGGTGAACGCCTGCCTCGATCGGATCCGCCGTCGGCAGGCACATCCGACCGTGCCGCTGCCGGACAGCACCCGCCCGCTCGACACCGCCCGATGGCAGGGTGGCGTCGAGCCGGCCGCGCCGGCCATCGACCACGACACCACGCTCGTCGTACGGCAGGCGCTCGCGGAACTCCCGGTCGAGCAGCGGGCCGCGCTGGTGCTGGTGGACCTACAGGGCTATCCGGTCGCCGAGGTGGCCGAGATCCTTGGTGTCGCCGAGGGCACCGTGAAGAGCCGGTGCGCCCGGGGACGGGCCCGACTCGCCGTGCTGCTCGGCCACCTCCGACCGGCGACCGGTCGCGATCCCGCGCCGAGCCCCAGGGTGCCGTCGGTCACCAGCGGGAACCTCGGCTCCGGTGGCGGCGTCCGATCGGAATCGATCCGGCTCGGGGCGGACAGGCAGGTGGCACCGGACCGGCGTTTTGGCCGGACCGACCAGGACCAGGAGGAATCGTGACCGGGGGCCAGTTCCGGGAGGTCGATCTCGACCTGCTGGCCGACTATGTCGGTGGCGCGCTGGACGGCACCCCGGACGAGGTCGAGATCGCCCGGCTGGTCGACCAGGACCCGGCCTGGGCGGAGGCGTTCGCCGACCTCACCGCCGGTTTCGACGCGGTACGCCTCGACCTGGCGGGCTTGGCCGCCGCGCAGACTCCGATGCCGCCCGTGGTGGTCGACCGGCTCAGCTCGGCGCTGGCCGGCGCTGCCACCCCCGGCACCTCCGACCCGGCCGCCGCAGCCCAGGACCAGCCCGCCGAGGCGCCTGCCGACGCCTCGGCGGAGCCGGTCGGTGCCGCGGCACCGGGTGCCGGTACCCGGTCCGGTGCCATTCCGGACTCCGGGACCGGGCCGTCGGGCGGATCCCCGTCGGGCGGACCGACGCGTCCGAGCGGCCGGCCCCGTCGACACCTGCCCGGCGTACCCGCGCAGCCCGGCGGCGCGCAGCGTCCCGGCCGACCGGGTCGGCGGCGGCGCTGGACGCGACGGATGGCCGGTCCGATCCTGCTCGCCACCGTGGTCGCCGGCTTCGCCGGGTTCGCCGTCAGTGGTCTCGTGGACGGCGGCGACAGCGCCGGTGACCAGCCCGCCGGTACGGCGATGAACTCCGGCGAGGACGCGGCCGCACCGCAGGTCCTCGGCTCCGGCCCGCCCCGGACGGTGGTGGAACCGTCCGTCGAGCGGGTCCTCTCCACCGGCACCGACTACACCCCCGACTCGCTGCCGGACACCGTCTCCCACCTGACCAAGCAGGCTGCCCCGACCACGCCGGCCACCCGGTCCGCGCCGCAGAACCGCAGCTCCGGCCCGGTGCGGGAGGACGCCGCCCCGGCTGCCAGCCCGTTCTCGGCCGCCGGCGCCTCGCCGTGCTGCCTGCCGACGGGGGCCGGCAAGTCGCTGGAACGCCTGACCGACCGGTCCGTACTCGCCGCCTGCCTCGACGCGATCACAACGGCCCACGCGCAGGGCCCGGTCGCGGTCGACCTGGTGGACTACGCCACCTTCCAGGGCCGGGCCGCGCTCGTCGTCGTCTTCACCGACCGCTCGGGGGCCCGCTGGGCCTGGGTGACCGGTCCGAACTGCGGCTCGCCCGCTGCCGACCTCATCTACCAGAGCCGGGTAGGGTAAAACAACGCCTCATCGGCTGTTTGGTCGACGCAGTGACATGACCCACCGGATGACCGGCTCGGGAATCCCCGGTTCGTACGATGACGTTCTGGCTTGCAGGCGCCGGTGCCGTACGTGGCCGGCGCTCGGACCGCCGTCGGCGCCTGGCGCCGGTGGCGCAGAGACACACATCGGGAGACGGCAGTGGACGAGGTCCGCAACCTGATCATCATCGGCTCTGGGCCGGCCGGCTACACCGCGGCGGTCTACGCCGCGCGCGCCAATCTCAAACCGCTGGTCATCGAGGGTGTGCAGTCCGGTGGTGCGCTGATGACCACCACCGAGGTGGAGAACTTCCCCGGCTTCGCGGACGGGATCATGGGTCCCGAGCTGATGGACTCGATGCGCAAGCAGGCCGAGCGGTTCGGGGCCGAGTTCGTCACCGACGACGTGACCCGGGTCGAGCTGGTCGACACCGGCGTACCGGGCGAAGGCAGGGTGAGCACGGCGTACGTCGGTGAGACGGCGTACCGGGCGAAGGCGGTCATCCTGAGTACCGGTTCGGCCTGGCGGCCGCTGGGTGTGCCGGGCGAGCAGGAATATCTGGGGCACGGTGTGTCGTCCTGCGCCACCTGTGACGGCTTCTTCTTCCGCGGCCAGGAGATCGTGGTGGTCGGCGGCGGCGACTCCGCGATGGAGGAGGCGACCTTCCTCACCAAGTTCGCCAGCAAGGTGACGATCGTGCACCGCCGCGACGAGTTCCGGGCCAGCAAGATCATGGCGGACCGGGCACTGGCCAACGACAAGATCCACGTCGAGTGGAACAGCGTGGTCGAAGAGGTGCTCGGCGACGACGGCAAGGTCTCCGGGGTACGCCTGCGCAACGCGCACACCGGCGAGGCCAAGACGCTCGACGTCAGCGGCGTGTTCGTGGCGATCGGCCACGACCCGCGCAGCGAGCTCTTCCGGGGTCAGGTGGAGCTGGACGACAACGGCTACGTCAAGGTCGAGGCGCCGAGCACCCGGACCAACATCCCCGGCGTGTTCGCCGCCGGTGACCTGGTCGACCACACCTACCGCCAGGCGATCACCGCGGCCGGCACCGGCTGTGCCGCCGCCCTCGACGCCGAGCGGTTCCTCGCGACGCTCGACGAAGACTGAACACCAACGCACGAAGCAACCCCCGAGGAGGACTAGTGGGAGCAACAAGCGCCGTCACGGACGCCAACTTCGCCAGTGACGTGCTGCAGTCCGATACGCCGGTACTGGTGGACTTCTGGGCCGAGTGGTGCGGGCCGTGCCGCAAGGTCGACACCCTGCTGGAAGAGATCGCCGGCGAACTGGGGGACAAGGTCCGGATCGTCAAGCTCAACATCGACGACAACCCGGAGACGGCCCGTGCCTACCGGGTGCTGTCGGTGCCGACCCTGACGATGTTCAAGGGCGGCGAGCCCGTCCAGTCCATCGCCGGGGCCCGCCCCAAGAGCGACCTGATCAAGCTCATCGAAACAGCGCTGTAGCGCGCCACCGCCACGCCGACGCGCCCGTCTCCGGATCCTCGGACGCGGGCGCGTCGGCGTTTCCGGCCGGCGGGACCGGCCACCGGTCGAGACTGATCCGCCACAATCGCGGCCAGCACGCGTCGGGCACCGGCCGAACGGGTATATCCCCAGCTCATCGGCGGGATTGGCCGGATACCGTACGGTCAACGACGGGCGGGGGCCGGAGCGCCACGGTACGCTCCGGAAGCGTTCCTCCTCGCGACGGTGCGCCGGCGCCGCCGGGCCGGACCCCGTCGACCGGTCCATCGGGGCCGCCCGGAGGAGCCACGAACCGTCCGCCGCCGGACCGGTCGCAGGGCCGATCCGGCACACCCGCCCGACAGCCGGGCAGTCAGCCGCAGGCACGCAGAGGGAGGTTGTCCGTGCGTCCGATCCGACGTGGTGACCGGGGACGTGCGGTCACCGAGATCCGAGCCGTCCTGGTCGGGCTGGGCCTGCTGCCCGCCGGTGGGCCGCCCGGCGCCGACGAATTCGAGGCGGAGACCGAGCGTGCGGTACGCGCCTTCCAGCAGGACCGTGGGCTCAGCGTCGATGGTCAGGTCGGCCCGGAGACCTGGCGGGCGCTGGACGCGGCCCGCTGGCGCCTCGGTGCCCGTACCCTCTACCAGGCGATTCCCGACCCGCTGATCGGCGAGGACGTGCGTACCCTCCAGGAGCGCCTGCTGGAGATGGGCTACGACGTCGGTCGCGCCGACGGCGTGTACGGGGCCCGGACGGCCCGCGCGGTCGCCCAGTTCCAGCGCGAGGTCGGGCTCCCCCCGGATGGCGCCTGTGGCCCGCACACCATGAACGCGCTGCGCCGGCTCGGCCGGAAGGTGGTCGGCGGCCGGCCGACCCTGCTCCGCGAGTCCGACGCGTTCCGCCAGTCCGGCCCGAACCTGGTCGGCAAGGTCATCGTGGTCGACCCCGGTCACGACCCCTTCGATCCCGGGTTCGTGGTGCAGGACGGCACGATGCGGTGGACCGAGGCGGACCTCGCCTACGACCTCGCCGCCCGGCTGGAGGGCCGGCTCGCCGCCGCCGGCATGCGGGTGCACCTCACCCGGGGCCCGGCGCCGGCCGCGCCGCTGGCCGACCTCACCCGGGCCGACCTGGCCAACGAACTCGGCGGCGACCTGCTCATCTCGCTGCACATCGACGGGCACGCCAACCCGGAGGCGGACGGGGTCGCCACCTACCACTACGGCACCGCCAACGGGGTCACCTCAAGCGTCGGCGAACGGCTGGCCGGGCTCGTCCAGCGGGAGATCGTGGCCCGGACCGGGCTGCGCAACTGCCAGACCCACGCGAAGACGTGGGAGCTGCTCCGGCTGACCCGGATGCCGGCGGTACGCGTCGACGTCGGCTACCTCACCTCACCCACCGACCGGGCCCGGCTGATCGACCCCCGGTTCCGGGACCGGGTGGTGGACGCCATCGTCGCCGCGGTGCAGCGGATGTACTTCCCGGTCGAGGAGGACGTGCCGACCGGCTCGATCGACGTCAGCGAGCTGCGGGCGATGGTGGCGGCCGGCGCCGCCGCCCACGACTGACCGGCTGCGGCCGGCCGGTGAACCGTCAGCCGTGCACCGTCAGCCGGCGGCCGAGCGGGTGGCGGGGCGTACCGGGCGGAGCAGTCCTTCCGGGCTCATCGAGCCGAGCAGCTTCTCCAGCGCGTACTCGACGTCGGACTTCCAGGACAGTGCGGTACGCAGCTCCAGCCGGAGGCGGGGAAAGCGCGGATGGGGTCGTACCGTCTTGAAGCCGACGGAGAGGAAGTAGTCGGCCGGGGCGACACAGCCGCCCGCGCCGTCACCGGCGTCACCGAACTTCGCGTCGCCGAACGCCTCGATCGCCTTGATGCCCCGCTTCGTCAGGTCCCGCGCGACCCCCTGGACGAGCATCCGGCCCAGCCCGCCACCGGCGAAGGTGGTGATGATGTGTGCCGTGGTCAGCAGTGCGGCGTCCGCCGAGACCGGCGAGGTGGGAAACGCCATCGACCGGGGGACGTAGGCCGGCGGGGCATACATCACGAATCCGGCGGGCATACCGTCGACGTACGCGAGCTTTCCGCAGGAGCCCCATTCGAGCAGCGTCTGCGAGACCCAGGCTTCCTTCTCCAGGCCGGGGTCGCCTGCCTCGCGGGCACGTTCGGCCGCCACCGGATCCAGCTCCCAGTAGACGCACCGGCGGCAGGGCCGGGGCAGGTCTTCGAGAGTGTCGAGGGTCAGACTGACCAGACGTCGCGACATCGGCGCATCCCCACAAATCGTCCCCGGAGTCCAAAGACCGCAAATATCGCCATCTCCGGTCCCTACCCCCAACGAGCGATCGTACGCCGGAACCTCCCGGCTCGGGAGAGGACGGGTCGACTACGCACCGTTTCCCCCGGCTCAGCCGGTAACCGGGCAGGTCAACCGGTCCGACATGTGGACGGACCGCCGGGCCGAGGGCCTTACCGGGTGATCGGGATTACGATCGAGCGACGAGCGCCGACCGGCGGAGTTGCCGGACAGCCCCACCGACCCGCCCGCACGGCGGGGATCGAGCGGACCGGGACGGAGAACGGGCGCGGCGTTCGAGGTGCCGAGGGCGCCCGGGCGGGATCAAACGACCTGTTTCGGGAATGCGTTTCGGTGACCGTCCCGGCCATCATCATGGGGAGGCACGACGAGCGCAGGGAGGCGGGACGAGCGGGCAGCGGCGCCGGCGTCCCCCGGCTCGGTCGCGGGCGTCGTGACGAGGAGAGAGCACAGCGAGGAGGCGGCATGACCGGCACGACGCTGGACGACTACACGGACCGCTATGCCCGGCGGGTACGCGGGATGACGGCATCGGAGATCCGAGCTCTCTTCGCCGTCGCCAGCCGTCCGGAGGTCGTCTCGTTGGCCGGCGGCGCACCGTACATCGCCGCGTTGCCGCTGGACGCGGTCGGCGAGATGCTCAACAAGCTCGCCGCCGACCAGGGCGCGAGCACCCTGCAGTACGGCATCGGCCAGGGCACGCTGGAGCTGCGGGAGCGGATCTGCGAGGTGATGGCGCTCTCCGGCATCGACGTCGGCTGCGGCGCCTCCCCGGAGGACGTGGTGGTGACAGTCGGCGGGCAGCAGGCGCTGGACCTGATCGCCCGGCTCTTCCTCGACCCCGGCGACGTCGTACTCGCCGAGGGGCCCACCTACGTCGGCGCGCTCGGTGTCTTCCAGAGCGCCCAGGCCCAGGTGGTGCACGTCCCGATGGATGCCGACGGACTGATCCCGGAGGCGCTGGAGCTGGCCATCGCCGAGGTCGCCCGTTCGGGTCGGCGGGCGAAGTTCCTCTACACGATCCCGACGTTCCAGAACCCGGCCGGCGTGACGCTGAGCGAGGAGCGCCGGGAGCGGGTGCTCGACATCTGCGAACGGGCCGGCCTGCTGGTGGTCGAGGACGACCCGTACGGCCAGCTCGGCTTCGACTGCGAGGCGCCGCTGCCGCTGCGGGCACGCCGCCGGGACGGCGTGTTCTACCTGAGCACCTTCTCCAAGACCTTCGCCCCCGGGCTGCGGGTGGGCTGGATCCTGGCCCCGCACGCCGTACGCGACAAGCTGGTGATCGCCAGCGAGGCGCAGATCCTCTGCCCGAGCGCCTTCGCCCAGGCCGCCGTCACCACCTACCTGTCGACGATGCCGTGGCGGCAGCAGCTCAAGATCTACCGTGAGCTGTACCGGGAGCGCCGGGACGCCCTGCTCGACGCGCTGGCCGACTACATGCCGGCCGGCACGAGCTGGACCGAGCCGGGTGGCGGGCTGTTCGTCTGGGCGACGCTGCCGGAGGGCCTGGACGCCAAGGCGATGGTGCCCCGGGCCATCGCCGCCCGGGTCGCCTACGTGCCCGGCACCGGCTTCTACGCCGACGGCACGGGGGCGGGCCACATGCGGCTCAACTTCTCCTTCCCGCCGCCGGAGCGGATCCGCGAGGGTGTGCGCCGGCTGGCGACCGTGATGGAGCAGGAGGCCGCGATGCGCGAGGTCTTCGGCACTGTCGGCGCGCCGCCCCGCCGTCGTGGGCAGGCCGGCGCGGACGTGCCAGGTCCCGACTTGGCATGATCTCCGGCATGGGTACGCACTCTGCCGACGATCCGCTCCAGGCCGCCGAATGGCCTGACCTCGTACCTCGCGACACCACCGCCGAACTGCGTGTCCTGGTGCTCGCCGGCGGACTCTCCTACGAGCGGGACGTGTCGCTGAAGTCCGGCCGGCGGGTGCTCGACGCACTCCGCTCGGTCGGCGTGGAGGCGGAACTCCGCGACGCCGACGTCTCGCTGCTGCCACTGCTTCGGGAGGATCCCCCGGACGCGGTGGTGATCGCCCTGCACGGGTCGACCGGAGAGGACGGCTCGCTGCGCGGCGTACTCGACATCTGCGACGTGCCGTACGTCGGCTGTGACGCCCGGTCGTCCCGACTGGCCTGGGACAAGCCGTCGGCGAAGGCGGTGCTCCGCGAGGACGGCATCCCCACCCCGGACTGGGTGGCGCTGCCGCACGACCGGTTCTCCGAACTCGGTGCGGTGGCGGTGCTGGACCGGATCGTCGACCGGCTCGGACTACCACTCATGATCAAGCCGGCCCAGGGCGGCTCGGGTCTCGGCGCCGCCGTGGTCCGGGATCCCGGCGCGCTGCCGGCAGCGATGGTCGGCTGCTTCGCGTACGACTCGACGGCGCTCGTCGAGCGCTACGTACCCGGAATGGACGTGGCGGTCTCGGTGGTCGACCTGGGCGACGGCCCGCGTGCCCTGCCCGCCGTCGAGATCGTCCCCCGCAACGGCGTCTATGACTACGCCGCCCGCTACACCGCCGGGCTCACCACCTGGCACGCCCCGGCCCGGTTGTCGGCCACCGTGGCGGCCCGGGTAGCGGAAACCGCCCTCGCGGCCCACTCCGCGCTCGGGCTCCGCGACCTGTCCCGGGTGGACCTGATCGTGGACGAGGACGACCGGCCGCACGTGCTGGAGGTCAACGTCTCGCCGGGCATGACCGAGACCTCGTTGCTCCCGCTCGCCGTGAACGCCGCCGGACTCGACTTCGGCGAGCTGCTTCGTACCCTGGTCGCCCGCGCCTCCCAGCGCCGTACCCTCGGCCGCCCCTGACCCACGACGCTCGCCGGCTCCGCGCACTGGCCCACCCGCCGAGCGCCAGCAACCGCGCGAACGCGCCCGGCACCGGGCGGGACCGTGCCGCGCTGGTCGAGGAGCGGTGCCTCGTCGTCGCCCGGCTGGCTAATAGGCCCGGGTGGCCGGATCACCGGGTGACTCGCGGGCGCCCGGATCGGTGGCGTCCGTCGAGTCCGCCGGCTCTGGTATCCCCGGCCCCGCCTCCGCCTCGGTCACCGTCGGCGTAGCCGGGAGTGGAGCAGCGGCGGCTGGCTCGGTCGACGTCGCCGAGCCGGTTACCGGTGCGACGGCGGATGGCCCCGTGGCGCCCTGCTGGGCCAGGCTCGACGGTGCCTGCCACTGGATGCGGGGCGGCTCGGCCAGCGGGCGTCCGCCGAACTCGGCGAGCCAGGCTGCGACCAGCGCCAGATTCTCCCGCCACTGTGGCTCGGGGATCGGGGGCAGGATGTCGTCCCACAGGGACAGGAAGGTGCCGCGCAACTGGAGCCGCCCGTACGGCCGCGCCAGGAACCACAGGTGCAGGTGTGCGGCACCGTCACCCCAGCGGTTGACGTGTACCCGGGCGACCCCGTCCAGGGACCGTACGGCCCGTTCGAGCCGTACCGTCATCACCCCGAGTTCGGCAGCGAGCAGGTTGGGCAGGTCACCCAGGTCCAGATGCGAACGTGACTCGAGGATCAGCACCATCGGCAGCCCGGTCGGCCGATCCATGGCGCGTACCCGCCAGCGTTCGCTGACCCAGATGTAGGCGTCGTCGGGGGCGTTGCAGGAGTGGCATTCGCCGGAACCCTCGCCCTTGCGCGGCGGCTCGACCGCCACCGGCTCGTCGAGTTGCTTGACCCGGAACTCGCCTTCGAAGGGGAACGAAGGCCACCTGGTGAAGTCTGGTACAGCGGGAGGGGTGTGGGGCACGACGCTGACCCTAACCGAGTTCGGGACCGCTGTCCCTACCCTGTTTCGGCTGCCGATCATCGACGTCGCGGCGTGGCATCCGTACCACTTCCGCCGTCTCCTGGTCGACGCACGGACGACGCGAACCGCTCCCGGTACGGCGGCACCGAGCCGGCTCGCAAGGGCCACCAACCCGATTCGCGGCGCACCGCCGTAACGGCTTGAACAGGTTCGCCCGGCGGCTCGACTCGGGCCACCGTCCCGCTCGTCGGTTCCCGGTGTGTCCGGCGCCAGCCGCGTCCCCGCCTGTTTCGGCGTCCGGTGGTCCTGCGGTCTCCGTCCTCGGGTTCACAGGTGTCCGCCGCCCTCGGGTCACTCATCGCCCTCCTCGGGCTGCCTGGTCTCCGGCGTGCTGTCCTCCAGGCCGGTGCCGACACGAACAGAGGCCCCTCCGGGCGGATTTCACCGCCGTCATCCACAGGCCGACACCGCGTTCCACGCGCTGTTTCACGTGAAACGGGGGATGCCTGTGGACAACCCCTGTGGATTACTTCTCGCCGTCTCCGGGCACGCGTCGCATCCCATCCCCGTCCGCGCTATGTCCGTTGTTGGTCACCGAGCAGACGGTGAAAAAGCGGTAGCCAAGCCGTCCGTCGCCGCGTCGCGATGGCACCCGCCGGGGCAGCCGCTCCGGAACGGATCCGGCCCGGGACAGGCATCCGCCTCCCGGGACCGCTGAGATCTCCGCAGCAGCGACAACTCCTCCGGGTCGGGGTGGAAGGCAGGGCTGAGCCGGCTGCCGGGCCTAGCCAACACCTGGCGGCGTTCCGAACCCACACCGTGCAGAACTCAATCGCGATCCCACGCACCGGACGAGGCGGAGAGGCAGAGCCACCGACCCTGAAGGGGAGATGGCGGACAGCAGACCCCTGGGCGTATTCCAGCCGAATCCATCCCTGCCAGCCGACCGCGTCCCCGCGTGGTGGCAGTCGACCGGCATCCGTCCACATCACCGGCACCCAGAAGGGGCGCCCAGCGCTGCCGCCGTTCGTCGGCTGTCGTCCCGGCGCCCGGAGCATTCGGACGGCGGTAGTAGCCGTCGGATGCCAACGGGTGGCCATCGGACAGCGGCCTCCGGTTGACCGTGGCGGGCAGCCAGTGGTGAGCGCGCCGAGTTGCGGGCGTCCGCTGGCGGCTGCCGCCAGTCTCCGCGACCGGGCACGGCCGCAACTCATAGCTCGCCGCGGATTGCGCACGGCTGGCGACTCCGGCTCATGGATCCCCACTGACGGCCGAGAGCTGACGCCCGAGAGCTGACGGCCGAGAGCTGACGCCCGAGGGCTTAGGACCGAAAGCCGAGGGCCCAGATCTGAGCCCGAGAACCGAAGACCGAGAACCGAGACTGGCGGCTCGCGGTGCCCGCGCCATCGACCTCCGGATTGACCATCCGCCCCGGCAACCCGACGCCAATCCCCAGACCCCTCGCCGCCGCCGCAGGTCGCAGAGACGAACCGGCCAGGCCCGCGCAACGGCTTGACGTCCGCCCGCTGCGGGTGCGCTGGTTTCACGTGAAACCAGCGCACCGACTCCTCGGGTCGACGATGCGAATGGCCACCACCCCGATCCAGCCGGGACGGTGGCCATTCGCGCGCTGTCGAGCCGGGTCGCCCACCTCGCCCGAACGGCGGGTGCGGGCCTGCGCTCAGACCGACTCGTCGGGCTCGGAGGCCGAGCCCGTCATTCCGATGAGGCCGACGATCCGCTCAAGGTCGTCCACGGTGGCGAACTCGATGGTGATCTTCCCCTTGTTACGCCCGATGTCGACCTTGACCCGGGTGTCGAACCGGTCCGACAGCCGGTCCGCGAGATCGGTCAGCCCCGGGGCGTGCACCTTGGCGCGCCGCTTTGCCGGGCTGGGGCGGCTGGGGGAGGTCTCGGTCAGCTTCACGACCTCCTCCGTGGCCCGTACCGAAAGCCCTTCGGCCACGATCCGCCGGGCGAGCTCCTCCTGCGCTGCCGAGCTATCGAGGCTGAGCAAAGCCCGGGCGTGCCCGGCGGAGAGCACTCCGGCGGCCACCCGCTTCTGCACCTCGGCGGGGAGGTTCAGCAGCCGGATGGTGTTCGAGATCTGCGGGCGGCTGCGGCCGATCCGCCGAGCCAGCTCCTCGTGCGTCGCGCCGAACTCCTCCAGGAGCTGCTGATAGGCGGCCGCCTCTTCCAGAGGGTTGAGGTTGGCCCGATGGATGTTCTCCAGCAACGCGTCCCGGAGCATCGCGTCGTCCCGGGTGTCCCGGACGATCGCGGGGATCGACTCCCGACCAACCGCCTGTGCCGCACGCCAGCGCCGTTCGCCCATCACCAGCTCGAACTGGTCGCCGGGAAGCTGGCGTACCACGATCGGCTGGAGGAAGCCGACCTCCTGGATCGAAAGCTTGAGCTCCTCCAGGGCCTCCTCGTCGAAGACCTGCCGTGGCTGCTTCGGGTTGGGCACGATCGCGTCGAGCGGAATCTCGGCGAATCGGGCTCCGGGAACGGGCGCCAGCTCCGGCCCGGTCGGCTGCACCGGAGCCGAGGGCACCGACGCGGACCAGGAGGATTCTCCGGGCAGCGACGGCGCGGCCTCCGGTCGACCGGCCGGAGGCTCCGCCGTCACCACCCCGGCCGCTGGTTCCGGTGTTGTGGGAATCAGCGCGCCCAGTCCACGACCCAGCCCGCCCCGCGGACGGTTCTTCATGCCACGCCTCCCGACGCATCAACCAAGCTATGCATTGCGGCCAACAGACTCTTTGACCCCGCGCATGGCGATCTCCTGGGCCGCCTCGAAGTAACTCGTGGCACCCCGCGAACCGGGATCGTAGGTCATCACCGACTGGCCGTAGCTCGGAGCCTCCGACACCCGCACGTTGCGCGGAATCACCGCCTGCAGCACCTTGTCCCCGAAATGGTTCCGGACGTCCTGCTCGACCGCGTCCGCGAGCCGGGTCCGCCGGTCGTACATGGTGAGCAGGATCGTCGAGACCTCAAGGGTCGGGTTCAGGTGCTGCCGTACCAGGTTGATGTTGTTGATCAGCTGGTTGAGGCCCTCCAGCGCGTAGTACTCGCACTGGATCGGGATCAGCACCTCCTGGGCGGCGCAGAGCGCATTCACCGTGAGCAGGCCGAGCGAGGGCGGGCAGTCGATGAAGACGTAGTCGAACTGTGCCGGGTGGCCGGCGATCGCTCGGGCGAGGCGGGACTCCCGGGCTACCACCGAGACCAACTCGATCTCGGCACCGGCCAGGTCGATGGTGGCCGGTACGCACCAGAGGTCGGGAATCCCCTCGACCGGCTGGGCCACCTCGGCCAGCGGCACGTTGTCGATCAGGCAGTCGTAGACGTCCGGTACGCCGGCGTGGTGCGGCACGTTCAGTCCGGTCGAGGCGTTCCCCTGCGGGTCGAGGTCCACGACGAGGACGCGGTTGCCGTGCAGCGCCAGGGCCACCGCCAGGTTGACCGTGGTGGTGGTCTTGCCGACGCCTCCCTTCTGGTTCGCGACACACATGATCCGTGGCCGGTCCGGACGCGGCATCGTCACCTCGCCGCTCGGGTTCAGGATTTGCACAGCGCGCATTGCCTCCATTGCCAACGGGGGATCGTCCTGTTCGCGCGACGGGGTTTCACGTGAAACGTACGCGTCGGACGCGGCGTCCTCGGGGAAGGTCTCCGGTACCGCTGACGGCGTGTCGGCCGGGGACTCGGGCTCGACGATCGGGCGCGGGGCCAGACCCGTCCCGTCAGCGCGGGCCGGTGCCGGCGACCCGCCCGGGGCCGCCGGAGCCTGAGCGCCGACAGGCCGCGCAACCGGCGCCTGGGCGCCGGGGCGTGGGGCCGCCGGCTGCGGCGGTACGTCCGTCGGCGCCGAGAACGTCGGTGCCGTCGCCCGCCCGGCCGGCCTCGGATGCTCCGGGCCTTTCCCGGACGGGTCCGGCCCCGGTCCGGGCACCGGCTGACGGGGCAGATCCGCTGCCGGCCCCGGGCCGGCTGCCTCTGCCACGAACGGCGAACCCACCGGGGGGTATCCCGGCCCGCCGTGCCCGGGTGCACCGGGCGGTGGAGTGACCCGGGCGGTACCGCGACTCGGACCGGGTGGCGGTGAGGAGTCATACCCCGTCGGTTGGCCGTCGGAGCCGTCGCCCCGTCCCGGCGGCCGAGCCCGGCCGCTGGCAGACCAACCTTCGTAGTCGGTTTCACGTGAAACATCGGCGCCGCCGGAGTGGTAGCCCCCGGAGTCCGTCATCTCTGGATCGTCATACCTACCGTTGTCATGCACCGTGTCATCCCTGCCAGCTTCGGATGGTGTCGGCCCGGTCAGCGCCCATGCCCGCGCCTTGGGCGTTAGCGTGCGGTCCGGCAAGAAGCAGCGAAGGCCTGAGGCGCCACCCGCTGCCCGGTCTACACTATCGACGCGCGGTCAGCCTACGGCCGCTGGGCACATAGGGCCACGGCTGTCCGCAGGATGAAAACCCGCCGTTCCGGAGATCTGTCTCCGGGGACCTGGTCTGATCAGCGGATTTGACGCCTCAGCTCGACCACCAACAATTGTGGCCCGCCACACCGCCGAGACGGGACACCCACGCGCCGCCCGGGCCGCCATCCGATTCCCGGAATCCCGCCCGCCAGTGAGCCGCTCTCCGATCCCACACCACGTGGGATCGAAACCGCCACGACGGCTCGCGCTCCCGCCCCGTCGGATACAGCCGACGACGAACGCCCCTGCATCAACGCTTATCGAAGCAGGTCTGGCTGCTCATCGCCGACACCTGCGGAAGCGTTTCCGTCAAAGTGCCGCCGACGCCTCACCAAGAGGGTCCTGCCGGTCGACCGCCGTTTGACGCTGCCCGGGGCTGCGGTACGCGTACCGACGCCATCCCCGCCGCCGTCGCCGCCTGGATCCCCAACTCGGTGTCCTCGAAGACCAGACAGGACTCCGGGGGTACGCCCAGCCGGCGCGCCGCGAGCAGAAAGCCCTCCGGGTCCGGCTTGGCCATCGTGTAGTCCTCGGCACAGACCAGCACGTCGAACTTCTCCAGCAGGCCGAGCGTCTTCAGGGAGGCGGTGACCGACTCCGTGGTGCTGCCGGACACCACGGCGAGCGGAAGTCGCCGGTGGGCCCGGTCGATGTGCTGCCGCACCTCGGGTACTGCAGTGAGGCGCGGCAGCAGCTCCCGATAGAGCTCCTCCCTGCGCCGGGCGACCGCCTCCGGCGGCATGGTGAGACCCTGTTGCTCGTTGAGCGTGGCGATGATGTCGACCACCGTCCGCCCGCCCCAGGCGTAGAAGAGGTCCTCCGGAAAGTCGCACTTCCACTCCGCCAGCGCCTGCTGCCAGGCGACGTAGTGCAGCGGCATGGAGTCGGCGATGGTGCCGTCGCAGTCGAAGAGGTACGCGCGGAACTCGCCGGACGGCAGGGGCAGCATCACCGGCACAGGGTATAGCCGGCATGCTCCCCGTCGAGTCCCCGGACCGGTACGCCCGAAGCCGCGCGACGGGGCACAGCAGGTGGACGGCCGCCACCGCCCGTCGGCGCGAGGCCGCTACCGGGCCGCGCTGCCCCGCCGACCGCCCGGTGCACCCGGGGCCGCCGGTCGACCGGCGCGCTCCCGGACCACCTCCACGACGGTCGTCGGCGGGTCGACAACTCCGAGGCCGGCCTGCCGGACGACCGGTGCCGACCCACCGAGCCGGCGTACCGCCTCGGCGTGCTCGGCCACCTCCGCGGCGGCACTGGCTCCCTTGAGCGCCAGCAGACGCCCGCCGGGGACGGCCAGTGGGAGACACCAGCCGGCGAGCCGGTCGAGCGGGGCGACGGCCCGGGCCGTCACGACGTCGGCCGGCACCCGCAGCTCGGCCGGGAGGTTGGCCAGCTCCACCGGCCCGCCGGCCCCGACCGGAACCGGGCTACCAGGCTCGACCGGAAGCGGGCCGCTGGACCGGCCGCCCCGGCCGGCTCGCCGCCGCCGGACAGCGGCACGCTCACGCCGGCTCGCGGCAAGTTCCTCCGCCCGGGCCCGGACCACGGTCACGGTCTCCGCGAGGTCGAGTGCGGTGACCACCTCGGCCAGGAACACCGCCCGCCGGGCCAGCGGCTCGACCAGCGTGATGGCCAGGTCCGGCCGGGCGATCGCGAGGACGATTCCCGGAAGCCCGGCACCGGAGCCGACGTCCACGACCGAGGCACCGACCGGCAGGAGTTCCGCCACCGCGGCGCAGTTGAGCAGGTGCCGGTCCCAGATCCGGGGCGTCTCGCGGGGGCCGATCAGGCCGCGCAGCACGCCGGGGCCGGCCAGCAGTTCCGCGTACGCGGCCGCGAGCGGGAGCCGCTCCGCGAAAAGGGTACGGGCCGGCTCGGCTAGTTCGGCCGGAAGCGGTACGGCCGGCGAGCTGTCGCCTCCGGCCCGGACAGCCGACGGCCCGGGCGGCGGTTCGCCACCCGGGCCGGAAACGGATCGGTACGTCATCGACCGCTCAGTCGACCGGGCGTACGACGATCCGGCGGTTCGGCTCGACGCCCTCGGACTCGCTCTCCACCCCGGCGATGGCGTTCACCACGTCGTGCACACACTTGCGCTCGAAGGCGGACATCGGCTCCAGCCGGACGGCCTCGCCGTGCTGCTTGACCTTCTCGACCGCGTTCTTGGCCACCGCGGAGAGCTCCTTGCGGCGGGTTGCCCGGTAGCCGCCGACGTCCAGCAGCAGCCGGCTGGGCGATCCGGTCTGCCGGAACACGGCGAGCCGGGTCAGCTCCTGGAGCGCCTCCAGGGTGGCGCCGCGCTGCCCGACCAGCGCCTGCAGGCGCCCGCCGACCACCTCGACCACGGGTCGTCCGGCGGAGACCAGCTCGTCGATGTCGCCGTCGTAGTCGAGGATGTCGAGCAGCCCTTCGACGTAGTCCGCGGCGATCTCGCTCTGCCGGAACAGGTCGGCGTCGCTGGTCGCCCCGGCCGGCTTTCCGCCGTTGCTGGCCTGCTCGACCTCGTCGCCCTCCTCCTCGTCGTCTACGTCGTCGTCCTGCCCCGGACCGGCGTCCGCGACGTCTCCGGCAACCGCAACGGCCTCGGTGGTTTCGGCGTCCGCGGGCGAGCCCGCCGGCAGGACCGGGTCGGTGTCGCCGATGGGCTGCTCGGCGCGCGGAATACTGGTGTCGGTCACCGTCTCATCTCCGTACTCTCTCGGCCGGACCGTACGGTCCCGCTGGTTCCCCGGGCCCGGCGGGAGATCGCCGAGTGCCACGGGCACGTCTGCACGGGCAACGCTGCCCGTCGTCACGAGGCGCGGCGGATTCCGGTCCGGCGCCAGCGCTGGTGGCAGCACGGCCCGAAGTCCTACCGGGCCACCGACCGACAGTTACGACCGGTGGCCGCTCGCGTCAACCCTGACGCTTCGCCGGACGCCCCTTCTTGGGGTTGACCGGCTTGGCGCCCGGCTTGGGAGCCAGCGCCTTGGTGTCGACGGCCGGCTTCTCCGGCTGCGCACCGTTGGCCTTGGACCGCCCAAACCGCCCGGCGGGCTTCGCCGGCTTGCCGGGCTGCACCGGGTTACGGGAGTCAGTGCCCCGCCGACCGGCGCCGCCGCCGGCTCCGGTGGTACGCCGAGGGGCGGACTCGCCCGGCTTCGGCAGCCGGGGGGCGGTCTGCGGCGGCGGGTACTTGCGCAGCACCCACTGCTGCTGGCCGAGGGTGAAGAGGTTGTTGGTGACCCAGTAGATGACCACACCGATCGGGAAGATCGCGCCGGAGACCAGCAGTGAGGCGGGGATGCCGTAGAGCATCAGCCGCTGGATCATGCGCTGCTGCGGGTCCTCGGCCCAGCCGGTCTTGAGGATCATCTGCCGGCTGGTCAGGTAGGTGGTGGCGATCATGATGGCCACCAGGACGCCGGCCAGGATCTTGACCGACGTGCCGCTGGCGTTCAGCCGGGCCAGCTCCGCCGCGCTGGAGCCGAACTTGCCGGCGATCGGCACGTCGAAGAGCCGGGCGTGGGTGGCGCTCTCGAACTGGTCGATCGTCCAGCCGTACCGGGTCTTGCCCTGGTTGGCCGGGTCCAGCCGGCGGAGCACGTGGAAGAGGCCGATGAAGACCGGAGCCTGCAGGAAGATCGGAAGGCAGCCCATCAGCGGGTTCGCCTTCTCCTTCCGGTAGAGCTCCATCATCTCCTTCTGGAGCGTCTCCCGGTCACCCTTGTGCTTCTCCTGGAGGGCTTTGAGCTGGGGCTGGAGCGCCTGCATCGCCCGCTGCGACTTGATCTGCTTGACGAAGATCGGGAAGAGGATCACCCGCAGGGTGACCACCAGGAAGATGATCGCCAGGATCCAGGACCAGTTGGTGCCCAGGACCGCCCCCGCCGACACTCCGATGGCGTCCCAGGCGGAGTGCCACAGCAGCAGGATCCACGAGATCGCCCAGTAGATCCAGTCGAGACTCAATTCGGGGC
Organism: Plantactinospora sp. ZYX-F-223; assembly: GCF_039649625.1. Lineage (NCBI taxonomy): Bacteria > Bacillati > Actinomycetota > Actinomycetes > Micromonosporales > Micromonosporaceae > Plantactinospora > Plantactinospora sp. ZYX-F-223. The sequence continues at coordinate 10,014 of NZ_JBDJAV010000049.1, read as the reverse complement.
TCCAGTCACATCGGCATGGCGGCGTGCGCCCGGCTCCGGCACCGGGTCATATCCACCGGGGTGGAAGGGGTGGCAGCGCAACAGCCGCCGGACCGCCAGGACGGCTCCCCGGAGTGCACCATGCCGCGCGACCGCCTCCAGGGCGTACGCGCTGCAGGACGGGTAGAACCGACAGCGGGCCGGCAGCGCCGGGCTTATCCAACGACGGTACGCGACGATGGCTCCGGCCAGCACTCGGGCACCGAGTGTCATCTCGGACGTACCGTCGGACGACGTCGTCATCGGGACCGCCGGGAGGACTTCCGGGGGGCGAGTGCCGCCGCGATCGCGGCGTCCAGATCGGTGCCGAGCCGCGCGTACGCGGCGTCGGCGGCACCGGGCAGTGCGCGTACCACCAGGGTGGTGCCGGGGGGCAGACCCGGCAACCGGTCGCGGACCAGGTGTCGCAGGCGGCGCCGGACCTTGTTCCGGACCACCGCGCCACCCACCGCCTTGGACACGACGAAGCCGGCCCGGGCGGGCGCGGGCTCGTGTCCCGCACCGGCGCTCCGAACCGGCTCCGATGCCGTCGTGGTCGTCGGGGAAGACGTTGGTGCCGGCGTTCCGGCCGAATCGAGATGGACCACCACGGTTCCTCGACTGGCACGGCGCCCACCCCGGATCGCCGCGGCGAAGTCACTGCTGCGCCGCAGTCGCTGTGCGGCCGCCAGCACGACTGCCTACATCCCCGGACCGGCCTTGCCAGCCGTCAGGCCGACAGGCGGGTGCGACCCTTGCCACGGCGGGCCGAGATGATGGCGCGACCAGCCCGGGTGCGCATGCGCAGCCGGAAGCCGTGGGTCTTCGCGCGCCGGCGGTTGTTCGGCTGGAAGGTGCGCTTGCTCACGTCAGGCTCTCCGTCGTCGTACGCCCCGGTCGTGCGACAGCGGGGTCGTGTGATTGTCTGGCGTCGACCGCCGGGACGGCCGGGTGTCGATGCCGTCCAGGCGTCAGCCACGGCCCGTGCCGGGCCGCGGTCAACAGTCTCCCATCACCCTAGCAGAGGGCGACAGAGCAACCGTTGGAGCCTACGCAGCCCGACAACGGCCGTCAAACGTCATGATCGCAACCGGCTCGGCCGCGCCGCCGGCACAGGGCTCCGGACTGTCGGGCGACAGGCGTGGACGTCGGGACCACCGTCCCGCCAGGCGGGGTTTTTCGCTGATGTCGGCAAGGCCCCGGGGCGCCGACGGTTGAAGGGTTGTGGACAACGCTGTTAGCGTGCCCGATTGCACGTCAGCGTCAGGGGGTGGGGATGCCGCTGACGGGCAAAACCGGACAAGCTCGTCGATCGTTCGACAGATGAACCCGCGTCAACGCAGGTCGGGCCGGGGGCAGCCGACACGGACGCCCGGCCGGGCGACACAATCGGTCGATACACAGGCTGTGGATAACCTGTGGACGGCGCCGGCACCCGCCGAGCGCCGCGTCGTGCCTGTTCGAGCACGTCAGCAAGCCTGGAACGGTCGACCGGGACGGCAACGGCGGCCGGAGACGCAGAGGCGATGGGGGTGGCGCGACGGTGGCCGACACGATCGACCTTGGCGCGGTGTGGGCGGCGACGACCGAGGAACTGGCCGACGAGATTATTTCGGCCCAGCAGCGCGCCTATCTCCGGCTGACCCGTCTGCACACCATTATCGAGGACACCGCGCTGCTCTCTGTACCGGACGCCTTCACCCGGGACGTGATCGAGTCGCGGCTCCGCCCGGCGATCACCGAGGCACTCTCCCGCCGGCTGGGCCGGGCCGTCCAGGTGGCGGTCACCGTACGGCCACCCGAGGACGGCCAGGTGCGCCCGGCCGGTACCGGCTATTCGGCCGGACCCGAACCGGCGGGGATGGCCGTACCCCCGGGGTATCCCGGATCCGGCGGCCCGTCGGGCTATCCCGGAGCCGAGCCGGCCGGCGGATACGACGGCGCCGACCCGCCAGGAGGCTACGCCGGGCCGGATCCGGCCGGTGGATACGGCGACCGCGAGCCGGCCGGGTACGCCGACTCCGACCCGACCGGCGGATACCGGGCCGAACCGCTCCGCTTTCCCGGCGAGGCCGAGCGCGAGTACCCGGTACGACCGGAGCAGGAGTTTCCGGCCGGCCCTCGCGCGGAGCCACCCGAACACCGGAACCCGGTGCCGGACCAGACCGGCGGGCGCAAGCCCCCGACGTTCACCGGCTCGGCTCAGGTGCCGTCCGGCGCTGCGGGACGGCCGCCCGGTCGACCCGACCCGGCCCGGGGCAACCTGATTCCGGCCAGCCGGGACGGCCAGGAGCCGCTCTTCAGCGCGCCCTATCCCGAGCCGTACCGGCCGACCGCCCCGCACCAGGAGCGGCGCGGCTTCGACGAGCGGGGGACCGACACCGGCGACCTGGGTCAGTTCGGCGACCACCGGCCGGCGGACCGCCGCTACCACGACACCCGGGACGGTGCCGGACGGCTCGGGCCGGGTCGGGACGGCGGCCCGGACAACGGCCCGGGGCGGGGCGGCGGCAACGCCTTACACCGTCCGGGTGGTCGGGACGACCGCCGGCCGGGCGGGGTCGGCGGGGCCGGAGACGTCGGCGGCAACCGGCTGAACCCGAAGTACATGTTCGAGACCTTCGTCATCGGCTCGTCCAACCGGTTCGCCCACGCGGCATCGGTAGCGGTCGCCGAGTCGCCGGCCAAGGCATACAACCCGCTGTTCATCTACGGCAGCTCCGGGCTGGGCAAGACCCACCTGCTGCACGCCATCGGGCACTACGCGACGACGCTGGGCAACGCCCGCTCGGTCCGGTACGTCTCGACCGAGGAGTTCACCAACGACTTCATCAACTCGCTCCGGGACGACAAGACGAGCGCGTTCCAGCGCCGCTACCGCGACGTCGACATCCTGCTGATCGACGACATCCAGTTCCTGGAGAACCGCGAGCGGACCCAGGAGGAGTTCTTCCACACCTTCAACACCCTGCACAACGCCAACAAGCAGATCGTGATCACCTCGGACCGGAAGCCGAAGGACCTGGCGACGCTGGAGGACCGGCTGCGTACCCGGTTCGAGTGGGGCCTGCTCGCCGACATCCAGCCGCCGGACCTGGAGACCCGGATCGCGATCCTGCAGAAGAAGGCGGCCCAGGAGCGGCTCTTCGCCCCGCCGGACGTCCTGGAGTTCATCGCCTCCCGGATCGCCAACTCGATCCGGGAACTCGAGGGGGCGCTGATCCGGGTGACCGCGTTCGCGTCGCTGACCCGGTCCCCGGTCGAGCTCTCGCTCGCTGAGGAGGTGCTCCGGGACTTCATCCCGGACGGCTCCGGGCCGGAGATCACCGCGGACCAGATCATGATCTCCACCGCCGACTACTTCGGGGTGAGCCTGGAGGACCTGCGTGGGCAGTCCCGGTCCCGGGTACTGGTCAACGCCCGGCAGGTGGCGATGTATCTGTGCCGGGAACTGACCGACCTGTCGCTGCCCCGGATCGGCCAGGCGTTCGGCGGACGCGACCACACCACCGTGATGCACGCCGACCGGAAGATCCGGCAGCAGATGGCGGAACGCCGCTCGCTCTACAACCAGATCGCCGAGCTGACGAACCGGATCAAGCAGAACACCTGACCCGACCGACCGAGCCGGCGAGGGCCGGGTACGGGCCGACCCGGTCCGTACCCGGCCCTCGGTCGTGATCCGGGGCCCTCGACGACGATCGTCCGGCCCTCGGTCGTACCCAGGGCCGCTCGTTGTACCCAAGCTGTCCACAGCCAGTTGTCCACCGCCGGTGGATAACCTCGGTTCGGCTTCGCACCGGGAACCCACAACCTGTGGACAGAGGTTGGGGAAACGTGTGTGGACAGTCACCCAGCGTCACATGGTTGTCCACCGCTCACGGCGGGCTGTGTACGGGCTGTTGAAGGTTCTGGGGACGGTGCCTGTCGATCTCCGCCCGGCTGTACCCACAGATGGGGAAAAGCCGGTGGGTAACCCGGTGGACGACCGGTGGACAAGCGTGGAAAACCCCGCCGACGGCGGCGGCTGTGGATCGCGAGCCCGGTTTCGGCCCCGGTTGTCCACACCTCGCACACCGGTGGAGAAGCGGCTGACCTGCGCAGAGGCCGCTCCTCCACAGTTTGCACAGCACCGATGAAGACGATTGAGTTATCTCTTCAAGAGAACAAAAACCAATCATCAGCGTTGGGCATCCTGTGGACTCTTTTTGATCCGTCGTACCCATGGGTCAAGATCTGCCGAAGTACCGGGGTCGGGCGCACAGCCGATGTGGCCGGGTCCTAAGGTGCGATGCAGGGCCGCACGGTTGGCGGGGCCGGAAGGCGGCCGCCGGCATGAGACAGTTGTCGCTGACGTCGATCCGGAGGCATGGCATGAAGTTCCGCGTGGAGCGTGACGCGCTCGCCGACGCCGTGGCGTGGACCGCGAAGAGTCTGCCCAACCGTCCCTCGGTGCCGGTGCTGGCCGGCGTGCTGCTCCGGGTCGGTGAGGGTGGGCTGCACGTCTCGGGCTTCGACTACGAGGTGTCCAGCCAGGTGACCGTCGACGTGCAGAGCGAGGCGGAGGGCGCGGCGCTGGTCTCCGGCCGGCTGCTGGCGGAGATCACCAAGGCGCTGCCGGCCAAGCCGGTGGACATCGCCGCCGCGGGGGCGCATCTGGAGCTGGTCTGTGGCAGCGCCCGGTTCACCCTGCCGACGATGCCGGTCGAGGACTACCCGACCCTGCCGGAGATGCCGGGCAGCGCCGGCACCATCGACGCGGCCACCTTCGCCGCCGCGGTCGGCCAGGTCGCGATCGCCGCCGGCCGGGACGAGACGCTGCCGATGATGACCGGCGTACGCATCGAGCTGAACGGCTCGACCCTGGCGATGCTCGCCACCGACCGCTACCGGCTGGCGCTGCGTGAGATCGAGTGGCGGCCGGACGACCCGGAGGTCAGCATCAACGCGCTGGTGCCGGCCCGGACCCTGCACGACACCGCCAAGGCCCTCGGGCCGATCGGCGGCGACGTCACGATGGCGCTCTCCCAGGGCGCGGCCGGCGAGGGCCTGATCGGGTTCGCCGGTGGCACCCGCCGGACCACCAGCCGGCTGCTGGACGGCGCCAACTACCCGCCGGTGCGCTCGCTCTTTCCGGCCAGTTCCAACGCGGAGGCCCGGGTCTCGGTCGCCGCGCTCGTCGAGGTCGTCAAGCGGGTGTCGCTGGTCGGCGGCCGGACCACGCCGGTGCTGCTCAACTTCAGCTCGGACGGCCTGGTCGTCGAGGCCGGCAGCACCGAGGAGGCCCGGGCGAGCGAGGCGATGGACGCCACCTTCACCGGCGAGCCGCTTACCATCGGTTTCAACCCGCAGTACCTGATCGACGGACTCCAGAACCTTGGCTCGGCGCTGGCGGTCTTCTCCTTCGTCGACGCCTTCAAGCCTGCGGTGATCTCGCCCTCCACCGAGGATGGGGAGATCATTCCCGGCTACCGCTATCTGATCATGCCGATCCGGGTCACCCGCTGATCGCACCGGTTCTGGAAGGAAAGTTCATGCAACTCGGCCTGGTGGGCCTCGGCCGGATGGGCGGCAACATGCGCGAGCGACTGCGCGCCGCCGGGCACGAGGTAGTCGGCTACGACCAGAACCCGGCGCTCAGCGACGTGGCCAGCCTGGCCGAACTGGCCGAGAAGCTGGCCGCGCCCCGGGCGGTCTGGGTGATGGTGCCGGTGGCGTACACCGAGCCGACGGTCGACGGTCTGATCGAGGTGCTCTCCGCCGGCGACATCGTCATCGACGGCGGAAACTCCCGGTTCAGCGACGACCTGCCCCGGGCGGAGAAGCTCGACCGGCACGGCATCGGCTACATCGACGTCGGCGTCTCCGGCGGCATCTGGGGGCGGGAGAACGGCTACGGCCTGATGGCCGGCGGCGACGAGCAGCATGTCGGGCGGTTGATGCCGATCTTCGACGCGCTCAAGCCGGAGGGTGAGTTCGGCTTCGTGCACGCCGGGCCGGTCGGCGCCGGGCACTACGCCAAGATGGTGCACAACGGCATCGAGTACGGCCTGATGCATGCCTACGCCGAGGGCTACGAGCTGCTCACCGCCTCCGAACTGGTGACCAACGTGCCGGGGGTGTTCAAGTCCTGGCGGGACGGCACCGTGGTCCGGTCCTGGCTGCTCGACCTGCTCGACCGGGCCCTCGACGAGGACCCGGAGCTGTCCCAGCTCAGCGACTACACCGAGGACACCGGCGAGGGACGCTGGACGGTGGACGAGGCGGTCCGGCTCGCCGTGCCGCTGAATGTGATCACCGCCTCGCTCTATGCCCGGTTCGCCTCCCGCCAGGACGACTCGCCCGCGCTGAAGGCCGTCTCCGCACTGCGCCAGCAGTTCGGCGGACACGCCGTCCGCAAGCACTGACCCGGTGTACGTCCGCCGGCTCGAACTGGTCGACTTCCGCTCGTACGAGCGGGTCGGGGTCGACCTGGAGCCGGGCGGGAACGTGCTCGTCGGCCCGAACGGGGTGGGCAAGACCAACCTCGTCGAGGCGCTCGGCTACGTGGCGACGCTGGCCAGCCACCGGGTCGCCACCGACGCCCCGCTGGTCCGGGCCGGCGCCGCGACGGCGGTGCTCCGGTGCGCGATCGTGCACGAGGGCCGGGAGCTGCTGGTCGAGCTGGAGATCGCCCCGGGTCGGGCCAACCGGGCCCGGTTGAACCGCTCACCGGCCCGCCGGGCCCGAGACGTGCTTGGCGCGCTGCGGCTGGTGCTCTTCGCCCCGGAGGACCTGGAACTGGTCCGGGGTGACCCGGCCGAGCGGCGGCGCTACCTCGACGACCTGCTGGTCAGCCGGATGCCCCGGTACGCCGCCGTCCGCGCCGACTACGAACGGGTGGTGAAGCAGCGCAACGCGCTGCTGCGTACCGCCTATCTGGCCCGGAAGACCGCCGGTGGGCGGGGCCGGGCCGCCCGCGTCGATGCCGAGCGCCCGGCCGAGGGCGGCGGTGACCTGTCGACCCTGGCGGTCTGGGACACCCACCTGGCCCGGCACGGGGCGGAGCTGCTGGCCGGGCGGCTGGAGCTGGTCGCCGCGCTCGGCCCGCACGTGACCAAGGCGTACGACGCGGTGGCCGCCGGGCGGGGCGCGGCGTCGGTCGCGTACCGCCCGTCGGTGGAGCTGCCCGACCCGGTGCCGGACCGGTCGGCGCTGGAGGGAGCCCTGTCGGCAGCGCTCGCCGAGTCCCGGTCGGCCGAGATCGACCGTGGCATGACCCTGGTCGGGCCGCACCGAGACGAGCTGACCCTGACGCTGGGCACCCTGCCGGCCCGGGGGTACGCGAGCCACGGCGAATCCTGGTCGTACGCGCTGGCGCTCCGGCTCGCCGCCTACGATCTGCTCCGCGCCGACGGCGTCGAACCGGTACTGGTGCTGGACGACGTCTTCGCCGAGCTGGACAGCGGCCGCCGGGAACGCCTCGCCGAACTGGTGGCCGGGGCGAGCCAGCTCCTGGTCACCTGCGCGGTCGCCGACGACGTGCCGCAGGCACTGCGGGGCGCCCGCTACGAGGTCTCCGACGGGCAGGTGTTCCGTGCCGACTGACCCGCGGACACCACGTCCGGGCGCGGAACCGCGCGGCTCCGATGACGGCAGTGGCCGGGCCCGCAGCAGGCCGGCGGCGCGGTCCTCCGCCGACCGGGCCACCCCGGCCGAGCCGACACCGCCATCAGACGCTGCGCAGGCCGATCCGGCACCGCCGGCCGGAGACGGTGAACTGGCCGGTCCGGCGCTGGCCCGGGCGGTCCTCGACGCCGCGCTCGCGAAACGGAGGACGCCCGGCCCGCGCCGGCGTACCCCTGGCGGAGCCGACCTGGACGCGGCGCCGACGGCCGACGGGGCGGCGGGCGGGCCCGGCGGTGCCGGCTCGACCGCCGGTCGGCCGGGCGGGCAGCGGCGCCGGCCGCGCGGCTACTCCGGCCCGGGGCCGGATCCCCGCGATCCGCAGCTGTTCGGTACGGTGCTGGCCCGGCTGGTGAAGGCCCGGGGCTGGCAGCAGCCGGCCGCCGAGGCGACCGTCTTCGGCGCCTGGGAACGGGTGGTCGGGCCGGACGTGGCCCAGCACAGCCGCCCGGTGAAGCTGGAGAACGGCGAGCTTACGGTCGAGGCGGAGTCCACGGCGTGGGCGACGCAGCTCCGGCTGCTCGCCGGCTCGCTGCTGCGGCAGATCGCCGCCGTGGTCGGGCACGGCGTGGTTCGTCGGCTGCATGTGCACGGCCCGACGGCACCGTCCTGGTCGCGAGGTCCGCGGCGGGTGCGAGGACGTGGCCCTCGGGATACGTACGGCTGAGCCGGACCGACGGGATGCGCCGGGCGAACCGGCTGACCGCGAGCCGGCGCCGGACGGCGCCGGAGCGGGCGGCCGGCAGCGCGAGCCGGCCCGGTGCGGGTCCGGCGGGCGCCGGCTCGCGGCGGGACAGTGCCAGGCCGGCCCAGACCGAGGCGAGCAGGCCGACGCAGCCGGCGAGGACCAGGGTCTGCCGGGGACCGGCGTGCTCGGAGAGCCAGCCGAGGACCGGCGCGCCGACGGCGGCCGCGACCGAGCCGGTCACCGCGATGGCGGCCAGCACCCGGCCCCGCATGGCGCCGTCGGTGTCGAGCTGGGCCCGGGTGCCGACGGTGGTGTCGATGATCACCGCGGCGGCGGCGATCGGCAGGATCGCGACGGCGAAGGTCCAGATCCCCGGGGCCAGCCCGGCGACCGCCTGCAACACGCTGGCGGCCACCCCGGCACCGACCAGGAGCCGGTAGCTGAGGTCGCGCCTGCGGGCGGCGGCCAGCGCGCCGAGCACCGTGCCGACCGCGAAGACCGTGGAGAGCAGCCCGTACCCGCCGGCTCCGCCGCCGAGCGGGCCGGCGCTCATCGCCGCCATGGTGACCTGGTAGTTGCGGCCCAGGCTGCCGAGTACGAAGGCGAGTGCGAGGGCGGTCAGCACGACCGGCTGCCGGCAGAGGTAGCGCACCCCGGCGCGTACGCCGTGCCGGTCGCCGCCGCCTTCGGCAGCGGCGGCCTCCGGCTGGTGCAACTCCCGCTGGCGTACGGCGAGCAGCCCGGCGACCACCGCGGCGAAGCTGACGGAGTTGATCACGAACAGCATCGCCGGCCCGGTGGCGGCCACCACGACCGCGCCGACGCTCATTCCGAGGATCCGCCCGGCGGAGTTGGTCAGCGAACCCAGCGCGAGGGCGTTGCCGAGGGTCTCCCGGTCCACCATGGTCGAGCCGTACCGGCCCATCACCGGTCCCTCGATCGCCGAGAGCACGCCGCTGACCAGCGAGATCAGGTAGATCGTCGACATCTGCGGCGCGTCCGACCAGGCCACCGCGGCCAGCCCGGCGGCGAGTCCGGCGTGCCCGACCTGGGTGGCGACCAGCAGCGGCCGGGCGGGCAGCCGGTCCGCCAGCGCGCCGCCCCAGCCGCTGAGCAGCAGGGTGGGCAGCGCCTGGAGCAGTACGGCCAACCCCATGGAGGTGGCCGAGCCGGTCTGCTGGAGGACGTACCAGTTGACTCCGAGCACCTGCATCCAGGTGCCGATCACTGAGACGAAGCCGGCACCGGCCCAGATCCGGTAGTTCCGATGGCGCAGCGCCCCGAACGTCGTACGCAAGGCCGCGAACCCTCCCCGTTGGTCGGCGGCGAACGCGGTACGTCCTGACGCCGTGGCCCTATGTCACCGAGACGTGACTCTCTGGGCGACGGGCAAGTCTGACTTCTGCTCCGCCCCGCCGTGCAGAGGGCGATGAGCTGCGTCACGCCGTACCGCCGCACAATCGACGATTCGGGCCAATAGCGGCGTACCCGTTCGGAGGAGGGGAGGTCGGTCGGGCGCCCGGAGTGGGTGGACGGACCGCTCCCGTCCGCCAGCCCAGCCGTCGTCCAACGCTCCGGTGTCTGCGCCAGAGTCGGTGTCGGAGCCGGTTCAGGCGGGAGCCGGTTCAGGCGGGAGCCGGTTC
>NZ_JBDJAV010000048.1:0-71204 GCF_039649625.1 Plantactinospora sp. ZYX-F-223 | reverse complement strand
AGGAGAGCGGGCCGGAGAAGGGCGGGCCGGAGAAGGGCGTCACCGCCTGGATCGTCTCCGGCCGGACCGCGAGCGGCCTGCGGGCACAGGGGGCCCGGCTCGCCGCTGCGGTGAGCGACGACGGGGGTGCCACGGCGACTGCCGTCGGCTGGGCCCTGGCGACGACCCGCGCGGCGCTCGAACACCGCGCAGTGCTGGTCGGCGACCGTCGGGACGACCTGCTCGCCGGCCTGAACGCGCTGTCCCAGGGTACGGAGGCGGCTGGCCTGACGGTGGGTGAGAGCCGCCCGGGCGGGCTCGCGTTCCTGTTCACCGGCCAGGGCTCGCAGCGCGTGGGGATGGGGCGGGAGCTGTACCAGCGGTTCCCCGTGTTCGCGTCCGCCTTCGACGAGGTGTGCCTGGAAATGGACGGTCACCTGGACCGCCCCTTGCGGGACGTGGTGTTCGGCCATCAGGACGACGAGAGTCCGCTCGACCGTACCGAGTACGCCCAGGCCGGTCTGTTCGCCCTGGAGGTGGCGCTGTTCCGGCTGCTCGAACACGCCGGAGTACGACCGGAGTACCTGTTGGGGCACTCGGTCGGCGAACTGGTGGCCGCCTATCTGGCCGGGGTGTGGACGCTCCCGGACGCCTGTGCCGTGGTCGCGGCGCGTGGCCGGTTCATGCAGGCGCTGCCGGACGGCGGAGCGATGGTCGCGATCGAGGCCGACGAGACCGAGGTCGGGCCGGTGCTGGCCCGGCACGACGGTGAACTGTCGTTGGCGGCGGTCAACGCCCCGCGGTCGGTGGTGCTGTCCGGCACCGAGGAGGCGGTGGACGGGGTCGAGCGGCGCTTCGCCGACCTGGGCCGGCGCACGAAACGTCTCACCGTGAGCCACGCCTTCCACTCGCCGTTGATGGAGCCGATGCTCGCCGGGTTCCGCGAGGTGCTGGCCGACGTGACGTTCGCGCCGCCGGTACTACCGGTCGTGTCGAACCTGTCCGGCCGGGTCGCGACAGCCGACGAGTTGTGCTCTCCCGACTACTGGGTGCGCCAGGTGCGCGGCGCCGTACGGTTCGCCGACGGGGTCCGGACGCTGGCCGGGCGGGCCATCGGCGGCTTTGTCGAGTTAGGTCCGGACGGGGTCCTCGCGGCGCTGGTCCGTGACTGCCTCGACGACGAAGGCGAGAAGGTAGCCGTCGCGCCCCTGCTGCGCACCGGCCAGCCGGAGATCCCCGCCCTGCTGTCCGCACTGGCCGGCGTGTTCGTCCGGGGTGCCCGGGTGGACTGGTCGGCGGTGCTGCCCGAGTCCGTTTCCGAACCGGTCGAGCTGCCCACCTACGCCTTCCGGCACGAACGCTACTGGCCCCGCCCGTCCGGCGCCGCCAGCGAAGTGGCCGCCGCCGGCCTCGCCCCGTCCGGACATCCGATGCTCGGCGCCTGGATCTCGTCGGCGACCGGCGGCGAGACGCTGTTCACCGGCCGGCTGTCGGCCGCCGACCATCCGTGGCTGGCGCACCACGAGGTACTCGGCTCGGTCCTGCTGCCCGGCACCGCCTTCGTGGAACTGGCGTTGTCGGCGGGCGAGCGGCTCGGCTGTGACGAGGTGGAGGAACTCACCCTGGAGGCACCCCTCGTCCTGCCGGAGCGCGGTGCCGTGCGTGTGCAACTCGTCGTTGCGCACGCCGACGACAACAACGGCCGGCGATCGGTCGGTGTGTACTCCCGCTCCGACGATCCGGGCGAGGAACCCTGGATCCGGCACGCCACCGGGACGCTCGCCCCGACACCGGCGGACCCCCCACCGCCGCCCGCCGACGACGTGTGGCCCCCGCGCGATGCCCGACCGGTCACGCTCGACGGTTACTACGAGCGGTTGGCGGCGGCCGGGTTCCACTACGGTCCCGGGTTCCGGGGACTGCGCCGAGCCTGGCGACGAGGCGACGAGTTCTTCGCCGAGGTGGAACTTCCCGCCGACGTCGCCCCGGACGCAGCCCGGTTCGGCATCCACCCGGCACTGCTCGACGCCGCCCTGCACCCGATCGGCCAGGGCGACCCGGACGCGCCGGCCCGGATGCCGTTCTGCTGGAGCGGAGTACGGCTGCACGCGACGGGGGCGGGCGCGTTGCGGGTACGCCTGGAAAAGCGTGGTGCGGGCACGGTGACGTTGACGGCCAGCGACACCACCGGCTCGCCGGTGGTGACCGTCGGATCCCTGGCGCTCCGGCCCGTCACACCGGAGCAGATCCGGCCGGGCTCCGTCGCGCTGGACGACTGCCTGTTCCAGGTCGATTGGAAGCCGCTGGAACCGGCCGACGAACCGCTGCCGGCGCTGTCGTGGGCGCTCGTCGGCACCGGTGAGGTACCAGACGACGTGGACGGATCCGTCGCCCGGTACCCCGACGTCGGCGCGCTCTCCGCGGCGCTCGATGCCGGCGCGCCCACGCCCGGACGGGTGGTCGTGCTCTGTCCACCGGTGGACGCCGGCGGCGATGGCCTCACCTCGGCGGCGCACGACCTCACCGGACAGGTCCTCGCCGCGATCCAGGGTTGGCTCGCCGACGGGCGCCTGTCGTCCGGCGGGCTGACCGTGGTGACCCGCAATGCCGCCGCCGTCGAACCCGATGTTCCGGTCAACCTGGTGCACCTTCCGGTCACCGGCCTGGTGCGGTCGGCGCGGACGGAGAACCCGGACCGGATCTCGTTGATCGATGTCGACAACCGGTGGTCGGCGCGGTCACTGGTCGCGACGTTGCACGGCGCCGAACCCGAGGTGGCGGTACGTGACGGCCGGCGGTACGCCCGACGGCTGGCCCGGGTGGACCAGCCAGCCGCCCTGCCGGCCCCGGCAACGACGGGGCCGTGGCGTCTCGACACCACCGGGCGCGGCAGCCTGGCCAACCTGCGCCTGGTGCCGGCGCCGGAGGTGGAGCGGTCGCTGGCCCCCGGCGAGGTACGCGTCGACGTCCTGGCGGCCGGGGTCAACTTCCGCGACGTGCTGATCGCGCTGGACATGTATCCCGGTGAGGGCGGCCTCGGCATCGAAGGCGCCGGTGTGGTCTCGGCGGTCGGCGTCGGCGTGACCGGGCTGGCGCCCGGAGACCGGGTGATGGGTCTGTTCGGCGGCGCGTTCGGCCCGGTCGCCGTGGCCGACCACCGCACAGTGGTCCGGATCCCGGAGGGTTGGTCCTTCGAACAGGCGGCATCGGTGCCGGTGGCGTTCGTGACCGCCTACTACGGGCTGTGCGACCTGGCCGGGCTCCGGGCGGGGGAGACGGTGCTGGTCCACGCCGCCGCCGGTGGCGTCGGTATGGCCGCCACGCAGATCGCCGGCCATCTCGGTGCCGAGGTCTTCGGCACGGCGAGCACGCCCAAGTGGGACACCCTGCGAAAGGCGGGCCTCGACGACGCGCACATCGCCTCGTCGCGGGATCTGACGTTCGCCGAACGGATCCGGGAGACAACCGGCGGTCGTGGCGTCGACGTGGTACTCAACTCGCTGGCGGGCGCGTACGTCGACGCGTCACTCGGACTGCTCGACGGCGCCGGCCGGTTCGTCGAGATGGGCAAGGCCGACATCCGGGACGGCGCCGACGTCGCGGCGGCCCACCCCGGCGTCCGGTACCGCACATTCGACCTAAGTGACGCCGGCCCCGACCGGGTCGGCGAGATACTCACCGAACTGCTCGAGTTGTTCGAGCGCGGCGCGTTGCGCCCTCTTCCGGTCACGCGCTGGGACGCCCGCCGGGCGCCCGAGGCGTTCCGGGCACTCAGTCAGGCCGGCATCGTGGGCAAGGCAGTGCTCAACCCGGGCCATCGGTTCGGCCCGGAAGACGCGGTACTGGTCACCGGCGGTACCGGTTCCCTCGGCGTCCTGATCGCCGGGCACCTCGCCACCGGCCACGGCCTGCGGCACGTGGTCCTGGCCGGCCGCCGGGCGACGGCCGGGGCGGAGGTGGAGAGGCTGCGCGTCGACCTGGCCCGGATGGGCGCCGAGGTGACGGTGGTCCGGTGCGACGTCGGCGACGAGCGCGCCGTCGCGCGGATGCTGGACTCGATCCGCGAACACCACCGCCTAGCCGGCGTGGTACACGCCGCCGGCGTGCTCGACGACGGCGTGTTGACCTCCCTGAACCCGGGACGGCTCGCCGCCGTGCTGCGCCCGAAGCTCGACGGCGCGTGGCATCTGCACCGGCTGACGGAACACCTCGACCTCGACATGTTCGTGCTGTTCTCGTCCGCGTCGGCGACGCTCGGCGGCGCCGGGCAGGGCAACTACGCCGCCGCGAACGCGTTTCTCGACGGGCTCGCCGAGTATCGGAGGTCGCGCGGCCTCCCCGCGACCTCGCTGGCGTGGGGTATGTGGGAGCAGGCCGGCGGCATGACCGCCGGGCTGGACGGGCGCGACCGGCGGCGGATGAGCCGGGACGGAGTGGTGCCGCTGAGCACGGCGCAGGGCGTCGCGCTGTTCGACGCCGCCCTCGACAGCGGCCGCGCCGCACTGGTGCCGATCCGGCTGGACCTCGCGTCGCTGCGTACCCGGTCGGCCACCGAGCCGGTTCCAGCCCTGTTCCACGGGTTGGTACGGGCCCGCCGGCCGGTCATCGCGCGGGTCGAAGGCATGGCCACGGCGCAGACCTTCGACACCCGGCTGCGGGAACTGCCGCCACCGGCCCGGCAACGTCTGGCGGTGAACCTGGTCCGGACCCACACCGCCGCCGTACTCGGGCACACCACCGCCGACGCGGTTGAGCCGGAGCAGGCGTTCAAGGAGATGGGCTTCGACTCGCTGACCGGTGTGGAGTTGCGCAACCGTATCCGTGCGTCGACCGGTCTGGCGGTACCCGCCACCCTCGTGTTCGACCACCCGACTCCGGTCGCCCTGGCCGCCCGACTCGTGAGCCTGGCCGTACCCGAGGAGGAGAGCCCGCTGGCGCGGGTCATGCGCGACCTAGACCGGCTGGAGCAGACCGCCGCCACGATCGGCGCGGGGGAGGCCGGCCACGGTGAGATCGTTCTGCGGCTGCGCGGGATCCTGCACAGACTCGACGGCCCGGCCGACCCACCCGCGGAAACCGACGAGGCCCTGCTCGGCTCGGCCACGGCGGCCGAGCTGCTCGCCTTCATCGACAGCGAGTTCGGCGACCTCAAGTAGTTCAACCGACGCCCGATCCCGCGACTACCGGGTCTCCAGGGAGTGATCAATTTGGTGAACGACGAAACGCTTGTCGACTACCTGAAGCGGGTTACCGCGGACCTGAAGCGGACCCGGCAGCGCCTGTTCGAACTCGAGTCGGCGGGCGCCGAGCCGATCGCGATCGTCGGCATGGCGTGCCGGTTCCCGGGCGGAGTCACGTCGCCCGAGCAGCTGTGGGACCTGGTCCACGCGGGGCGCGACGCGATCTCGGCGTTCCCGGACGACCGGCACTGGCAGACCGGGCACCTGTCCGACACGGTCCACCAGGAGGGCGGCTTCCTCTACGACGCGGCCGAGTTCGACGCCGGGTTTTTCGGCATCTCGCCGCGCGAGGCGCTGGCCATGGACCCGCAGCAGCGGCTCCTCCTGGAGACCTCGTGGGAGGCGTTGGAGCGGGCGGGCATCGATCCCACAGCTCTGCGGGGCAGCGACGGCGGCGTCTTCGTCGGCATGACCGACCAACGGTACGGTCCCCGCGACGAGGAGGCGCTCCGGGAGGTCGAGGGGCACGTCCTCACCGGGACCATCAGCAGCGTCGCGTCCGGCCGGATCGCCTACACGCTGGGCCTCGAGGGTCCGGCCATCACCGTCGACACCGCCTGCTCGTCGTCGCTGGTGGCCGTACACCTGGCGGTACGCGCGCTGCGGGCGCGGGAGTGCGGGTTCGCACTCGCCGGTGGCGCTGCCGTGATGGCCAACACCGAGCTGTTTGCCGACTTCGGGACGCAGGGCGGGATGGCCGGCGACGGCAGGTGCAAGGCGTTCGCCGCCGCCGCGGACGGCACCGGTTGGGGCGAGGGGGTCGGCGTACTGCTCCTGGAGCGGCTCGACGACGCCCGGCGCGCGGGACACCCGGTACTCGGTGTCGTGCGCGGCAGCGCGGTCAACTCCGACGGGGCCTCGAACGGCCTGACCGCGCCGAACGGGCCGTCCCAGCAGCGGGTGATCCGCCAGGCACTGGCCGACGCCCGGCTCGGCGCTGGCCAGGTCGACGCGGTCGAGGCGCACGGTACCGGCACCCGGCTGGGCGATCCGGTCGAGGCGCAGGCGCTGATCGAGACGTACGGGCGGGACCGTCCCGCCGACCAGCCGTTGTGGCTCGGGTCGGTCAAGTCCAACATCGGGCACACCCAGGCGGCGGCGGGGATCGCCGGCATCATCAAGATGGTGATGGCGATGCGCCACGGCGTACTGCCCGCCACGCTGCACGTCGACGAGCCGAGCCCGCGGGTGGACTGGTCGGCCGGTGCCGTCCGGCTGCTGACCGAGGAGCGGGCGTGGCCGGCGGACCGGCGACGCCGCTCCGCCGTGTCGTCGTTCGGCATCAGCGGCACCAACGCCCACGTGATCCTGGAGCAGACGGAGCCCGCCGACAACGACGCCGAGACCGTCCAGAACGCCGGGACAGTCCGGGAGACCGGTCCGGCGGACGACGAGCCCGCTGGACCGATCCCGTGGTTGGTGTCGGCCCGTGGCGAGTCGGCGTTGCGCGCCCAGGCGCAACAGCTGCACCGGTTCGCCGAGGACGACCCCGAGGTACGCCCGCTCGACCTGGCGATGTCGCTGGCCACCACCCGGGCTCACCTCGGCCACCGTGCGGTGGTCCTGGCCGGCGACCGCGAGCAGCTTCTGGGCGGGCTGGCGGCGTTGGCTTCGGGCCAGGCGGATCCGCGGGTCGTGCACGGCCGGACCAGGCCGGTGACCACCGTCGCGTTCCTGTTCAGCGGGTTGGGCACGCAGCGCGTCGGGATGGGCCGGGAACTGTACCGGGCGTACCCGGTGTTCGCCGCCGCGTTCGACGAGGTGTGCGCGGGAATCGACCCGCTGATCGCCGCCCCGCTGGCGGACGTCGTGCTCGGTGGGCTCGAGGTCGACGGCACCCCGCTGCTCGACCAGACGGTATACACGGTCCCCGCACTGTTCGCCGTCGAGGTGGCGCTGTTCCGCCTGCTCGAACACTGGGGGGTCAGGCCCGACTTCGTCCTCGGTCACTCCACCGGCGAGTTGAGTGCCGCGTACGTCGCCGGGGTGCTGTCGCTCGAGCACGCCTGCCAACTGGTGGCCGCCCGGGGCCGCCTGATGCAGTCCGTGCCGCCCGGCGGCGCGGCGATCGCCGTCGACGTGCCGTTCGACGAGTTGCCGGCCGTCTTTGCCGAGGCGGGCACCGGTGACGAGGTGACCATCGCCGCGCTCAACGGGCCCCGGTCGATTGTCCTGTCCGGGGAGGAGGACACGGTCGGCCGGGTGTCCGAGGCGTGCCTCCGGCGTGGGTACCGGGTCCGGCGGTTGCGCATCGCGGTCGCGGTGCACAGCGCCCGGATGGAGCCGGTGCTGGGCCGACTCCGGGTGGCCGCCGAGGCGTTGGACTTCCACGAGCCGCGCGTCCCGATCGTGTCCACGCTGACCGGTGCCCTGGTCGGGGGCGACGTAATCGGGTCGCCGGACTACTGGGTCCGCCAGCTCCGCGAGACGGTGCGTTTCAGCGACGGAATCCGCTGCCTGGCCGAGAACGGCGTCACGATGTGCCTGGAACTCGGGCCCGGCGGCACGCTCACCGCGATGGCCCGCGACTGCCTGGACGGCACCATCGACGAGGTCGCCCTGAGCGCCGCGATGCAGAACGACCGGCACGAGCCGACCGCGCTCCTCGCGGCGCTGGCCGAGCTGCACGTGCGTGGCGTGCCGGTAGGCTGGGACGCCATCCTCGCCGACCGGGGCGGGCGGCGGGTCGCGCTGCCCACCTACCCGTTCCAGCGGCAGCGGTACTGGCTGCCGGCGCTCGTGCCGGCCCGGGGCGGCGGGGACACGACGGATGCCGCCGGGCCGGGTGCCGCCGGGCCGGGGACGGCGGAGGCGTCCGTTGCCGACCGGCCCGCGCTGCTGCCCCGCTCCGGACCGGAGATCGACGGACCCGACCGACGTTCGTTCGTCGCCCGGGACCCGGCCGAGTTGGACGACCGTCTGCTGACGCTGGTCCGCACCCACGCCGCCGGGGTACTGGGGCACCTCACGGTGGACGAGCTGTACCCGGACCGGTCGTTCCGCGAACTGGGGTTCGATTCACTGATCGCCGTACGGTTCCGTGACCGGCTCGCCAACGAGACCGGGCTGCCGCTACCGACGACGCTGGTCTTCGACCATCCGACGCCGCTCGCGGTCGTCCGGTACCTGCGTGACGGGTTGCTCGGCGCCGACGACGTTCCGGCGGCCCCGGCGCCGTCCGCCGCGTCCACCGACGACCCGGTCGTGATTGTCGGCGTGGGCTGCCGGTACCCGGGGGCGGACGACCCGGAGGCGTTCTGGAAGCTGCTGGCGTCGGCCGGTGAGGGACTCAGCGCCTTCCCGACCGACCGGCACTGGGACCTGCCCGAGCTACGTCGGGACGGCTCGTTGGCGTTGGTCGGCGGCTTCCTGCCGGATGCCGCCGACTTCGACGCCGACTTCTTCGGCATCTCGCCGCGCGAGGCGCTCGCGATGGACCCGCAGCAGCGGCTGCTGCTGGAGACGTCGTGGGAGGCGCTGGAACGGACCGGGATCGACCCGACGACCCTGCGGGGCAGCCGTACCGGGATCTTCGCCGGGGTGGCGGGCTCGGACTACGGCGAGGCGCTGTCGGGTACGGACGAAGCCGACGGCTACATGATGACGGGGACGGCGGCCAGCGTCGTCTCCGGTCGTGTCGCGTACGCGATGGGGCTGGAGGGACCGGCGGTCACCGTGGACACCGCCTGCTCCTCGTCGCTGGTCGCCCTGCACCTCGCCGCGCGGTCGCTGCGCGGCGGCGAATGCGACCTGGCGCTGGCCGCGGGCGTGGCCGTGCTCTCCACGCCACGCGGTTTCGTGGACTTCTCCCACCAGAACGGCCTGGCGGCCGACGGGCGGTGCAAGTCGTTCGCTGACGCGGCCGACGGAACCGGCTGGTCGGAGGGCGTGGGCGTCGTGGTGGTCGAGCGGCTCTCCGACGCTCGCCGCAACGGACACGAAGTGCTCGCCGTGGTCCGGGGCAGCGCGGTCAACTCCGACGGCGCCTCGAACGGGCTGACCGCGCCGAACGGGCCGTCCCAGCAGCGGGTCATCCGACAGGCGCTGGCCGACGCGGGACTCGGGCCTGGCCAGGTGGACGTGGTCGAGGCGCACGGCACCGGCACGAGTCTCGGCGACCCGATCGAGGCGCAGGCGCTGCTGGCGACGTACGGCCGGGACCGTGCGGCCGACCTCCCGCTGTGGCTGGGATCGGTGAAGTCGAACATCGGCCACACCGGTGCCGCCGCCGGCGTCGCCGGGGTGATCAAAATGGTCCTGGCGATCGCGCACAACCGGCTCCCGCAGACCCTCCACGTCGATCGGCCCACCCCGAAGGTCGACTGGGCAGCGGGGAACGTGCGGCTGCTGACCGAGGCC
The DNA here is from genome assembly GCF_039649625.1 of Plantactinospora sp. ZYX-F-223. NCBI lineage: Bacteria > Bacillati > Actinomycetota > Actinomycetes > Micromonosporales > Micromonosporaceae > Plantactinospora > Plantactinospora sp. ZYX-F-223. Next base: position 61,626 of record NZ_JBDJAV010000048.1, on the reverse strand, counting down.
AGGGACTGGCCCGCGAACGGGCGACCCCGCCGGGCCGGGATCTCGTCCTTCGGCGTCAGCGGTACCAACGCGCACGTAGTGATCGAGGAGCCACCCGCCCCGGCCCCCGAGCCGGCGACGGTCGGTCCGGACGGTGCCCCCGCCGGTCAGGAGGACGCGAACGAACCCGTCGCCGGTCCGGACGGCCCCTGGCCCTGGGTGATCTCAGCGCGTTCGGCCGAGGCGCTGTGCGCCCAGGCCGCCCGGCTCGCCACGGACCTCACCGCCCGCGCGGAGTTGCCGGCTGCGGACATCGGCCGGGCGCTACTCACCTCCCGGGCGCTGTTCGAGCACCGCGCGGTCGTGATCGGCCGGGACGCCGACACGCTGCTCGCCGGCGTGCGCGCGGTAGCCGCCGGCGAACCGCACGCCAGCGTCACGACGGGCGTGGCGGGCCCAGCCGGCCGGGGACCGGTGTGGGTATTCTCCGGGCAGGGCACGCAGTGGAGCGGCATGGCCGTCGAACTGCTGGACACCTCTCCGGTCTTCGCCACCCGCTGGGCGCAGTGCGAGGCGGCGCTCGCCCCCTTCATCGACTGGTCACCGACCGCGGTTGTCCGGGGCGATCCGGACGCCCCGACGCTGGGCCGCAACGACGTGATCCAGACGGTGCTGTTCGCGATGACCGTGTCGCTGGCCGAACTGTGGCGCTCGCACGGCGTGGTGCCGGCGGCGGTGGTCGGACAGTCCCAGGGCGAGATAGCCGCAGCCTGTGTCGCCGGTGCGCTCTCGCTGGACGACGGTGCCCGGGTGGTGGCACTACGCGCGCGTGCGCTGGACGCCATCACCGGCGAAGGCGCCATGGTATCCCTGTCGGCCCCGCTGCCCGAGGTGGAGCAGTGGTTGGGACGTTGGGACGGTCGGGTGTCGGTGGCCGTGGTCAACGGTCCCTCGGCGGTCGTGGTAGCCGGCGAGTCGGCGGCGCTGGACGAGGTGATGACCGAGGCGGCGAGACGCGACATCCGTGCCCGACACATCGTGGACTACGCGTCGCACACGCCGCAGGTCGAACGCGTCCGCGACGAGCTGCTCGCGGTGCTGGAGCCGGTCCGCCCGGTGCCGCCCCGGGTACCCTTCTTCTCGACGCTGAACGGCGACTGGCTGAACGACTCGGGTCTCGACGCCGACTACTGGTACCGCAACCTGCGCGAGCCGGTGCGCCTGGACCGTGCCGTCGCCGGCCTGGTGGAGCACGGGTACCGGACATTCGTCGAGGTCAGCCCGCATCCGGTCCTCACCGGGCCGATAGTCGAGACGGCCGAGCAGTCCGGCGCGGCGGCGGTGGCGGTGGGCACCCTGCGACGTGACGACGGTGGCCTGGACCGATTGCTGACCTCGCTCGCCGAGCTGCACGTGTCGGGTGTCGGGGTGGACTGGTCGGTGTGTTACGCGGGCGGCCGACCGACGCCGGTACGGCTACCGACGTACGCGTTCCAGCGTCGCCGTTTCTGGCCGGAGAACCCGCCGTCCCGCGGTCGGGCCGACCAGGCGGACGACGAGTTCTGGCACGCCGTCGACCGGGAGGACCTCGCCGCGCTGGCCGGCACGCTCGGTCTGGTCGATCCGGAGCCGCTGCGCGGTGCGCTACCGGCGATGTCGACCTGGCGACGCCGCCGACGGACAGGGTCGGTCGCGGACTCGTGGCGGTACCGGATCGTGTGGCGTCGCGCCACCCAGGACGCCCAGGACCCCCCGGGCAACCTGGACGGTACCTGGCTCGTCGTCGTACCGGCCCGGCTCCGGGACGATCCCGGGGTCACCGGCACCGTCGAGGTGATGCGCGAACGGGCTGCCGACGTGGCGCTACTTGTTCTGGACGACAGTGACGCCGAAGAGACCGAGGCGTACGGAATCAAGGCGACCGAGGCGCGGGACACCGAGGCCCGGGGGACCGAGGCGCAGGACGGATGCGATGGCGGCGTCGCCCGGCTCACCGCCCGGATCCTGGCCTCGGTACCGGACGACGGGCGACTCGCGGGAGTGTTGTCCCTGGCCGCGCTGGACACCACCGGGCACCCCACCCGGCCGGTGGTACCGGTCGGGCTGGCGCTGACTCTCGCACTGCTGAACGCGCTCGGCGCGGCCGCCGTCGACGCCCCCCTGTGGTGCGCCACCCGGGGAGCGGTGGGTACGCCCGAGGACGACGCCCCGACCAGCCCGCCGCAGGCCGCGGCCTGGGCGTTGGGGCGGGTCGCCGCGCTGGAACATTCGGACCGCTGGGGCGGACTGGTCGACCTGCCCGCGACGATGGATCCGTCGGCCGCGGACCGGCTGGTCGCCGTGCTGGCCGGATCGGATGGCGAGGACCAGGTCGCGGTGCGCCCGGGTGGGGTGTACGTACGGAGGCTGCTCCGCGCGCCGGGAACGGGCCGCGACGACTGGCGCCCGCGCGGCACCGTCGTCGTCACCGGCGGCACCGGGGCGTTGGGTGGGCACGCCGCCCGCTGGCTGGCACGGCTCGGCGCGGAACGGCTGGTGCTGATCAGCCGGCGTGGGCCGGCGAGCCCCGGTGCCCGGGAGCTGGCCGCCGAGCTGACCGAACTGGGCGCCCGGGTCAGCGTGCTGGCGTGCGACCTGACCGACCCGGAGGCGGCGGCGGCGCTCGTCGCCGGCGTGCAGCGTGACGGCGAGCTCATCCGGGCGGTGATCCACACCGCCGGGGCCCCTGCGGGCGGGCCGCTGCCGGTGACCACCCTCGCCGACATGGCCACCGTGTTCGAGGGCAAGGTGGCCGGCATCGAGCACCTGGAGGCGTCACTCCACCCCGGGCAGCTCGACATCGCTGTCTACTACTCGTCCATCTCGGCGACCTGGGGAGCGGGCGATCACGGGGTCTACGCGGCCGCCAACGCCGTACTCGACGCCCGTGCCGAGCGGCGGCGCGCCGACGGGTACCCGACGCTGTCGGTGGCCTGGAGCCCGTGGGCGGGCGGCGGAATGGTCGACGACCCGGCGTACGACTCGCTGGCCCGCAAGGGACTGCCGCGGGTCGACCCGGCCGTGGCCATCGCCGGCCTGGGTCAACTGCTCGCCGACGACGAGACGACCTCGTTGCTGGCCGAGGTGTACTGGGACAGGTTCGTCCCGCAGTTCACCATCAGTCGGCCGACACACCTGCTGGACGAGCTGCCCGAGGCGTACCCGGACACGGAGCCCGTGTCGGCCGCGGGCGGTGCCGAGGCCGGCTCGTCGGCGCTGGTCCGACGACTGGTGGACCTGCCCGAGGGGCAGCGTGTACGCGCGCTGCGCGATCTGGTGCGGGAACACGTCGCGGTGGTTCTCGGACATCAGCCGGACGCCCTCGACCCGGCCCGGTCATTCAGAGACCTGGGATTCGACTCGATGACCGCGGTGGAACTGCGTAACGGGTTGAGTAAGCTGGCCGGTCGTCGACTGCCCGCGACGATGGCGTTCGACCACCCCACGCTGACCGCGCTCGCCGACTTCCTCGGCCGCGAACTGTTCGGCGACCGGAAGCCGGCGGTGGCCGTCGGACCGGTCGGGACGGTCGACCACTCCGACCCGCTGGTGATCGTCGCGATGTCCTGCCGGTTCCCCGGCGGCATCGCCTCGGCCGAGGACCTGTGGCGGGCGGTACGCGACGAGGTCGACCTGACCACGTCGTTCCCCACCGACCGGGGCTGGCCGCTGGACCAGTTGCTGGACGCCGACCCGGACAAACCCGCGCGCAGTTACGTCGACCGGGGCGGGTTCCTGGATGGCGCGGCCTCCTTCGACGCCGGTCACTTCGGCATCTCCCACCGCGAGGCACTGGCCATGGATCCGCAGCAGCGGCTGCTGCTGGAGACGTCGTGGGAGGCGCTTGAGCGGGCCGGTGTCGACCCGAAGTCGCTGCGGGGCACGCGGACCGGCGTATACGTCGGCATGACCGACCAGGCGTACGGCAGCCGGTTGCGTGATGTCGGCGAGGACATGGAGGGCTACCTCGTCATCACCTCGACCAGTGTGGCGTCGGGCCGCGTCGCGTACACGTTCGGACTCGAGGGGCCTGCCCTGACGGTCGACACCGCCTGCTCGTCCTCGCTGGTCGCGCTGCACCTCGCCGGACAGGCCCTGCGCGCTGGCGACTGCGACCTGGCCCTGGTCGGCGGGGTCATGGTGATGTCGGACCCGACGACGTTCCTCGCGTTCAGCCGGCAGCGCGGACTCGCGCGGGACGGCCGGTGCAAGTCGTTCGCCGCCGCCGCCGACGGCTTCGCCCTCGCCGAGGGCGTCGGTGTGCTCGTGCTGGAACGAATGTCGGACGCGCGGCGGCTGGGCCACCCGATGCTCGCCGTGCTGCGGGGCAGCTCGGTCAACTCCGACGGCGCGTCCAACGGCCTGACCGCGCCGAACGGGCCGGCACAGGAGCGGGTGATCCGGCAGGCGTTGGCCGACGCCGGGATCACCGCCGCCGATGTGGACGTCGTGGAGGCGCACGGCACCGGCACCACCCTCGGCGATCCGATCGAGGCGCAGGCGATCCTGGCGACGTACGGGGCCGCGCGCCCCGTGGAGAACCCGCTGTGGCTGGGGTCGGTCAAGTCCAACATCGGACATCCACAGGCCGCCGCCGGAATCGCCGGCGTGATCAAGACGATCATGGCGATGCGGCATGGACTGATGCCCAGGACGCTGCACGTGGACGAGCCGACGCCGCACGTGGACTGGTCGGCCGGCGCGGTCAACCTGCTGACCCGGTCCCGGGACTGGTCGCCGGCCGCCGGGCCGCGCCGGGCCGGCGTGTCGTCGTTCGGGATCAGCGGTACCAACGCGCATGTGATCCTGGAGGAGGCGCCGGACGGGGACACCGATGACGCCGGGCGCGCACCGGACGGGATGGGACTCGCGGGAGGCTCTCCGGTTCCGCTGGTCGTCTCGGCGCGTACCGATGCGGGGCTGCGGGCACAGGCTCGGCGGCTGGTCGCCCGGCTCGACGAGGAACCGACCGGCCGGGTCGTGGATCTGGCCTGGTCGCTGGCGACCACCCGAACCGTGCTGAACCGATCCGCCGTGCTGGTGGAGGCGGACCGGGACGAGTTGCGGGAGAGCCTGACCACGCTGTCCACCGCCGACGGGACCCGTGTTCCGGTGGATGGCCCGGTCGAGGGCGAACTGGCGATCCTGTTCACCGGGCAGGGCGCCCAACGGCCGGGCATGGGCCGGCGACTGTACGACGCGGTGCCGGTGTTCGCGGTGGCGTTCGACGAGGTGTGCCGTGAGCTGGACCCGTATCTGGGGCAACCGCTCGCGGAGGTGGTGTTCGCCGAGCCGGGCTCGGCCGAGGCCGCCCTGCTGGACCGGACGGACTACACCCAGGCAGCGCTGTTCGCCGTCGAGGTGGCCACGTTCCGCACCCTCGAACACTGGGGCGTGCGGCCCGCGTTCCTGCTCGGGCACTCGATCGGTGAGCTGGTCGCCGGGTACGTCGCCGGCGTCTGGTCGCTGCCGGACGCGGCTCGGGTAGTGGCCGCCCGGGGCCGGCTCATGCAGGCCCTGCCGCACGGCGGGGCGATGGTGGCCGTCGCGACAGACGAGAACCGGGTGCGACAGGAACTGGCCGGCCACACCGGCCAGGTCGCCGTCGCGGCAGTCAACGGCCCGTCGTCGGTGGTGATATCGGGGCCCGAGCCGGCCGTCATGGAGATCGCCGCCGAGTTCGCCGCGTCCGGTGTACGTACCCGTCGACTGGCGGTTAGCCACGCGTTCCACTCGCCGCTGATGGAGCCCATGCTGGCCGAGTTCGCCGAGGTCCTGTCCGGCGTCGCGTACGCCACGCCGGTGCTGCCGGTGGTGTCGAACGTGACCGGCGAGCCGGCCACGGCCGAACAACTCTGCCAGCCGGCGTACTGGGTGGAGCAGGTACGCCACGAGGTGCGGTTCGCCGCCGGCGTTTCGGCCCTCCGGGCACTGGGCGTGGCCACCTTCCTGGAGGTGGGGCCGGACGGGGTGCTGACGGCGATGGCCGCCGAGACCGTGGCGGCCTCGGGTGACCCGGCCGGGCGGTCGGCCTACGTCGCCACGATGCGCCGGAACGCGGACGAGTCGCGTACCGTGCTGGCCGCCGTCGGGCGGGTACACGTCCGGCACGGGAGCGTCGACTGGTCGGCCGTGTTCGCCGGCAGCGGGGCCCGGCGGGTGGATCTGCCCACGTACCCGTTCCAGCACGAGCGGTTCTGGCTGCGGGCACCGCACGGGTCGGCCGACCTGTCGGCCGTCGGGCTCAGTGAGACCGGGCATCCGCTGCTCGGCGCCGGTGTGGACCTGCCGGAACTCGGCGGGTTCCTGTTCAGCGGCCGACTGCCGGCGTCGTCACTGGCCGGTGGCCCGGCGGACGCGTCCGGGTTGGTACTGGAGCTGGCGCTGTGGACCGGCTGGCGGATGGGCCGTACGCAGATCGCCGAGCTGGTCGAGCGTGCCCCGATCGTCGCGGTGGACGACGTGGACGTGCGACTCCAAGTGGTGGTGGCCGCGCCGGACAAGCGGGGCGGTCGGGCCCTCACCGTGCACTACCGGTCCGAGGACGCGGACTCGTCGCCATGGACCTGCGCGGCTGTGGGCGCCCTGGCACCCGGTGCGCCGTCCACGGCCGACGTCTCGGTTGACTGGCTGCCGGCGGGCACCACGGCCGACGCCACCGGTGGTCCGGCTGTCGGGCCCGACCGGGTCTGGCAGGGCGACGGCGCGTTCTTCGCCGAACTGGCGCTGCCCGAGGAACCATCCGGCGAGGCGGACCGGTACGCCGTACACCCGGGGCTGCTCGCCGGACTGGCGCGGCTTGCGGCGACCGCCGACCGGCTGTCCGGCCGCCCCGAGCGGATTCCGGAGACCTGGGCCGGGGCGACACTGCACGCCAGCGGCGCCACGGTGCTACGGGTACGCCTGAGCCCGGACGACGCCGACGGATACGCCGTCGATGCCGTCGACGTCGACGGTCTTCCGGTGCTGTCGGTGCGGCGGCTGGCCATGCGTGCGGTACCCGTCGACCGGCCGGTCCCGGCACGGCCTGTGGAGCTGCCCGACTCGCTGTACCGATTGACGTGGACCGCGCTGCCGTCCGGGGCGGCCACGCCACCGGCCGGAGACTGGGCTGTCGTCGGTTCCCCCGGCGTCCGTGGCGAATATCTGGCCGATGCGTTGGCCAGCGCGCTCCACGCCGCCGTGCCGACCGTGCCCGGCCTCGCCGCGCTGCACCGAGCGACGGACCGAGACGCGCCGGCACCACGGGTCGTGGTGGTCGCCGTCGACACCGCGCCCGGCGGGCTCGTCGACTCGGTGCGGCACACCACCCACCGGACGCTCGCCCTGGTCCAGTCCGCGCTCGCCGACGACCGGCTGTCCGATTCCTGGTTCGTGATGGTGACCAGGGGCGCGACCGGAGCCGGGACGGCACCATCGGGCCCGGACCCGGCCCAGGCCGCAGCGTGGGCCCTGATGCAGTCGGCGCAGGAGGAGACCCCGGACCGGTTCGTCCTGGTGGACCTCGACGACCGGGACGGCGGGGCGGATCTGCTGGCCGGGGCGGTCGCTGCCGCACTGGCCCAGGCCGAGCCGCAGGTCGCGGTACGCGACGGTGTGGTGCTGGTGCCGAGGTTGGTGCCCGCCCACGCGGCACCGAACGGGCTTCCGCCAGCGCCGACGACGGCGCCGGTGGCGGCGACCGGAACCGTACTCGTCACCGGGGCCACCGGCGCGATCGGCCAGCTTGTGGCCCGGCACCTCGCCACCGCGCACCAGTTCGGCCACCTGCTTCTGCTGAGCCGGCAGGGCGCCGACGCGCCCGGCGCCACGGATCTGCGTGACGACCTGGCGCGGGCCGGCGCGCGGGTCACCTTCGCCGCGTGCGACGTCGCCGACCGCGATGCCCTGGCGGCCGTCCTCGACACGGTTCCGGCGGAGTATCCGCTCGTCGCGGTGGTCCACGTTGCCGGGGTGGTCGACGACGGGGTGGTCGGCACGCTCACCCCGGACCAAGTCGACACCGCGATGCGGCCGAAGGTGGACGGGGCGGTACACCTGCACGAGCTGACCGCGCACCTTGGCCTGTCCCGGTTCGTCCTGTTCTCCTCGGCGGTGGGAGTGCTCGGCGGTGCCGGCCAGGCCAACTACGCCGCAGCCAACGCGTTCCTCGCCGCCCTGGCCCGTCGACGTGCCGGTGCGGGACTGCCCGGCACCGCGCTCGCCTGGGGCCTGTGGGGGACGACGGGTGGGATGGTCGGGGAGCTGTCCGAGGTGCACCTCCGCCGGATGACAAAGTCCGGCGTGGTCGCCTTCACCGCCGAGCACGCCATGGCGCACTTCGACGCGGCCTGGGAGCGGGCCGACGCGGTGCTGGTGCCGGTGCGGTTCGACCTGGCCGTACTGGCGGGCCGGGGCGGCGACGGATCGTTGCCGGCGGCGCTGCGTGGTCTGGTTCGTGCCGACGTCAGGCGGGTCGTGGCCGGCGACGGAAAACCCGCCGGGGAGTCCCTACTCCAGCAACTCGCCGGTCGGCACGACGAGGAGCGGAGGGAGATACTGGTCAACCTGGTTCGGACACGTGCGGCGGCCGTCGTCGGCCACCGCACGCCGAACGAACTTGATCCGGGGCAGTCGTTCCGGGACCTGGGGTTCGACTCGTTGACCGCGGTGGAGCTGCGTAACGGCCTGGCCGCGGCAACCGGCTTGTCCCTACCGGCCGCGCTGGTCTTCGACCACCCGACGCCCACGGCGCTGGCCGAGTATCTCGACGCCCGGATCCTGACCAAGCTCGGCGGCCCCCGGTTGCCGGTACTCGTCCAGCTCGACCGCCTGGAGGCCGCCCTGGCTGGTATGGCGCCCGACGACGGCCTGCGGGCCCGGGTCGGGGGCCGGCTCCGCGACCTGGTCGCCTGGTGGGACAAGCCGGCCGACGACACCGACGCCGACGTCTCCGACCGGCTCGGCGATGCCAGCGACCAGGAATTGTTCGAGTTCATCCGTAGCGAGCTCGGGCGTGACTGATGGGCCACCGAGTTCCGTTCCGCAGTGCATCACGGCGACGATCCGGGAGTAACGCGAATGGCGAGTGAGACGGAGCTTCGGGACTACCTGAAGTGGGTTACCGCGGACCTGCACCGGACTCGCCAGCAACTGGCGAAGCTGGAGTCGCGCGAGACCGAACCGATTGCCATCGTCGGCATGGCCTGCCGCTATCCCGGCGGGGTGCGCTCGCCGGAGGACCTGTGGCGGCTCGTGCTGACCGAGCGGGACGTGATCCAGGCGTTCCCGACCGATCGTGGCTGGGATCTGGATCGTCTCTACGACCCGGACCCCGAACGAGTCGGCACCTGCTACGTCCGCGAGGCCGGGTTCCTCGATGACGTGTCCGGGTTCGACGCCGCCTTCTTCGGGATCTCACCGCGCGAGGCGGTGGCGATGGACCCGCAGCAGCGCCTGCTGTTGGAGTCGTCGTGGGAGGCGTTCGAACGGGCCCGGTTCGATGTGACGTCCCTGCGCGGGAGCCGTACCGGCGTCTACGTCGGTCTGTCCCAACTGGACTACAGCGTACTGCTGGCCAACTCGGTCGACGGCGTGGACATGTACGCCGGGACCGGCAGCTCCAACAGCGTCCTGTCCGGCCGGATTTCGTACACGCTGGGCCTGGAGGGGCCGGCGGTCACGGTGGACACCGCGTGCTCCTCGTCCCTGGTGGCGCTGCACCTGGCCGCCCAGGCACTGCGCAGCGGCGAATGCGACCTGGCCCTTGCCGGCGGGGCGACGGTGATGTCCACGCCGGCCGTACTGACCGCGCTGTCGCGGCAGCGCGCGCTCGCCCCGGACGGGCGGTCCAAGGCGTTCGCCGCCTCGGCCGACGGGGCCGGGTGGAGCGAGGGCGTCGGGGTGCTGCTCGTCGAGCGGCTCTCCGACGCGGTCCGCCAGGGCCATCGGATCCTGGCCGTACTGCGGGGCAGCGCGGTCAACCAGGACGGGGCGTCCAACGGGCTCACCGCGCCGAGCGGCCCGGCACAGCAGCGGGTGATCCGGGAGGCGCTGGCCGCTGCCGGGCTGTCCCCGGCGGAAGTGGACGCGGTGGAGGCGCACGGTACCGGGACCAGGCTCGGCGACCCGATCGAGGCGGAGGCGCTGCTGGCCACGTACGGGCAGGCCCGGCCGACGGACCAGCCGCTGTGGCTGGGGTCGCTCAAGTCGAACATCGGCCACAGCCAGGCCGCCGCGGGCGTCGGTGGTGTCATCAAGATGGTGATGGCGATGCGCCACGGGGTCCTGCCGAAGACGTTGCACGCGGCCGAGAGGTCGCCGTTCATCGACTGGTCCAGCGGCGCGGTCGAGTTGTTGACCGAGGCGCGACCGTGGCCGGACGCCGACCGGGCCCGCCGCGCCGCCGTGTCGTCGTTCGGCATCAGCGGCACCAACGCACACGTGATTCTGGAACACACCCCCGAACCGGCCGGGACCGCCGCTCCGGCGCCACGGCCGGAGCCGCCGGTCCGGGTACCGTGGCTGCTCGCCGCCCGTACCGAGCCGGCGCTGCGCGAGCAGGCCCGCCGGTTGTCGGCGCACCTGCGGGAGCGACCGGACCTGGGCACGGCCGACGTGGCCCAGTCGCTGGCCGACACCCGGACCCGGTTCGAGCATCGTGCGGTCCTGCTGGGTGGCGATTCCGACGACTTCCTCGCGAGCCTGGACGCGCTCGCCGACGACCGTCCGGCACCGGACGTGCTCCGGGCCGTGGCCGTTCCCGGCCGGGTGGCGTTCGTCTTCCCCGGTCAGGGTCCGCAGTGGCCCGGCATGGGCCGGGAACTACTCGAGTCGTCGGCCGTCTTCGCCGAGACCGCTCAGGAGTGCGCCAGCGCGATCGAGCGGTTCGTCGACTGGTCCGTCCTGGACGTGCTGCGTGGTGACCCGGCCGCGGCGCCGCTGGAGCGGGTCGACGTCGTCCAGCCGGTCCTGTTCACCATGATGGTGTCGCTGGCCGCCCTCTGGGGCTCGCACGGCGTACGCCCGGCCGCCGTGGTCGGCCACTCCCAGGGCGAGATCGCGGCCGCGTACGTCGCCGGCGGACTGTCCCTGGCGGACGCGGCGCGGGTGGTGGCCCTGCGTAGCCGTGCCTGGCTCGCTCTCGCCGGACGGGGTGCGATGGCCAGCGTGATGCTGCCGGCCGGCGAGGTCAGGCGCCTGCTCGCGAACTGGACGGGACGGCTGTCGCTGGCGGCGGTCAACAGCCCGGGCATGTGCTCGGTCGCGGGCGACCCGGACGCGTGCGACGAGTTCGTCGCCCGGTGTGCGGCCGACGGCATCCGGGCACGGCGGATCCCGGGCGTGGACACCGCCGGACACTCGGCACACGTGGACGCGATGCGCGCCCGGTTGCTCGCCGAGCTGGCCCCGGTCACACCGCGCACCGGATCGATCCCGTTCTACTCCACCGTCACCGGCAGCCGGCTGGACACCGTGGGACTGGACGCCGGGTACTGGTACCGCAACATGCGCGAGCCGGTGGCCTTCGAGCCGGCGGTACGGGCTCTGCTCGCCGCCGAACACCGGCTGTTCATCGAGGTCAGCGCTCATCCGGTACTGACCGGGGCGGTGCAGGAGACCACCGAGGAAGGCGACGTCGACGCGTCGGTGTCCGGCACCCTGCGTCGGGGTGAGGGCGGTCCGGACCGGATGCTCACCGCGTTGGGCCAGGCCGGCGCGGGCGGGATAGGGGTGGACTGGTCGACGGTACTGCCCGCAGGCGGCCGTCAGGTGGACCTGCCCACCTATCCGTTCCAACGTGACCGGTACTGGATCCGTACCAGGCCGTCGCCCGGGGACGTGACGGCGATCGGACTCACCTCGGTGGACCATTCGCTGCTCGGCGCGCTGGTGCCGATGGCCGACGGTGACGGGGTGGTGCTCACCGGCCGGATCAGCCTCGGTACGCACCCGTGGCTGTCCGGCCATGCCCTCTCCGGCCAGGTCGTGTTTCCCGGCACCGGGCTGGTCGAGCTGGCGGTCGTCGCCGGCGACCAGGTCGGCAGCGGCCGGGTCGAGGAGCTGACTCTGCATACGCCGCTGATCGTGCCGAAAAGCGGCGCGGTTGTCGTACAGGTGCGGGTGGAGGCGCCCGACGAGGCGGGCCTGCGGGCGCTGAGTGTGTCCTCGCGGGCTGACGACGAGAGCATGGACCTGGTGTGGGTACGGCACGCCTCCGGGGCGGTGGGTCCACGACGGTCGGGCGACCCGACCACGGTCCCCGCCCAGTGGCCACCCGCGCAGGCGGTCGCGGTCGATGTCGGCGGCCTGTACGACCGGCTCGACGAGATCGGCTACCAGTACGGACCGCAGTTCCGTGGTCTGGCCGCCGCGTGGCGCCACGAGAACGAGGTGTACGCCGACGTGCTGCTGCCCGAGGAGCACCACGCCGAGGCGGCGGGTTTCCGCCTGCACCCGGCGCTGTTCGACGCGGCGCTGCACTCGATGTTTGTGCTGGGTACCGGCCAGACCGACGTCCGGCTGCCGTTCTCGTGGACCGGGGTGGAGTTGCACGGCACCGGTGCCACCGCGCTGCGGGTGCGGATCACCCGGCACGGCGACACGTTCACGCTGCTCCTGATGGACGGCACCGGCGTGCCGGTCGCCGACGTCGAGGCGCTGGTCGTACGCCCGCTGGGCGTTAGCGGCCCGCTGGCCGCCCGGCGGGACCTGCTCTACCGGGTGGACTGGCGCCCGGCTCCGGCGGCCGGGACCGGGACCGCGCCGCGCTGCGTGGTCCTCGGTACGGCCGGGTCACGGCTGGCCGACACGCTGCCGGGCAGCACCGTGGTGGCCGATCTGGCGGAGTTGGACGCGCTGCTGGGGCGCACCGACCCGGACGGGATGCCCGAGGCGGTCGTGTACCCGGTCCCCGCGCGGGTCGAACCCGACGACGGCGACCCGGACAACCGGGCGTGGGGGCCCGTACCGGCGATCCTGCCGGTGCTTCAGAGCTGGTTGTCCGACGAGCGGCGCGGCCATACCCGTCTCGTCGTGGTGACCGAGGGGGCGGTGGCGGTACGGACCGGCGAGGACCTACCGGATGTCGCCGCCGCCGGGGTGTGGGGCCTGGTGCGTTCGGCGCAGTCGGAGCATCCGGGCAGGTTTGTTCTGGTCGACCTCGACGGCGGGGACGAGACCGCCGGGGCGCTCGGCGCGGTGCTGGCCGGGGGAGAGGAACAGTCCGCCATCCGCGCCGGGACGGTGCTGGTACCACGGCTGGTCCGCTGGGACCGGGACGCGGTGGTGCTGCCCCCGACGGACGAGCCGACCTGGCGCCTGGAGAGTACCCGGCCCGGCACGCTCGACGGCCTCGACCTGGTGCCGTACCCGCAGGCCCGCGAGCCGTTGCGGAAGCGGCAGGTACGCGTCGCCATCCACGCCGCCGGGATCAACTTCAAGGACGTCGTGGTGGCCCTGAACCTGGTACCGGGGCTGACCGGCCTCGGTGGCGAGGTGGCCGGGGTGATCACCGAGACCGGTCCGGAGGTCACCGGGTTGACCGTGGGCGACAGGGTGATGGGCCTGTGCGCCGAGACGTTCGGTCCGGTCGAGGTCACCGACGAGCGGCTGCTCGTCCGGATACCGGCAGATTGGTCGTTCGCGCAGGCCGCCGCCGTCCCGGTCGCGTACCTCACCGCGTACTACGGTCTGGTCGACCTGGCCGGTTTGCACGCCGGGGAGGCTGTGCTGATCCATGCGGCGGCCGGCGGCGTAGGCACCGCGGCCGTCCAGCTGGCACGCCACCTCGGCGCGGACGTGTACGGCACGGCCAGCCCGCCGAAGTGGGGTGTCCTGCGGGACAACGGCGTGCCCGACGACCACCTGGCGAACTCCCGTACCCTCGATTTCGAGCACCGTTTCCGCGAGTCCACCGGTGGCCGGGGTGTCGACGTCGTGCTCGACTGCCTGGCCGGTGAGTTCGTCGACGCGGGTCTGCGGCTGTTGCCCAGGGGCGGGCGCTTCCTGGAGATGGGCAAGACCGACAAGCGTGATCCCGACGCCGTGGCCGCCCGGTACCCCGGTGTGCGGTACCAGGCGTACGACCTACCGGAGGCCGGGCCGGACCGTATCCACGAGATGCTGCTGGCGATCGTCGAACTTTTCGGACAGGGCGTACTGCGACATCCACCCGCGACCACCTGGGACATCCGGCGGGCACGCGAGGCGTTCCGCGCGCTCAGCCAGGCGCGGCTGGTCGGCAAAGCCGTGCTGACGTTCCCGCCCGATCCCTGGCCAACCGGGGCGACGGTCCTGGTCACCGGGGGAACCGGCACCCTCGGCTCGTTGGTCGCCCGGCATCTGGTGTCCGCGCACGGGGTCACCAGCCTCGTGCTCACCAGCCGGCGTGGACTCGACTCCCCGGGCGCCGCCGAGCTGGTCGAGGAGCTGACCGCCGCCGGTGCCCGGGTGGCCGTCGAGGCCTGCGACGTGGCCGACCGCACGGCGCTCGCCCGGGTGCTCGACACGATCCCGCCGGACGCCCCGCTGCGCGGTGTCGTACACACCGCCGGGGCGCTCGACGACGGGCTGATCGAGTCGCTGACCCCGGAACGGATCGAGCGGGTGTTCCGGCCGAAGGTCCTCGGCGCGCTCAACCTGCACGAGCTGACCAGCCATCTCGAACTGTCCGCGTTCGTGTTGTTCTCGTCGGCGGCGGGCACGATGGGCGCACCGGGCCAGGGCAACTACGCCGCCGCCAACACGATGCTCGACGCGTTGGCCCAGTGGCGACGTGCCCGTGGCCAGACCGGACTCGCCCTGGCCTGGGGCTTCTGGGAGCAGCGCAGCGAGATGTCCGAGCACCTGGACGAGCGCGACATGCGGCGGTACCGGCGCGGCGGCGTGCTTCCGATCGCGAGCGACGAGGGACTGGCGCTGTTCGACGACGCCGTCCGGTCCGGTGAGGCCGCGGTCGTCCCGATCCGGCTCGACGTGACCGGTCTCGCCGGCCAGACGGCGGTGCCGCCGCCGATGCTGCGCGCGCTGGTACGGCCGACGGTCCGGCGGGCGGCGAACACCGCGTCCGGCGGCGGGGACGGGTCGCTGCGGCAGCGGCTGACCGCGCTGACCGACACCGAACGTAACCGGATCCTGCTGCGACTGATCCGCGAGCACGTGGCCGCGGTGCTCGGTCACTCCGATGCCGACTCGGTCCACACCGCCAAGCCCTTCAAGGACCTGGGGTTCGACTCGCTGACCGCCGTCGAGCTCCGTAACCGGCTGGCGTCAGCCACCGGCCTGCGGCTGCCGGTGAGCCTGGTCTTCGACCACCCGAGCCCTGTCCACCTGGCCCGGCTCCTGTACGCCGAACTCGTGGGCGACCCCGGTACGGCGGAGCCGGACAGGGCCGCGCCGACACCGGCGGCATCGGTGGACGGTGACCCGCTCGTGATCGTCGGCATGGCCTGCCGGTACCCGGGTGGCGTGACCTCTCCGGAGGATCTGTGGAACCTGGTGGTCGAGGAGCGGGACGAGATCTCGGTCTTCCCCGCCGACCGTGGCTGGGAGATCCCGGTCGGTGCCCTTGGCGCAGCCGGGAACCCGGCGCCACAGCAGGGCGGCTTCGTCCGCGACGCGGCCGGGTTCGACGCCGCCTTCTTCGGCATCACCCCGCGCGAGGCGCTGACCATGGACCCGCAGCAGCGGCTGCTGCTGGAGATCTCCTGGGAGGCCGTGGAGCGGGCCGGCATCGATCCGACCGCGCTGCGCGGCAGCCGTACCGGCGTGTTCGTCGGCGCCTCCACGCAGGGCTACGCGGCGCTGTTCGGGCGTGGCTCGGAGACCATCGCCGGGTACGGCGTGACCAGCGCGGCGACCAGCGTGGTGTCCGGTCGGGTGTCGTACGTGCTGGGCCTGGAAGGTCCTGCGGTCACGATCGACACCGCGTGCTCCTCGTCGCTGGTGGCGCTGCACACGGCGGCGCAGTCGCTGCGCAACGGGGAGTGCGACCTGGCCCTGGCCGGCGGTGTGGCCATCATGGCCAGCCCGTTTCTGTTCGACGACTTCGCCAAGCAAGGCGGCTTGGCGCCGGACGGCCGGTGCAAGGCGTTCGCCGGTGCGGCGGACGGCACGGGCTGGTCGGAGGGGGCCGGTCTGGTGCTGATCGAGCGGCTCTCCGACGCCCGACGCAACGACCATCCCGTACTGGCGGTACTGCGTGGCTCGGCGATCAACCAGGACGGTGCCTCGAACGGGTTGACCGCGCCCAGCGGGCCGTCGCAGCAGCGGGTGATCCGCCAGGCACTCGCGAACGCCGGGCTGGCCACGGCCGACGTCGACCTGGTGGAGGCGCACGGCACCGGTACCCGGCTCGGCGATCCGATCGAGGCGCAGGCGGTGCTCGCCACGTACGGACAGGACCGGCCCGCCGACGATCCGTTGTGGCTGGGCTCGCTCAAGTCGAACATCGGTCATGCCCAGGCCGCGGCCGGGGTCGGCGGCGTCATCAAGGTCGTACAGGCGATCCGGCACGGGCTGCTGCCGCGCACCCTGCACGTCGACGAGCCGACGCCCCAGGTGGACTGGACGTCCGGCGCGGTCGAACTGCTGGTCGAGGCACGGGAGTGGCCGGACCGTGACCGGCCGCGACGGGCGGCGGTGTCCTCGTTCGGCATCAGCGGGACCAACGCCCACGTGATCCTGGAGCAGCCGGCGGAGCCGGTACCGGCCCCGCCCGTGGCCGACGGCTCGGTACTGCCGGTGCAGCCGTGGCTGATCAGCGGGGCGGACGAGGCCGGGATGCGGGCCCAGGCGGGGCGGCTGTTGGCGTACCTGGAGGAGCACCAGAACTGGGAAACGCGCGACGTCGGGTACTCGCTTGCCGCCAGCCGCGCCGCCCTCGGCGAGCGGGCGGCGGTGCTGGTCCGGGACCGGGCGGACGCGTTGGCCGGTCTGGCCGTGCTCGCCGGCGCACCGGCCGCGGCGGCGTCGCCCGGGGTTCGTCCGACGCCACCAGCGGGTACCCCCGGGGCTGGCGAGGCGACCGGGCCGGTGACCCTGCGCGGTTCCGCCGGCGACGGCAGGCTCGCGGTGCTGTTCTCCGGTCAGGGTGCGCAGCGGCCCGGCATGGGGCGGGAACTGTACGACACGTTCCCGGTGTTCGCCACGGCGTTCGACGCTGTCTGCGCGTACCTCGACCAGAGCCTGGACCGGCCGCTGCGCGACGTGGTGTTCGCGGCCGAAGATCCCGAGGCCGCCGACGAGCTGAACCGGACCGGCTACACCCAGGCGGCCCTGTTCGCCGTGGAGGTGGCCCTGTACCGGCTCGTCGAGTCGTGGGGCGTACGCCCCGACTACCTGCTCGGTCACTCGGTGGGCGAGATCTCGGCGGCGCACGTCGCCGGGGCGCTCTCGCTGCCTGACGCCTGCGCGCTCGTGGCCGCACGGGGACGGTTGATGCAGGCCCTGCCCAGCGGCGGCGCGATGCTGGCGGTCGACGCCGACGAGGCCACCGCGGTTCACGCGTTGGCCGAGGTGCCGGACGGTGCGCCGGCGGTGGGCGTGGCGGCGGTCAACGGCCCCTCCTCGGTCGTACTGTCCGGACCGGACGAGCAGGTGGCCCGGGTGGAGGCACACCTGGCAGCCGCCGGGTACCGCACCCGGCGGCTGACCGTCAGCCACGCCTTCCACTCGTCGCTGATGGAGCCGATGCTCGCCGAGTTCGCGACGGTCGTCGCCGGGCTGTCGATCGGGCGGCCACGGATGCCGGTGGTGTCCAACGTGACCGGCGCCATCGCCGACGCCGACGAGATCCGCACCCCCGGGTACTGGGTGCGGCACGCGCGTGAGGCGGTGCGTTTCGCCGACGGGGTGGCCACCCTGGCCGCCGAGGGCGTCAGCACCCTGGTCGAGTTGGGGCCGGACGCGGTGCTCGCCGCACTGGCCCAGGACACCCTCGCCGCGGGCGGTACGCGGGCAGTCTGCGTACCGGCGCTGCGCCGGGGGCGCCCGGAGGCGGAGTCACTGCTGACCGCCGTGACCTCGGTACACCTGTGGGGCGTTGCGGTGGACTGGCGGGCCGTGTTCGCCGGCAGCGGCGCGGTCCGGGTCGACCTGCCGTCGTACGCGTTCCAGCGGCGCGATTACTGGCCCGACACGGTGGCGACCGACCGGGGCGATCCCGCCACGGTGGGACTGCGGGACACCGGCCACCCGTTGCTGGGCGCGTGGGTCGAATCGGCCGGTCGCGACGAGGCAATGTTCACCGGCCGCCTGGCGACGACCGTACAGCGCTGGCTCTCCGGACACGTCGTACTGGGCACGGTTCTGTTCCCGGGCACCGGCTTTCTCGAACTCGCGCTCTCGGCCGGTGAGCGGATGGGCTGCGGCGTGCTGGAGGAGCTGGTCGTGCGGAGCCCGCTCGTCCTGCCCGAGCGGGGCGGGGTTCCGGTGCAGGTGTTGGTCGGAGGCCCGGACGGGTCCGGTCGCCGCCCGCTGGCGGTGTACGCGCGGAGCGGGTCCGACGACACCTGGACGTCGTACGCGGAGGGCGTGGTGGCGGCGGAGAACGACCCGCCACCGCCGCCCGTGGTCGAGGTGTGGCCGCCGGCCGGTGCGGAACCGATCGACCTGACCGACTGCTACGACCGGTTCTCCGAGGCCGGGTTCGGCTATGGTACGGCGTTCCGTGGCCTGACGGCGGCGTGGCGTCGGGGCACGGAGGTGTTCGGCGAAGCGAGCCTGCCGCCCGAGGCGGCCGGCGGGGTCGACGGATTCGTCCTGCACCCGGCCCTTCTCGACGCCGCGCTGCACACCCTGGCCTTCCGACCGGTCACCGACGACGGCGCGGGCGACCCCCGGTTGCCGTTCGTGTGGCGTGGTGTCTCCGTCCACCGCCGGGGGGCCAGGTCGGTGCGGATCCGGCTGACCGAGGTCGGGCCGGACACGGTCTCGGTGTCGATCTCCGACCCGGCCGGTCGCCCGATCGTGGCCGTGGCGGAACTGGCCCTGCGAAAGCTCTCCGGGGACCAGGTCAGGCGTCTCGGCGGCCGGCCGGTCACGCTGTTCGGCGTCTCCTGGGCGCACGCCGCGGCGGGGCCGGTGACCGGGGCGGGCCGGTGGGCCGCCACGGGTGGAGTCGACCTCGGTGCGGACGCCCCGCCGGCTGGAATCTACCCGGACCTCGCCACCCTGCGCGGCGAACTCGACCGGGCCGAACCGGTACCCGACGTGGTTGTGGTGGCATGCGGCCTCGACGGCGGCGACAGCGGCGACGCGGCAGGAGCCGACGAGGCATCGGCGACGCGGGCGGCGGTGCGCCGGGCCCGCGACGTGATCCGGGAATGGCTCGACGACGACCGGCTGACCGAGTCATACCTGGTGCTCTGCACCCGGCGGGCGGTCGAGGCCCGTGACGGCGAGGGCGTACGCGACATGGCACACGCCGCCGTGTGGGGTCTGGCCCGCTCGGCGCAGTTGGAGAACCCGGGCCGGCTGGGTCTGATCGACCTCGACGACGATCCCAGCGCCGTCCGGGCCCTGCCCGGCGCGGTGGCGATGCTGCGCGCCGGCGACGAACCACAGGTCGCGATCCGCGACGGTGAACTCCTGGTACCCCGTCTGGTCCGGACCGCCGCGTCCGAACGGGCCGCGGCCGGGTGGCTGGGCACCGGGACGGTACTTGTCACCGGCGCCTCCGGCATGCTCGGTGGCCTGGTGGCCCGGCACCTGGTCGCCGAGCACGGGGTGCGGCACCTGATCCTGGCCAGCCGCCGGGGTGCGGACGCCCCCGCAGCGCGCGAGCTGGAGGACGCGCTGGTGGAAATGGGTGCCCACGTGCGTACCGTGAAGTGCGACGTGGCCGACCGGTCCGCGTTGCGCAAGACGCTGACCGAGGCACCCGCCGGCCACCCGCTCTCCGCGGTCGTGCACGCCGCCGGCGTCGTGGACGACGGGTTGGTCGGCTCCCTCACCGACGACCAGATCGATCGGGTACTGCGGGCGAAGGTCGACGCGACCGTACACCTGGACCAGCTCACCGCCCATCTCGACCTCGCCGCCTTCGTGGTGTTCTCGTCGCTGGCCGGGACCCTGGGAGGCGCCGGGCAGGCCAACTACGCGGCGGCGAACGCGTTCGTCGACGCGCTGTGCCAACGGCGCCGGGCGGCGGGCAGACCGGCGCTCGCGCTCGGCTGGGGCCCCTGGGAGAACAGCGGCGGCATGACCGCGAAGCTCGCCGAGACCGACATCAAGCGGATCGCCCGTGCCGGATTCGTGCGGCTCGGGGCGACGGACGGGCTGGACCTGTTCGACGCGGCCGGCGCCGTCGGTGCCGGGGTCGTGCTGCCGTTCCGGTTCGACGCCCGTGCCTTCCGCGCCTCCGGCGCCGTACCACCGGCGATGCTGCGCGGCCTGGTCCCGCCGGCACCAACGCCGCGCGACGGCGGCGGCGGTGACGCGGGCGGGCCGGAACTGCTCGACCGCCTACGTCGGATGCCCGAGGCCGAGCGCGATCAGGTTCTGGTCGATCTGGTACGGGCGGAGGCGGCGTCCGCCGCGGGCCTGCCGTCGATCGGCTCGGTACCCACGGGCAAGGCGTTCAAGAGCCTCGGCTTCGACTCGCTCATGGCGGTGGAACTGCGTAACCGCCTCAGCGTGATGACCGGCGTACGGCTACCGGCGACTCTGATCTTCGACCAGCCCACGCCGCTGGCCTTGGCCGGACATCTCGCCGCCCAGCTGGCGCTCGGCCCGGCCACGGGTGGAAATGCGGCGCTGACGGCGTTGCACGCGCTGGAGACATCCGTCGCGGAAATGACCGCCGTGGACGGTGACCGGGGCGTCCTGGCCGGCCGGCTCCGGACGCTGCTGACGAAGCTGGAGGCGGTCGACGCGCAGGTGGAGCGTGACCTCGACGCAGCGACCGCGGACGAGCTGATGGACCTGATCGGCGAGGAGTTCGGGTACTGAACACGTTTTGGTGCCGGCGCGTTGGTTCCCGTCACGAGCAGCAAAGGAAACGCGGTAATGGGAGACATGAATGGTCAGGTGGCCCTCGTCACCGGCGGGATCCGTGGCATCGGCCACGCCATCTGCCTTCGGCTGATCGAGCGTGGGGTGCGGGTCGCGGCCGGCTACTGGCAGGACAAGGACGCCGCCGGGCGCTTCCTTGACCTGTACGCCGACCGCGACGTGAGTGTCCACCAGGGCAACGTGGGAATCAACGACGACTGCGTACGTGTCGTGGACGAGGTCCTCGAACGGCACGGTCGGTTGGACATCCTGGTCAACAACGCCGGGATCACGGTCGACCGGACCGTACGCAAGATGGAGGCGCCGGACTGGGACAGGGTGATCACCGTGAACCTCTCCGGCGCGTTCTACCTCTCCCGGGCCAGCCTGCCGCACATGTTGGCCCGTGGGTCCGGCCGTATCGTGAACATCAGCTCGATCATCGGCTCGACCGGCGGGTTCGGGCAGGCGAACTACGCCGCGGCGAAGTCAGGGATGTTCGGGTTCACGATGAGTCTCGCCCAGGAGACAGCGGCCAAGGGGATCACGGTGAACGCCGTGACCCCGGGGTTCATTGCCACCGACATGACAGCCGCCGTACCGGACGCCGCCCTGCAGCGGATCGTCGGCAGGATCCCGGTGGGACGTCTCGGTGATCCGGACGAGGTGGCACGGGTGGTGGAGTTCCTCGCCGACCCGGAGTCGGCCTACATCACCGGACAGGTCTATGCCGTCAACGGTGGCCTGCACATGTGAGTTGCGGAGCGGATCCCGGTTGGTGCGGGGGCACGGTAAGCCGCGCGGGCCGGGTTGGACGTCCCTGGCCGCCAGCGACGCCACGACCTGCGACCGGGTACGCGCTGCCGACCAGTCCTCGTCAGTCGAGGCGGAACCGGTTGATGTCGTCGAGGTGTCGGGCCCGCATCTCGGGGTTCCGCACGCCCAGGCCCTCCTGTGGGGCCAGGCACCGGACGCCCACCTTGCCCTGGTGCAGATTGCGGTGGAGGTCGTAGGTGGCCTGGCCCGAGCGTTCCAACGGGTACACGACGGACAGCGTCGGGTGGATCCGACCCTTCATGATGAGGCGGTTGGCCTCCCACGCCTCGCGGTAGTTGGCGAAGTGGGTGCCGACGATGCGCTTGAGGCTCATCCACAGGTACCTGTTGTCGTACTGGTGGTTGTACCCGCTGGTGGAGGCGCAGGTGATGATGGTGCCGCCACGACGGGCGACGTAGACGCTGGCACCGAAGGTCTCACGCCCCGGGTGCTCGAAGACGATATCCGGGTCCTCACCGCCGGTGAGCTCGCGGATTCGGGTGCCGAACCGCTTCCACTCCTTCGGATTCTGGGTGTCCTCGTCGGCCCAGAACCGGTAGTCCTCGGCGGCGCGGTCGATGATGAGCTCGGCGCCCATCGCCCGGCAGACGTTGGCCTTGGCAGCACTGGAGACCACACACACCGGGATTCCGCCACCGCGCAGCACCAGCTGGGTCGCGAAGGAACCGAGTCCGCCCGAGGCGCCCCAGATCAGCACGACGTCGCCCTGCTTCATGCAGGCGCCGTTGCGGGACACGAGCTGCCGGTAAGCGGTCGAGTTCACCAGGCCGGGGGAGGCCGCCTCCTCCCAGGTGAGGTGGTCCGCCTTGTGCATGAGCTGGTTGGCCTTGACCAGCGCCAGCTCGGCCAACCCGCCATAGTTGGTCTCGAATCCCCAGATCCGCTGCTGCGGGTCGAGCATGCTGTCGTCGTGCCCGTCCGGGCGCTCCAATTCCACATCGAGGCAGTGTGCGACCACCTCGTCCCCCGGCCGCCAAGCGTTGACCCCGGGACCGACGCGCAGCACGACGCCGGAGAGGTCGGAGCCGACGACGTGGAACGGCTGGTCGTGCCGTCCGGCCGAGGCCGACGTCTGGCCGTACCGTTTGAGGAACGCGAACGTCGGCCGTGGTTCGAAAATCGCCGACCACACCGTGTTGAAATTGATCGAGCTGGCCATGACCGCGATCAGCGCCTCGCCCGGCCCGACCTCGGGTGTCCGTATGTGGTCGAGGTGGAGGCTCCGCCGGGGATCCTTCTGGCGCGTCGGCATTCCGGCGAACATCTCGACCTCGTCGGCGTGCACGGTAACGCCTCGGTAGAACTCGGGAACGGGAAGAGCGCCAAGCGCTTTCCGTTCGCCCGTGACGATCGCTTCGAGGATTTCAGCCATGTTGTCCACGTGTGCCACCGCTCCGCGAAGGAATCGTCCGAGATGTTTTCCGGCCGGCAACAGACTGCCGGGCCGAATGAACAACCGCACCGGCCGTGCTGCGCCAATCGGTCTGCGGCCACCCTAGCGACAGCCCGGTACGACCGTCAGCCCCTGAGTAACCCCTAGGCACCCCTACCGGCACCCCTGATCGCGTTGCGCCGGAAACCCCTATTCGGAGAGAGGACCACTCCTATCTACGGGTGTGCTGAACCTGGGCTCTCCCGCAAGATGTCGGGGGGAATTGCCCAATAGCTCTATGGTGTGGCGGCGTGCGGCACCGGGGCCGTACCGGATCGCATCGCAAGTCATCGCACGGCGTATACGGCAATGTGGGCAGGACCCGGCGCTGCCGGTGATGAAGGGGACCCGATGACACGAATACAACGGTCGAATTCTGGACGGCGCGAAGAGGCCACCGGCGATGGTGGTGCCGACGACGGCAAGCATTGCCGGCGTGGCTGCGCGGTCGCCTCCTGGTCGATGCCGGATGAGCTCGCGGCGAACTGGGAGTGTCAGTGTCGCGAGTCGCCGGACCCGTCGCGACCGGATTTGGAGGCGTGGCCGGACGCCGAGCCGCTGCCGGGGGCGGGGATCGGGATCATCGGTACGGGTTCCTGCCTCCCCGACAACGTGGTGAGCAACGAGGAGGTAGCGACCCGCGCCGGCGTGGACGGCGCGTGGATCCGGCGAAAGACCGGAATCGGCAGCCGTCGTTGGGCGCAGTCGTGGGAAGCCACCTCCGACCTCGCTGTGGTCGCCGGGCGTGCGGCTCTGGAGCAGGCCGGTATCCCCGCAACGGCGCTTTCGATGGTGGTGGTGGCGACGTCGACCCCGGACAGCCCGCAGCCCCCTACCGCGTCCACGGTCGCTGGCCGGTTGGGCACCACTCCCGCCGCGGCCGCCTTCGATCTGAACGCGGTGTGCAGCGGGTTTGTCTTCGCCCTTGCCGTCGCGCAGCGGTCGCTACTGGCCTCCGGGGGCTACGCACTCGTGGTCGGCGCCGACATCTACTCCCGGATCCTCGACCCGACGGACCGACGGACCGCGATCCTCTTCGGCGACGGCGCGGGTGCCGTGGTGCTCGGGCCCGTACCGGCCGGCGGCGTGCTGGCCACTCGGCTGCTCACCTTCGGCTCGACCGCCGACCTCATCCGGGTACCCGCCGGGGGCAGTCGACTCCCGACCTCTCCACAGACGATCGACGGCGGGTTGCACTACTTCGCGATGGACGGTCGCGCGGTACGCGAATTCGTCGTCGCGCAGGTGCCGCCCGCCGTGAACGCCTTCCTGCTGGACTCCGGAGTTGCCGGCGCCGAGGTGTCGCATCTCGTGCCGCACCAGGCCAACGTACACATGTTGGCCGACCTCGAACGCCAACTGAACCTGCCGGCAGCGCGGATGCACACGACGGTCGGCGAGTACGGCAATACCGGTGCCGCGTCGGTCCCCATCACATTGGACATGGCGGCGCGGTCCGGAGCCATTCGCTCTGACGACGTTGTCCTTCTCGCCGGGTTCGGCGGAGGCATGGCAGCGGGACTCGCCCTACTGCGGTGGTGGTGACGACCGCGCCGGCGAGCCGGAACGCGTCCTCGACCGAGGAAGGACCGCGCCGTCCGGCGGGGTACTCGTCGATGCCATGACCAGGAATCCTCCTCACCCGCGCGGGCCGGTGGCCTTGTCTCGATCGGAACGGCGTGTTCGAGATCGTTCGGAACAGCCGCCGCGCCTTGTGAACGGTGGAGATCTGGGATTTTCTGGTTCCGCCCTGTCTCGCCGGGGGGACAGGGCCGACGGCCGTATGGCCGCCACGGGGGAGGTGAGCCTTCATGACCGTTGGTGCAGCGGAGCTGGTCGAGCGTACGCAGCAGATGCGGATGCTGAACCTACGCCTGGCCGCAGCTGTGGAGGGTATGGGCAGCGCGACGCTGATCAGCGGATCGGTGGCAGGAGGCAAGACCGAACTGCTGCACGCGTTCGCCGATCAGGCCGCGAATTCGGGTGCACTGGTTCTTACGGCCGTCGCCGCACGTGCCGAGCAGCCGCTGTCGTTGGGAGTGGTCGACCAGTTGGCCCGCGGTACGTACCCGCGACGCGGAACCGTGGAGCCTCTGGCGACCCAGCTCAACGACGCGTCGTTGCTCCGGTGGCACGACCAGTCCCCGGAGGCCGCCCGGGAGAAGGGTTGGGTGCTGCGGGGGCTCGGCCAGACCCTGCTGGAACTTGCCGAGCGGACGCCACTGGTGATCACCATCGACGACCTCGAACACGCCGATGCGCCGTCGCGGCGCTGGCTGTCGATGCTCGTACGACGCCTGCGCGGGGCGCGGGTGATGGTGGTTATGACGGAGAGCCTCAGGATGGCTCCCAGTGACTGCGCGGATCGCGCGGAGTTGCTGCACCACCCGTACTGCCGACGGATGCACGTGGAGCCGTTCACCCGCAACGGAGTCGCCCGGGTCCTGAATCAGCACGGCAATCCGCGCTTCGGCCAACTCGCCGACGAATACCACGCGCTCACCGGTGGCAGCCCGCTGCTGCTGCGGGCGGCGATCGAGGACGCCGGGTCGTCGGGCTCCCCGATTGTCGGCGACGCGTTCGGCGAGGCGGTCCTGAGCATTTTCCACGGACTCGAGCCGACCGTTGTCTCGGCGGCCCGGGCACTGGCCGTATTCGGCACCCGGCTCCCGTCCGAGCTGCTGGGCCGACTGCTCGGCGTGGCCGACGGGCTCGCGACGCGCGCGGTGCTCCTGCTGGACCGCGCTGGGCTGCTCGACCACGGCACCTTCCGGCATCCGCAGGTGCGGGCGGGCCTGGCGGCGTCCCTCACCGGCGAGGAACGGAAGGCCCTGTACCACCAGGTCGCGCGACTCGGCTACTCGGTCCCCGTGCCGCCTGTCCAGGCCACCTTCAACAACCGTCGGGTGCGTAGACCGGGATCGTCGCACCTGGTGCCGGTCGCGCCCAAGCGGACGGCCGTGCGCGAGCGGGTGGCGGTGGTGGCCTCCACGACCCTCCCGTCGGACGGCCCAGTCGGGCCGAACGGCGCGACCGTGGTGCCGTACCGGGTGACAGCCGCCGACACCGACGGGACCGACGAGCTCAGCGAGGCGGAACTGCGGGTGGCGACGTTGGCCGTGCAGGGATACAGCAACCGTGAGATCGCCGGTCGCCTCTACATCACCGTCAGCACCGTCGAGCAGCACCTGACCAAGGTCTACCGGAAGCTCCGCGTGACCAGCCGTAACAAACTGCCGGCCGCGCTCGGGATCAAACTGCCCGGTTTCAACGCGAGCGTGGGCAAGGCCGGAACTACCTGACCGCCGTTGTCGGGCAGACGCCGCCGCTGGTCCTGATGTCCGCGGTGGCCAGGAGGCGCGATCGACACGGCGGCTTACCCCACGCGTGATGCCCGGCCGCGGATACGGTCCATGGCGGTGGCCAGGTCGTCGGCGGCTGCGGCGAGCAGGTCGACGGCTTCGCGGACGTAGCGCCAGGCAGTGGTGACGCCGATGCCGAACCCGGCGGCGAGGCGGGCGTAGGTGTCGCCGTTGCGCAGGTGAGCAAGGGTGAGCAGGGCTTGCCGGCCGGGGTCGAGGCGCCGCCACCGCGAGCGATGCCGCCGGCGGCGGGTGCGAATACGGTCTGCGAGGTGGGTTCAGGGTTCGACTGGACAGCGGGATCGTGGCGGGGTAAGACAGCACAGGCGAGGCTCCCGTGTTGGGGCATCGGATCTTGGTCGACTGCTGTCTCACCTGGAGCCTCGCCCTTATCGATCTCCGGGCCTGCTGTACCAATCGTGACCAGCATAATCGCGATGGAAGACCCTCATGGGTCAGCGCTCGCCGCGTCCGCGCTCGGGGAACAGGGCGAGTAGGCGGGGCAGCCGCAGGGGAATCTGGGCAGCATCGTCGGCGCTGCCGAACCACCCCGACCACTGATCCTCAGCCGAGGGTTCTTCCCCGTCACCAGGCTCGTCGGGCTGGGCTTCCAACGCCTCCCAAAACCCGTCGGCATCATCGCTGTGCTGCTCGAACGCACTCGACGCCGCGAACTGGATCTCTCCGGCCGCTAGCGCGAATCGGTCGGCGTGGCCAGCGGCGATTGCTTGCACCATCGGGTGCTCCGCCAATGCATCCGCATCGGCTACCGCCTGCTCGAACGCCTTGCGCCCCAAGCCGACCAGTCCGGCCTTGAAGTCACTGAACGTGTCATCGGAGATGTACCCCCAGATCACGAACGCCGCCGCGCACAAGCCCCACTGATGCGCACGTGCGGCTACCCGCTCGTAGCAGTGGTAGAACTCCACGATGCGCTCCGCCGGCAACTGCGCCAGCCTCGCCGCCAGCGCTCTACCAATCACCGAGCCTGACGGCCAATCCCCGCCGTCGCCGAGCACGTCCTCGCGGGCCCTCTCGACCAGCGACCAGAACTCGTTCACCTGCACCCGCGAAGTCTGACACGAGCAGCCCTCACCCGGTCCTCACCGACCTCAGAACCTTCGTCTCTGAGGTTGAAAAGGCTCACTGAACCTTTCCCGATCCCCCTTGCGTCCGGCAGACCGCAAGTTCGGACGCGGCGCGTGAGCGCCGCGCGGTCCAGGTTGAAAAAGGTTCACTCCTGCGCCTTGCCTCCGGTGATTCGGGAAACGACGAGCGCGATGAGGATGATCGCGCCGTTGAGCGCGCCGATCCACTGTGCCGGGACACCGGCGAGCGTCAGCACGTTCTGGATCATGAAAAGCAGCAGGATGCCGGTGAACGCGCCGAACATCGTGCCCTTGCCGCCATTCAGGCTGACGCCCCCGATGACCGCCGCGGCGAAGACGGTGAAGATCGCACCGTTGCCCTGGGACGCGGCGACGGAGGCGAGGCGGCCGGAGAGCATGAGGCCGCCCAGGGCCGCAAGGACGCTGGCACCGACGAGGGCGATCCAGAGGACGCGGTCGGTGCGGATGCCAGCCGCCTTGGCCGCGTCGACGTTGCCGCCGATGGCGTAGAGGGATCGTCCGAAACCGGTGTAGCCGAGCAGGATGATCCCGGCCGCGAACAGGGCGACACAGAGCCAGATGGATGCGGGAACGCCGAACCACATGGCGGTGCCGAGGTACATCATCGACGCGGGGAGGTTGAAGAACGTCTGGCCGCCGGAGATACCGGTGAGCAGGCCGCGCAGCACGATGAGCATCCCGAGAGTGACGATGAAGCCGTGCAGGCCGAACCGGACGATCAGCGCGGCATTGGCGACGCCGATGAGCGCGCCGACCGCCAGGGTGATCGGGATGCTCCAGGCGCCGGGTACGAGCCCGATGCCATGGCCGGTGCCGACGGCGACGGTCATCCATGCGGCCACTCCCGGGGCGAGGCCGAAGGTGGATTCCAGCGACAGATCCATCTTGCCGGCGACCAGGACGATGGTCTGGGCCAGGACGAGCAGCGCGATCTCCGACATGGTCTGGACAATGTTGATCAGATTGTCGGGCTTGAGGAAGACAGGGTTGACGATCTGCCCGACGATGGCGATGAGCACGATCGCCGGTACCAGCGCGAGGTCCCGCAGCCGGGCGACGGCCAGCTTGCCGAGCGGACGGCGAGGGACCGGGCCGGCCGTGCCGGCGGTGCCGTCGGCGGCGGTGTCAGCCGAGGTCAGGGTCTGAGGCATCGACGGTCAGTCCTTCCATTGCGGCAACGAGGTCGTGGTCACGCCAGCCGCTGGGCATGTCGGCGACGATGCGGCCCTGGACCATCACCAGGATGCGATCGCAGATGCGCAGGTCGTCGAGTTCGTCGGAGGCGACGACGACCCCGGTGCCGGTGCCGGCGACCTCGTCGACCTTGTCGAGGAGAAACTCTTTGGACCGTACGTCCACGCCCGCCGTGGGGGTGATGAGGACGAGCACTCGGGGGTCATTGGCGAGTGCACGTGCCATGACGACCTTCTGCTGGTTGCCGCCGGAGAGTCCGGAGACGGGCAGGTCGGGTCCGGGCGTCTTGATGGCCAGGTCGTCGATCAGGGTGGTGGCGACGGCGTCCCGCCGGCGGGTGCTGAGGAAGCCGGCTGAGCCGAGTCGCTCCGGGATGGTCATGGTGGCGTTGTCCGCAATCGACATGCCGGCGACCAGGCCCTGGTGGTGGCGGTCCTGGGGGACGAATCCCACGCCGCTGGCCAGGGCGGCACCGACGTGGCCGGGGCGCGGGTGCCGACCGCCGACCGTGACGGTCCCGGCCTGCGGCGCGCGGAGTCCGACAATGGTTTCGGCCACCTCGGTCCGTCCGCTGCCGCCGGAGCCGGCGAGGCCGACGATCTCGCCGGACCGGACCTGGAACGACACGTCCTCGAACACGCCGTCGAGGGACAGGGCGGCCACGTCGAGGACCACGTCGGCGTGCCCGGCTGGCGCCTGCCGGGAGCGCGGGGCCTCGAGTGTGGTGGCTTCGCCGGTCATCGCGGCGACGAGTTCGTCGCGCGGCAGCTCGGCGACCGGGGCGGTGACGATGTGGCGGGCGTCGCGGAACACGGTCACCATGTCGCAGATCTCGTAGATCTCCTGTAGGTGGTGGCTGATGAACAGGAAGGTGACGCCCTGGGTCTGCAGGTCGCGGATGTGGTCGAACAGCCGGGCGATCGCGCCGGCGTCCAGTTGGGCGGTCGGCTCGTCGAGGATGATGAACCGGGCACCGAACGACAGGGCCCGGGCGATCTCGACGAACTGCCGCTGCTCGACGCTGAGATCCTTGGCCCTGGCATCGACGTCCACGTCGACGGACCAGACGGCGAGCAGGTCCCGCGCCCGGCGGCGCAGCGAACGCCAGCTGATCAGCCCGCTGCGACCCCTGTCGTACCGGTTGAGCAGGAGGTTTTCGGCCACGGTCAGCTGGGGGATGATGGTCGACTTCTGGTAGACACAGGCGACCCGCTGCCGCCAGCCGTCCCGGTCGGACAGGCGTGGTGCCGCCTGCCCGGAGAACCGGATCTCTCCGGAGTCGGCGGGCTGCAAGCCGGTCAGGATCGAGACGAGGGTGGACTTGCCGGCCCCGTTCCGGCCGACCAGTGCGTGCGTCTCGCCGCTACGTACGGTGATCCGCGCCTGGTCGAGTGCCACCGTCGGCCCGTACCGTTTGGTGATGTCGGTCGCCTCCGCCACGGGCGGGCCCGACCGGGTCCGCCCGTGGCCGTTCTGGGCGGATGACGAGTGCGTCGATGACTTCTCGTTGCCGCTCATGTGCCGGTTTCTCCTCCGGGGCCGGTCAGCCGATGTTGTTGCCCCAGAGGGACTTGTCGTCAGGCTTGAGGCTCGGTACGCCGCCGTAGGTTCCGCCGTCGAGGGTCACCAGCGGTGCGGAAAGCTGGTCTTCGAGCACTCCGTCGCGTACCTGGATGATGGTGCTCTCGTGGTCGGTCGGGCCCGGCTGGAACGTCTTTCCTTCGATGGCCGCCTTGAGGTAGTAGAGCGCGTACTTGGCGTAGAGGTCGGCCGGCTGTGAGACGGTGGCGTCGATGTTGCCGGCGGCGATGTCCTGCAGCTCCTTCGGAATGCCGTCATTGGAGACGACGAAGACGTGCTTCGGGTCGTCCGGCGCGGTGAGCAGGTCGCGCTGCTTCAGTAGCTGAAGCGTCCCGGCCAGCGCGAAGCTGGACTGCATGTAGACGCCCTTGATGTCGGGGTGCTCGGTGAGCCGGATCTGCAGCTTCTGCGAGGCGATCGCGCCGTCCCAGTTCGTCGCCTCGCCGAAGACCGTGATCCCCGGGTAGTTCTTCTTCATGCACTCGCTGAACGCCTCGGTGCGGTCACGCCCGTTGATGGAGGCAAGGTCGCCCTGGAGCATGACGACCTTGCCGGCGCCCTTGAGCTTGGTGCCGAGGAACTGGCACGCCTTCTCGCCGTAGGCGCGGTTGTCCGCGCGTACGACCATGAACACCTCACCCTGGTCGGGGCGGGTGTCGATGGTCACCGCCGGGATCTTCTTGCTGGCCAGAGTCTGCAGCGCCGGGGCGATCGCGGCGGTGTCCTGCGGTGCCATGGCGATGCCCTGGACGCCCTGGCTGATGAACGACTGCACGTTGGAGGTCAGCTTCGCGACATCGTTCTGCGAGTTGGTCGTCTTCAGGTCCAACCCCAGCTCGGTGGCGAACTGCGGGGTGTACTTGATGTAGGAGTTCCAGAAGTCGGTGTCCGACCGCGGGTAGTCGACACCGACCACCGCGGCGCTGCCGTCGGCACCGGTGGAGTTCTCGCCGCCAGCGCATCCGCCGAGTGCCACGACGGACATGACGACGGCCGCGGTCGCGGCGATTGAGCTACGGTTCATCACAGCTCCTGTTTGGAAGATGCCCGAACGTACGGTTTCGAAGGTGCCGGCCGTCAGCTCGCGGAGCAGCCAGCCGACAGCTCAGCTGCCTGTCGCGCCGATGCTTCTGTTCACCGGCCGACCCGAGAGCGTGTCACCGGCCGACCCACCAGCGTGCGTGTGTGGACTTCGGACCGGTCGAGAAGCGGTATGCGGCGATCGACTCGGGACGCATGCGCGCGCCGATACCGGGGGCCCGTGGCGCCACGTAGTTTCCGTTCCGGATGACGACGGGGTCGACGAAGTGCTGATGCAGGTGGTCGACATACTCGATCACGCGGCCGTCGGTGCTGCCGCTGACGGCGACATAGTCGAACATTGCCAGGTGCTGCACCATCTCGCACAGGCCGACGCCGCCGGCGTGCGGGCAGACCGGCACGCCGAACTTGGCGGCGAGCAGTAGGATCGCGACGTTCTCGTTCACCCCGGCGACGCGGGTGGCGTCGAGCTGCAGGACATCGATCGCCTCCGCTTGCAGTAGCTGTTTGAACATGACCTGGTTGTGACAGTGCTCGCCGGTGGCGACCTTGATCGGTGCGACCGCTCTGCGGATCGCGGCGTGGCCGAGTATGTCGTCCGGCGAGGTCGGTTCCTCGATCCAGTAGGGGTCGTACGGCGCGAGGGACTCCAGCCAGGCGACCGCCTGGTCGACCCCCCACGCCTGATTGGCGTCGACGGCGATCCGGACCTCGGAGCCCACCGCCTCGCGGGCCAGGGCCAGCCGTCGTACGTCGGCTTCGTTGTCGGCGCCGACCTTCAGCTTGATCAGGTCGAAGCCGTCGTTGACGGCCTCCTTCGACAGTCGGACCAGTTTGTCGTCGGTATAGCCGAGCCAACCCGGTGTGGTGGTGTACGCCGGGTATCCGCTGTCCAGCAGTTGCCGCTGGCGTTGCGCTCGTCCCGGCTGGGCGCGTTGGAGGATGTCCAGCGCCTCTTCGGGAGTGAGAGCGTCCCGTAGGTACCGGAAGTCGATGAGGCTGACGAGCTGCGTCGGCGACATCTCGGCCAGCAGCCGCCACAGCGGCTTGCGCTCCCGGCGCGCGTACAGATCCCAGGTCGCGTTGACGATCGCTCCGGCGGCCATGTGGATGGCGCCCTTGTTCGGGCCCAGCCACCGTAGCTGGCTGTCGCCCGTCATCGTCTCCGAGAACCCGCGCATGTCGGCGAGGATGTCCGCGATCGGCAGGCCGACGACAAGGGGGGCCAACGCGTGAACCGCGGCCACCTGTACGTCGTTGCCGCGTCCCACGGTGAAAGCCAGCCCGAATCCTTCCTGCCCGGTACTCGTGCGGACCGTCACGTAGGCCGCCGAGTAGTCAGGTTCCGGGTTCATCGCGTCGGAGCCGTCGAGCTCGCGGGAGGTGGGAAACCGGATGTCGACCGCGTCGACCGCCGTGATCACCTCGGTCATGACCATCTGCCTCGTCCGCTCGCTGGTCCGGTCGGCCGCGGTGTCGCCGTCCGTCGCGGCGATCTTCCATCGCCGGCTGAACCGTCTGCCATGGGATGTCTTTATAGCCTCACTCGTAGCCTCCGTCTAGACACGAGCCGGAAACATACGCTCTGGGGCCGGTTTCGACGGGTGATGACAGAGCGCACCTGTAGATCAGCGAAGCTTCATGCTCCAGACATGGGATCACCTGCTAGGGTTAGACTCGCAGGCGATCTCAACCCGCTCCCTTCCCGTGCGGGAGACCACCAAGGGGTCACGACATGTCGTTGACCGAGAAGGCGATGACACGCCTTCGCGAGTTGATCCAGTCGGGCGAGCTCCCGCCTGGCACCAAGCTTCCGCCGGAGCAGCAGCTCGCCGCCGAGCTGGGTGTGGGGCGCAACATCATGCGGGAGGCGGTACGGGCACTCGTGGCGGCCCGGGTGCTGGAAGTGCGACGGGGCAACGGTACTTTCGTCACCAGCCTGCAACCACGGGTGCTGCTGGAAGGCATCGGCGGTGCGGTCGAACTGCTGCAGGGCGACACCATGCTGGAGCTCACCGAGGTGCGCCGGCTGTTCGAGACCGCCGCGACCGGGCTCGCCGCCACCCGCATCTCGGCACTGCAGCTCGCCGAGGTCAAGGGCCATCTGGAGGCCATGCGCGCCGCCGCCGACGACGTGGAGCTACTCAACCAGCACGACCTGGCCTTCCACCGCGCGGTCGTCGCCGCTACCGGCAACGAGACGCTGACGATGGTCCTGGAAGGCATCTCCAGCCGGACCCTACGCGCCCGGGTGTGGCGCGGGCTGGTCGACGCAGACGCCGCCGGGCACACATTGCGCGAACACGAGGCGATCTACCTGGCACTGGCCGCCGGGGACGCCATCCAGGCCCAAGCGGCCGCCCTTATGCACATCACCACGACCGAGACCTGGTTACGCGCCCACCTACCCGAAGAACGGTAGAACCGAGCCGACCGGCTGAACTCCACCGTATCGACCGCCCGGCGCGACCTGCACCGCTACCTGACACTTGGTGGGTGCAGGCGGCCGCTGCTACCACAGCCGCCTGCACGCCTCTGCCTACGCTCGGGCCCAGCGCTGGTTGGTTCCGGTGTGGCAGTTCCAGACCACCACGGGGGTGCCGTTTGCGGTGCCGGCGCCGTTGACGTCCAGGCACAGCCCGTTCTGCGCGTTGCCGATCGTGCCGTTGCTGTTCACGTTCCACTGCTGGTTGGTGCCTCCTCCGCAGTCCCAGATGCGCACCTGGGTGCCAGCGGCGGCGTTGGCGGGCAGGTCGAGGCACTTGCCCAACACCTGCAGGGTCTGTCCACTCTGGCTGAACTGCTGGTTGGCGTTGGTGTGGCAGTCCCAGACGATCATCTGGGCGCCGTTGGCCGAGCTCGCGCCGTTGACGTCCAGGCACCGGCCCGCGGACTCGCTCCGCAGCCGGAAGGCGGTGGGGTTCGGGTTGGGGTTCGTCTCACCCGTGAAGAACTTCCACACCTCGTCCTTGACCCAACTCCTGGCGCCGCTCTCACAGCCGGCGCACCCGTCCACGGGGCCTTGCTGGTGCCCTCCGTCGAAGGCGGCCCAGACAACCGGGTACCCCTCCCGGCACCCGGTGTAGGCGGTGGTGATGTGGGTACGGCTACCCGCGGCCGGCTCTGGCGGGTTCTGGGGAGTGCAGCCGTTGTTGTTCACGAACCTGTCCCGCAGCGCCCGTCCGGCACCGATGTTGTCGCCGATGCCGTGGATACCCATGTACGCGAAGGGCTGGGTACCGCCGCTGCACCCGCTGATGGGTCCGGGGGCGGCTATGGCCGCGACCGCACGGAAAACCGTCGGTCGGGCACATGCGAGTGCGTAGCTCATGGCGCCGCCGTAGCTGAAGCCCAGGGAGAAGCGCTGCGTCGTGTCGATG
Organism: Plantactinospora sp. ZYX-F-223; assembly: GCF_039649625.1. Taxonomy (NCBI): domain Bacteria; kingdom Bacillati; phylum Actinomycetota; class Actinomycetes; order Micromonosporales; family Micromonosporaceae; genus Plantactinospora; species Plantactinospora sp. ZYX-F-223. Next base: position 26,678 of record NZ_JBDJAV010000048.1, on the reverse strand, counting down.
CAAAGGGCTGCGTCGATCCGTTGGATCATGTCGTCGACGAAGGTCACGTCTTCGCTGCCGGAGTTGGCCCAGCCGTTGCCGATGCCCTGCGGCGCGACGAAGATCGCGCTGTCGTTCGCAAGGCGCCGCAGTCCGTAGTGGGCGTAGACGTCCCCATCACTTCCGCCCGAGGCGACCGCCTCGGCGGTGCCACCCCACCAGTGAAACCCGAATATCAACCGATATTGACGGTTGTTGTCGTAGTTGGTGGGAATGCTCAGGATGAAGGATCGGTTCTTACCGCTACTCTGGATCGTATGCGTGCCGCTCGTCAGTGTCGGGGCCTTCCCGCAACCGGCGGTTGCCGCAGCTGCCACGATATCGGTAGGTGACGAGCGCCCGCCGACAGCGCCGCCCTGCGCCGCGCCACCCGCTGCCAGGACGATCAGTGCCACTACTGCGGAAAATCCGAGAATTGATCGACGGCCTGTCATCACGTGACTCCTTTCGCGAGCTAGATTCGTTGAAGCTGGAATCGCTGGTTGGCGCCCGTGCCGGGTGTCCACTGGGAGATGCGGCCACCGTCGGCGGTCGAGGCCTGCCAAACGTCCATCGCCAGACCGCTTTGCCGGTTGATCAGTCTGGCCACCCCGCCGCCCTGGTCGTCCACCCGCCATTGCTGGCTGGCGGCGTTGGGGGTGTCGGGTTGCTGGGTGATGTCGGCGCCAGTGCTGTTGCTGGCGACCTGCAGGAACAGACCGCTGTGCCGCGCCCTGATCCGGAAGTGGCCGCCGTCCGCCGGCAGAAACTCGAACTGCTGGTTCTGTCCGCTGCCGGCCTGCCACTGGATGAGCGACGCACCGGCGGCGGTGGACGCACCGTTGATGTCGGCGGCCTTGCCGCTGTGCTGGGCCACGAGCCGGTAGTGCACACCGGCCTCGACCGGCCCCGACATGACCCCGGACGCGCGGTAGGTGTGGCCGGCCTGGCCGGCGAACTCGACGAGATCGGCCTCGATCCGCGTCGGCTGGACGGCGGCGCCGCTCGTCTCGTCGCGCAGTTCGAAGGTGCCGGCGAAGATCCGGCTGCGAACGCGGACGGGCCCGGTGCGGTCGGGAGTGACGACGAGCTCGGTCCGGCTGCTGCTCCAAGCGGCGCCGACGGTGTATCCGCCGCGGCCCCGGAGCCCGGCAACCTGCCCGGTCGGCCAGGCGGACGGTAGGGCGGGTAGTAGGTGTAGTTCGCTGTTGTGGCTTTGCAGCAGCATTTCGGCGATGCCGGAGGTAGCGCCGAAGTTGCCGTCGATCTGGAAAGGCGGGTGCAGGTCGAACATGTTCGGTGCGAGCCGGTCGGTGCGTACCAGGTCGCCGAGGAGCTTATGGGCGCGGGCGGCGTCTTCCAGTCGAGCCCAGTAGTTGATCTTCCAGGCGAGTGACCAGCCGGTGCCGTCGTCGCCCCGCAGTTCCAGGGTTTGACGTGCGGCCTGGTGCAGTTGCGGGGTGCCGCGTTTGGTGATCTGGTTGCTGGGGTGCAGCCCGTACAGGTGGGAAACGTGCCGGTGAGTCCGCTCGGTCTCCACCCAGTCGGCGAGCCATTCCTGGATGTTGCCGCGGGACCCGACCCGCGTCGGTGGCAGCCGGTCCCGGGCAGCCAGTACCTGGGTGCGGTAGCTGGCATCCACATTGAGGACTTCGGCGGCCCGTGCGACGCCGTTGAAGAGGTCACGCAGGATCTGGTTGTCCATCGTCGGCCCCGCGCACACGCTGGCATTCGCGTGATGAGGCAGCTCCGGCGAGTTCGACGGATTGGTGACCAGGTAGCCGAGCGTCGGGTGGGTGACCAGCGTGTCGAGGAAGAACTGGGCAGCGCCTTTCATGGCCGGGTAGTTGGCGCGCAGGAACTCGACGTCTCCGGTGAACTGGTAGTGGTCCCAGATCATGGTGGCCAGCCAGGCGCCCCCGGTTTGCCACATCCCCCACAGGGCACCGTCGACCACCGACGAGCCGCGCCACGCGTCGGTGTTGTGGTGGGTGACCCAACCCCCGGCGCCGTACTGCGCCTGAGCGGTGCGGGCGCCGGTCACCGTCAAGTCTTTGATCATGTCGAAGACCGGTAGGTAACACTCGGACAGGTTGGTGGTGTCGGCCGGCCAGTAGTTCATCGGCAGGTTCGCGTTGATGGTGTACTTCGAATCCCAGGACGGGGCCATCTGGTCATTCCAGATCCCCTGCAAGTTCGCCGGCTGGCTGCCCGGCCGCGAGGAGGAGATCAGCAGGTAGCGGCCGTACTGGAACAGCAGCGCGGAAAACTGCGGATCGTTGACGCTCGCGTGCTGTGCGATCCGCACGTCGGTGGTCTGGTCGGCCGCCGCCGTGCGTCCCAGGTCGATCGACACCCGGTTGAACAGCGCCTGATAGTCGGCCACATGCCGGCCGCGCAGCTGGTCGAAGCCGATGTTGCGGGCCGCGTCGAGGTGCCGGCGCGCGATGCCCTGGTAGTCGCCGTTGACCGTCCGGTAGTTGACGTAACTGGATCCGATCGACACCAACACGGTGACGCTGGTCGCGCCGGAGACCCGCAGCGTGCCAGCAGAACTGCTGACCGTACCGCCGCTCACGGCGGCATTGGCCAGAGCGAGGAACCGGACCTGCCCGTTGATCCCCTCCATGCTGCCGGAAACACCGTCGAGGCCGATCGTGGCGGCGTCCGGGCTGGACACGGTCGTCCGTTGCGGGCTGCCGAACGTGGCGGTGAAGGTGATCGCGTTGGCCCGGTCAGCGGTCAACCGGATCACGATCACCTGGTCCGGTGCGCTCGCGAACACCTCACGCTGAAACCGCACCCCGTTGAGCAGGTAGCTGGTGGTAGCGGTGGCCGTGGTCAGATCGAGGGTCCGCTGGTACTGCGACGCCCCGCTGGCACTACCGAAGGCCAGCCGCAGGTCGCCGACCGGCTGATAGGCCAACTGCCCGGCGGGGCTGCCCAGCATCGCCTGGTTGATCAGATCCTGCGCCTGCGTCCACTGATCGGCGAAGACCCGCCGCCGGATTTCCGCCAGGTTGGCCGCACCACGGGTGTTGGCCGAGTCGTACGGGCCACCGGCCCACACAGTGTCCTCGTTCAGCTGAAGCCGATCGGTGTCGACATTCCCGAACACCATCGCGCCCAACCGGCCGTTACCGATCGGCAGAGCCCGCAACCAATCCGAACCCGCCGGCTCGTCGTACCACAACGCCATGTCATTGGCTGCCAGCACCTGTGGCGGTGCAATCGACCCGGCCCGAGCGGCTGCGGTCCAACCCGCCGGCAGCAGCATGACGCCGGCCCCCGCCGCCCCGGCTCCGAGTAGTTTCCTTCGTGTCACTTCAGGCATCTTGTCTCCTCCAAGCAGCCGAGCGATGCCGTTACGGAAGGGTCCAGCGCTGGTTGGTGCCGCCGTGGCAGGTCCAGATGATCAGCTGGGTACCGTCGGCGGAGCTGCCGCCGTTGGCGTCCAGGCATCTGCCCGACTGCGAGTTCACCAGGGCGCCGTTGGCTCCGGGGGTCCAGTTCTGCGCACCGCTACCGTTGCAGGTCGACAGCTGGACCAGGCCGCCGTTCGCCGTGCCGCCGCCGGCGACGCCCATGCACTTGTTGGACGCGCGCAGCGTGTTCCCGTTGACCGTCCATTGCTGGTTGGTGCCGCCGTGGCAGCTCCACAGCTGGATCTTCGCGCCGTCGGCGGAGCTGGAACCGCTGACGTCGACGCACTTGCCGGTGGCGCTGGTGATCGGGCCGACCCGGGGCGCGGTGCCGCCCAACTCCTTGATCCGGATGTTGCGGAACGACACGTCATCGCCGGTGCCGTGGTTCTGGATGCCGATGTAGCCGGATGTCAGCGATCGCGCCGGATCCGTGTTGGTGAAATCGTTGATCTTGACGCCGTTCAGGAAGACCTGCAGCCGCTCTCCCTCGACCAGCAGCTCGTAGGTGTTCCACTCGCCGGGTGGGTTCAGCGCGGCGTCGCGGGCGGCGATGTCCGCCGACTTGACCCCGTACACCGCGCCAGTGGTCCTGTCCGCGGTGTCGGTGGCATCGACCTGCACCTCGTACCCGTTGCTCATGGCCGAGTTCGGGTCGCTGCTCGCCGGAAATCCGACGAGCACGCCGGAGTTGTCGTCGCCCGGCATCATCCAGTCGAGCTTCAGGGAGTAGGAGCGAAACTCCTTGGTGCTGTACCACAGCATGCCCAGCCCGCCGGAAGACGTCAGCGTGCCGTTGCTGTTGCTGAACCCGCCCGGCCCGGCCTGGGACCAGCCGGTGGTGGCGCCGTCGTAGAGGGCGGTGTAGCCGGTTTCCGCGCGGCAGTCCGCCCTGGTCCGGTTGGCTGCGTACCTGATGCCGCCGAGCACCAGCGACCGGAAGCCCGCCTCGGTGTAGCTGGCCTGGGTGTGGCCGCTTCCGGTGTAGAACGAGCGTCCGCCCTGGAGAGTCTTGCACCAGGTGTGCGGGTGGTCGGCCCCCATCCCGCCGCCGGAGTAGCTCGACTCGTCGAGGGTGGACAGCACCCGGGCCGACGACCGGGGGTTGGTCCGGAAGTTGTACCACTCGTCGGTACGCACCCAGGTCGGGCTCAGCCCGGCCGTCGCCGCGTGCGCCCGGTTCTCCACTCGGACGGTGGCCTGCTGGATCGCCGGGTGCGAGGCGAAATACGCGCCGACCAGCTCGCCGTAGAACGGCCAGTCGTACTCGGTGTCCGAGGCTGAATGCACGCCCACGTACCCGCCGCCGGTCCGGATGTAGTTCTCGAAGGCGGTTTGCTGGGTGGCGTTCAGCACGTCACCGGTGGTGTTGAGGAAGACAACGGCCTCGAACTGGGCGAGGTTGGTGGCGTTGAACTGGTTCGAGTCCTCCGTCGCGGTCACCGTGAAGTTGTTGGCGGTGCCCAGGTCTCGGATCAGCTGGATGCCGGCCGGGATCGAGTCGTGCCGGAAGCCGGCGGTCTTGGAGAACACCAGCACGTCGTACGGCGCGTCCGCGGCATTCGCCGGCGTGTTGCCGGTACTCGCCAGGATCACCAACGCCGCCGCCGCGACGCCGAGGATGTTACGTGTTGTTGGTCGCATGGCTGGGATTCCTCTCATGGCAGGGTCCAGCGTTGGTTGGTGCCGCCGTGGCAGCTCCAGATGATGAGCTGGGTGCCGTTGGCGGAGCTGCCGCCGTTGGCGTCGAGACATTTGCCTGACTGAGCGTTGACCAGGGAGCCGTTGGCTCCCGCCGTCCAGTTCTGCCCGCCGGCGCCGTTGCAGGTCGACAGCTGCACCAGGCTGCCGTCGGCGGTGGCGCCGCCGGCCACGCCCATGCACTTGCCGAGTGACCGCCAGGTGTTGCCGTTGCGGGTCCATTGCTGGTTCGTGCCGCCGTTGCAGGCCCACAGCTGGATCTTGGCGCCGTCGGCGGTGCTGCCCCCGTTGACGTCGACGCATGCGCCGCCGGCGCCGACGATCCGTCCGGTGCCGCCGCCACTGGGGGCCGTGCCGAACGTGAAGGCGTCCACGTCGAACAGCGTTCCGGTGCCGCCGTGGAAGGTCAGGTACAACGTGGTGGTGCCGGCCGGAACCGCGGAGAGCGCCGTGGAAACCTCGGTGAAGATGTCCCAACCGCCCGTGGCCGGCACGGTGACCGAGCCGAGCACCGTGCCGGTCGGCGAGCCGGCGCGGACCGAGAGCGTGCCACCCGAGCCGCCGGAGGACACCCGGGCGGTAAATTGGGTCTCTCCCGCGAGCCCGTAGCGCTGGAACGCGATCCAGTCGCCGTTGCTGATGTCGCCGACTGTCTGCCCGCCCTCCGCGGTCGCCTTGTTGAACAGCCCGGTACCCGACTGGGTGTCACGGTGCTCGGCCTGCCGGTGCCGTGGCTGAAGGACGTGCTGCTGGTGCGTGGTCAGCGCCGGCTGACCGTTTGCACCTCCGTCGGTGTACTCGGCGTCGAACACCGCGAACAGGTTGGCCGCCGTGTCGTGCTCACCGTCCACCGGGATCTGCAGCGTTCCCGAGCACCCGGTACGCGAGGTGATCGAATGCCCGTGATCGTCGTGGCCGAGGAAATAGGTCAGCTTCACCCGCTCGCAGTCGACCGTGCCGTCCTCGGGGTCCGACACCGTGATGGTGTACGGCACGTTGTCGCCGAAGTTGAACAGGCTTCCGTCGATCGGCGTACTCATCGTGACCGTGGGTGCGGTGTTGCCGACCGTGATCACCACCGACGCGGCGCCGGTGCGACCCGCGGGATCGGTCACGGTCAGCGTGACCGTACGCTGGCCGTCGCCGGTGAAGGTGTGACTGGGGTTGGCCGCCGTGGAGGTGCCGCCGTCACCGAAGTTCCACGAGTAGGTCAGTGCACCGCCCTCGGGGTCCGAGGATCCGGCCGAGGAGAAGTCGACGGTCAGCGGCGCGATGCCGGACGTGCGGTTGGCACTGGCGCGGGCGACCGGCGCCTGGTTGCCCGCCGGGTTGTACTCGATGCGGTACAGCGCGGAGCTGGCGTCGCCGCTGCCCCAGCCGGTGCCGTAGTCCAACACGTACAGCGCTCCGTCGGGGCCGAAGTCGCTGTCAATGATCTGCGTGCCGCGCCAGGGGAACTCGCTGATCTGCCCGGCCGACCCGTCGGCGTTGACGTCGATGGTCTTGATCCAGCGCCGACCGAACTCCATGGCGAAGTAGTGCCCGTCGAGGGAGGCCGGGAACTTGACCGCGGACGGGTTGGCCGCGTCGTAGCGGTACACCACGCCGCCCATCGGTGATTCCGAGCCGCAGCCGAACGCGGCCAGCGAACAGTTGTCGTACTTGATCCACGCCGGGCGCGCGGCCGGCAGGTTGGTCAGCCCCGTGTTGCGCGGAGAGTTGTTTACCGGCGCGGCGCAGTTGAACCGGTTTCCGGACGGCCCGCTCGGAAACACGTAGTCCACATAGGTCTCGGACGTAGTGTTCGACCCGGTGCAGTAGGGCCAGCCGTAGTTGCCGGCCGACGTGATCCGGTTGAACTCGACCTGGCCCGCCGGGCCACGGGTGGCGCTGGTCGTGCCGGCATCGGGTCCGTAGTCGCTGACGTACACCGCGCCGGTCGACTTGTCCACGCTGAGCCGGAACGGGTTGCGGAGGCCCATCGCGTAGATTTCCGGCCGGGTGCCTGCGGTGCCGGGCGGGAACAGGTTGCCGGCCGGAATGGAGTACGTCCCGTTCGGGTTCACCTTGATCCGCAGTACCTTGCCACGCAGGTCGTTGGTGTTGCCCGCGCTGCGCTGCGCGTCGTAGACCGGGTTGCGGTTGGTGCGTTCGTCGATGGGGGTGTAACCGCCCGAGTCGAAGGGGTTCGAGTCATCCCCTGTGGACAGATACAGGTTGCCAGCCGCGTCGAAGTCGATGTCGCCGCCGACATGGCAGCACATGCCGCGGTTGGTCGAGACCTCCAACACGGTCACCTGGCTGGCCGTGTTGAGTGTGAAGTCAGCGTTGAGCGTGAACCTGGCCAGCCGGTTCACCCCGTTCCACGCCGAGAAGTCCGTCCCGGTGGCCGGCGCGTCGCCGCCCGGAGTGGACAGTGGCGGCGCGTAGTAGAGGTAGATGAACCGGTTGCTGGAAAAACCCGGGTCCACCGCCACGCCCTGCAGGCCCTCCTCGTCGTGCGTATAGACCTGCAGGGTGCCGATCACGTTGGTGACCCCGGTGGCAGTGGTTCGACGCAGCGCCCCATTACGGGCGGTGTGCAGCACCGAGCGGTCCGGCAGTACCGCCATGGACATCGGCTCACCCAGCTCGGCCACCCCCCGGGCGAGCTCGACCTGCTGGAAGTCGGCCGAGTTCACCGGGTGCGCGGCGGCCGGTGACCCGGGGTTGACAATGGCCGCCGCCGTGCCGGCGGCGAGGAGGACAGCGGCGGCTGTCGCGGCGATCGCGCGTAGTTTCATAGGACGGTCACACCCTTGGTCGTCGGCTTTTGCTCGGGCATACGGGTACTTCGGGATCAGGGCCCGGGTCCGCCTTGCCATCGAACGGACCCACACCCGCCCCTACCGGGCGAGGACTGAAACGGCCGCTAGCTGGCGCAGGACGGGGCTCAGCGTGGCCGTCAGTGGTGGGCCCTACAAACGCCAGTGGTAGTAGATGCCGAACCTGGCATCCGGGAACCACGCGGGGGCCGGTGGATGCTGGTCAACCGACGCCCTCATCGCCGGGTAGCTGCTCGGACCGTCGGTGGCAGCGGCCGCGCCTACCGTCCACAGTCCAGTGGCAGCGGCGGCCCCAGCCGCCCCGGTCGTGACGGTCGCACGGCAGGAGAACCGAAACGTTGACGAGGACATCGCGGGAATCCTTCGAGGGTGTCACTGTGTCCAACATTCATCAGACGTCATACGTTAGCCGACCGAATAGGAGACAGTCAATGCGTCGCCACGCGACCACGTGCGATGCCGTCGTCCCGACCATCTGGGGCTCGTAACCCAGCCCACACCCGTGACGTGTGGGCTGTGCTGGCAGGCATCGAGGTTCGATCCCCAGGTCCGGCATGGCAACAGAGGGTCCAGGCATCGCGGGAAGCGATGCTGACCGACCGCAGGGGCACGGGCGGCGCCAGGCACGAGCGCGGGGCGACGCCGCAGCGTCGGGGTAGCCGTCTCCGGGGTGTACCGGCAGGAGGCCGGCCAGGTGGGCAACATCGAGTGCGCCCGGGCCGCCTCGGCGGCCTTCGCAGGGGCCGAGGTGTTCCGGCTCCGCGTCCCGCAGCACATCGATCAGGCGCTTCGTCACCACCGCCCGCCGCTACCGCACCATCGAAAATCCGGACCGGCGACCACACCCTCACCGGCAGCCGACCCAGTACCCGACGACCTCCGCCACCGCCCTCGATGACATCCACGGCACGCACTAAATGAGCCAAGTCGGGAGGGTCTTTTCCCGGTTAGAGACAGAGACCAGACGACTACTTTCCGGGGTGAAGCCAGATTGAAACAGCCGTGTGGTGTGCTTCAATGTGCTCGGTTCATCGGGTTGGCGCATGCGACTCTCGCGCACCAAAGATCTTGGATATAAGGAGCCGGTTTGATGAGATTCGACCAAAACCGATCATCCCCGCGAAGGGCAGACAACAGTACGAGGTGCGAGCGGGCCGTTTAACCCCATCGGCGTCCTATGCATCACACTGCGGCGGTATTCGAGCCCCGCAAATCCGGCGCCGGCCAGGCCGTGACCGATGCACAGTACAGGGCATCCGTCACCGCGACCGCGGCCGTCCTGCGAGAACTCGGCCGAGACGCAAGCTAGGCCCGTGGACACCAGGAAACCAGTGTCCCGGGGAAGATCGATCCATCGTTCATCGATCTTAATGTGATCCGAGCTGACGTAGCCGCCGCGATGCGTGGCTATCTCAGGGCATTTGTTCGGCCCGCCAGAGACGTCCGGCGGCTTTTCGGGAATCGTTCAGGACGTGGGACTGCGCCACCGCGAGCAAAACAACTCAGTTCAGCGTAAGAAGGGGGCGATTCGGTGGGCGATCGGATCGTGGTGACAGGCGGATCCGGAATGCTGGGGGACAACCTGGTTCGCCGGTTGGCGCGTGCGGGATATGTGGTTCACAGCGTCGACCTACGCCCGCCCGTGGAGCCGACGAACGGCGTGGAGCACACGATCGGAGACATCGGCGATAAGGTGTTCCTGACCGACCTGTTCTCCGGTGCCGCCGCCGTCGTGCACTGTGCGAGCGGATTGCCGAGCTATTCGAAGGGACGGCTCCGGGAAATCAGCGTCGACGGCACCCGCAATGTCTTCGAGACCGCCCGGGCCGCCGATGTGCCTCGTGTCATCCATGTCTCCTCGGCCGCGGTGTACGGCCTGCCGTTAGAGGTGCCGACTTCGGAGACCCATCCGCGCCGGCCGGTGGACGCCTACAGCCGGGCCAAGGCGGAGGCGGAGGAGATCGCGGAGGAATTTCGCGACAATGGAATGTGCGTGTCGATTGTCCGCCCGAAGACCTTTCTCGGCCCCGGCCGCATGGGCCTGTTCGCGATGCTTTTCGAATGGGCCGCGGACGGCCGCAACTTTCCCGTTCTCGGGCGCGGCGACATTCTGAGTCAGATGCTCGCCGTGGAGGACCTCGTCGAGTTCATCATGCTGCTGCTGTCGGCACCCGACGAGGCCGCCAGCGATACGTACAATCTAGGTGCCGCCGAGTTCGGAACGCTGCGCGCCGCATTTCAGTCGGTACTCGATGCCGCGGGGCACGGTAAGCGTGTCGTATCGCTGCCGGTATGGCCTGCCCTGCCGCTTCTGCGGCTGCTGGAGCGTAGCCACCTCTCGCCGGTCTATCGCCGGCTGACACACAAACTGCTGATTGACTCGTACGTGTCCATCGACAAGGCACGTGAACGACTCGGATTCTCGCCACGGTTCTCCAATGAGGACGCGATTCTGCGCTCTTATGACTGGTGGTGCCAACAGCGCCCGGCGGGTGTAGGCCGAACCAGCCGGGACGCCTGGCGCCAGGGAGCCCTGTCGTTGGCGAGAGTCTTCTTCTAAGGCAGGCAGGGGGCCGCGTGGACAGCGTCAATGTCGTGTGGGAACAACCCACCAAGCGGGAACAACCCACCAAGCGGGAACGGGCCGGTGTACGGCGGCAGGTCATGGACCTCTTCCTGCTGGCCCGGCCGGCGCACTGGATCAAGAACGTGCTGGTGGTGCCGATTGCGCTGGTGGACCTGGAGGTGTGGTCGTGGCCCGCTCTCGAGCGCGTGGCCTGGTCCATCGTGGCGTTCATCCTCGCCGCCGCCGTGGTCTACCTCGTCAACGACGTGGTCGACCGGCGCCTCGACCGACTGCACTCGGGAAAGAGCCGGCGTCCGATCGCCGCTGGCCGGCTCTCCGTCACCGCGCTCGTCCTGTACGGCGCAGTGCTGACCGGCGGTCTGGGCCTGCTGTTCGCGTTCGCGCCGCACGGCAGTTCCTGGCCGATACTCGGATATCTGGGTCTGAACCTCGTCTACACCGCCGGCCTCAAACATGTGCCGTTGATCGAAATGGGCGCGATCTCCGGTGGGTTCGTGTTGCGGGTCGTTCAGGGATACCTGGCCACCGGCGTCGCGGCATCCAGTTGGATGCTCATTGCTGTCTTCTCCGGATCGCTCCTGCTGATCCTCGGAAAACGCCGGTACGAACTGGTGGAGGTGGGAGTTGAGCACCGCCCCTCGCTCCGTGGCTACTCGGTGGAATTCCTGAACCATCTGCTGCTGCTCGCCAGCGTGCTCTGTCTCGCCGCCACCTTGACGTACCTGGCCACCGAGGCGCCGATCGCACCGTACAGACAGGAGGTGCTGCTGATCTCCTTGCCTTTCGTGCTGTACACGCTCTTCCGGTACCTCCAGGTGGTTCTGGTGCTGAAGGAAGGCGGTGACCCGGTCCGGTTGCTCCTGCGGGACCGTGCCCTCATCGTGTCCATCGGGAGCTGGGTCTGCGCGATCGGCGCACTCGTACTCGTGATCAAGGTCCCCTCCATCAATGCAATCCGTCTACCGTGAGGAGCCGAAGTGGCCGCCCCGGTGGAGGGTTACTCGCCGGCGATCGGTGCCCGGCTGCCGGGGACGCTGGTGCGGCAGTGACGAATTCACCGAACGGCCGTCGGTGTCTGCTCAAGGTTCTCCGAACCATCGTCTACTCGATCATCGTCGCATTTCTGTTTTGGCAGATCTGGCGTGTACGAGATGGGCTCGGCGACAGTCTGAGTTCTGTGGGCTGGAGCGCCGTCGGTCTCTCGGTCGGATTCACCGTGGTGGGAACCGCTCCAGGATTCTTCGGGTGGAGACTGCTGGTAGCCGGCACCGGTGTACGACTCACGATTTCTGATGCGGCCTGGGTGTACTTCCTGTCTGGAGTGACGGTCTATCTTCCCGGCGGGATCTGGCCCCCGATCGTGCAGGCCGCGCTCGCGAGGAGGGTCGGAGCGCCAGCGTCCCGGCTCATGGCGGCTGGTCTGATCACGCTCGTTATGACCATGCTCAGCGGGGGCATCGTCGGCTTGGTGGCGGTTCCGCACCTGGCGACGGACGATCCGATGTGGTGGCTGTCGGTGCCGGTCGTGCTCTCCGCCGCCGGTGCGGTCATCCTGGTGCCACGCCTGCTCACCAGACTGCTCGGCCTCGGACAACGCATCTTGCGACGTGGTGGACACGAGATCGTGCTGCCCAGCGGTAGGACCACTCTGGGGGTGGTCGCACTCAACGTCCTCGGGTGGTGCTGCAACGGTACGCACGCGGTGATCGTCGCGGTCGCCCTCGGCGCACCTCCCGCATCCGCGATGACACTTGGCATAGGCGGTTTCGTCCTCAGCGCGATCGCCGGAGCGCTGTCGCAGGCACCTGCCGGCCTCGGCGTGCGTGAGGTCGTGCTCGGCCTCACGCTCGGCGCTCTGGTCAGTGGCCCGGACCTCATCGTACTGCTGCTGCTGAGCCGGTTCGTCACCACTTTGGGGCATGTGATCGCGACCCTCGGAGTGCTGGGAGTGCTGGCCGGGACCCGCTTCGTGACAGCCAGACGAGAGGCAGCTCACGCGTCACCTGCCCAATCGCTTACCAGGGAGTAGGCAATGATGCACGTCATAGGTACCGGGTACGGCCGGACGGGGACGACATCCCTCACTGCCGCGCTGGTGCAACTCGGCTTCGGGCCGTGTCTTGAGGCCGGGGAGGTATTCAGGAATCCCCGGCTGATCCGGCCATTGCTCGGAGCCGTTGAAGGCAGGGCGTCGAACTGGGAGGAGATATTCGCTGGTTATAGATCAATCGTGTGCGAGCCGGTCACGCCCTGCTGGCGGCGACTTGTCGAGTATTGCCCGGAGGTGAAAGTCGTCCACACGGTACGCGACCCGGAGCAATGGATAAGCAGTATCCAAAGGACACTGCTCAAGCGGCGACGGCACATAAACACGTGGTACGGCAGGGGTGCCATACGAGTGTCGTCGACGCTCGGTACGGACCTTGCCCCACTGATTGAGCTGTTTCAGCGTACGCTCGAAGGCCAGGCCCTGAAACTGGTGGCCGAAGGGAAACCAGAGCGCGCCGTCGAGCAATTTCAGGCACACACGGATCAGGTCATCGAGACTGTCCCCGCTGGTCGCCTGCTCATTTATGATATCCGTGATGAATGGGGACCACTGTGCGAGTTTCTCGGTGTCCCGGTGCCGGCGGAGCCGTTCCCGCTGAAGAGCACCACAGTGGAGATCGCCAGCGGCCGTGGCCGTGGCTTCGGAAGAGAGGCACTGTTGCGGTTCCTGACCCGGACACGGTGACCGGCCTCTGGGGCAGGGGAACACGGCTCCTCGTCGCGGCCACCGCGGCATGGATCACGTTCCTCCTCTTACATGTTCTGCTCGTCGGCCGCTGGTGGCCATGGTTCATCTTCGAGGCCACCCCACCGCTTGCCGTGGTGACGGTGCCACTGCTCTTTCTCACGCTGGTGCCGTTCGCGCGGCAGATGCGCTGTCGGCTTTCCGTGGTCCTGGTTCTTGTGCTGCTTTCCGGGACTCAGTTGGCAGGCTATGGCCCGGCGTGTGCGGACACCGCTACCGGCGGCCCCGGAGGTAGGACGGTCAAGGTCTTCGCCTGGAACACGGACTACTGGGAGATGGTGAACGACGAGGACGCCTTCTACGCCTTCCTGCGCCAGCAGGACGCCGATATCTATCTCTTGCAGGAATACGTGTATCGGCGGGGGGAGCCGGTCCGTATCGACGACTCGGCCCGGCTCCGCACGGAGTTCCCTGGCTACCAGATGTCGGTCGAGGGCGAGTTGGTAACGCTGTCCCGATTGCCCATCGTCGCGGCGTACCACCATCCAGTTCCCGGTACGGGCATGGAATGGTTCAGAAAGGGGACCAAGGCGCAACGTACCGACATCCAAGTCGGGGGGCGCTTAGTCTCCTTCTACAATGTGCACCTCCCGGTGCCCTTCCGGATCAACGGCAACCCCTTGAGCGGCGGCTTCTATCGGGCACTCAAGGAGCAGGGCGTCTGGCGGCTCCGCGAGCTACGCAAGCTGCGCGCCGATCTGGCTGGAAACCCCCACGCGGCCGTGTTGGCCGGTGATTTCAACTCGCCCTGGATGGAGTTGTCCCCGCCCGGCGCCGATATCCGGGTGCATGTCCCCACGGGGTCTCTCGCGCCGCCCGGCACGTGGCCCGCCTCCGACTATCCACTGCCTCGGCTGTGGCGGCTCGACTGGCTGTTCACGACCGGAGACCTGACCGCGTTCGACTATCGGCTCGGCAGCGGCGGTGAGGCCTTCTCCGACCATGCGGCCCAGGTGTTCCGGGTGGTCGTTCCGGATGATCAGAAAGGCAGGGTGACGTGAGGATCGTCATCGTCTCCACCGGCGCGCCGCCCGATCCATTTGGCGGGATCGGTACCTACATAGAGGGGCTGCTCGGTGCCCTGGCCTCCCAGGATGCCGAGGTCCATCTGGTAGGTGCGTCCCGGCACCACCGCCTGAAGCGCGTGTTCCAGTACCACGAGGCGACCATCCGCCGGGTGTTGGTCACGCCGCCATGGGCCCGGACCTCACTGCCGCGGTCCCGAATCGGGATGATGGCCGCGGTCGCCCGGCTGAACATGGTCGGGGTCTGGTACGCCCGCCGGCTGCACGCCCGGGAGAAGGTCGACCTGGTCGCGGTGCACGACTGGATGTGTGCGCCAGCCGGGCTGATCTGTGCCGTCCTGTTTCGGATGCCCGTCTGTTATCACGTGCACTCAGCCGAGATCTTTCTCCGGGATCGGGGCCGGGGCCTGGTCGCCGCGCTCGGACGGACCCTGAACCGGGCGCTGAGTCGTCGAGCTTGGTTGATCATGGTCCCGTCGACGCACACCGTAGCTGGCATCCCCCACCTGGCCGGCCGTGACGACATCGCCGTGGTCTCACACGGCCCTGGGAAGGCATGGCGGATGGAATGCCCGGACGACATCGAACGCGGCGCCGTAAGGGACAAGATCCGGGCGCTGTACGGGATCCCGGACAAACGACGGATGATCATGTTCGCCGGCCGGTACGGGGCACACAAGGGGGTGAACGAGCTGATCGAGGCGGTCCGTCGGATGCTCGCCGACGGCGCCGACGTCACCTTGATCCTGGCCGGCACCGGCTGGCCCGACGACACCTCCATCGACCAGCGGCTGCGCGAGCGGGTCGAGAAGGCAGGGCTGGCCGGGCGCGTGCACGTACTCGGGCGGTACCTGGACACCGACGAGCTCCGTGCCCACGTGGTGGCGGCCGACGCCTGCGTCTTCCCGTCGACGTACGAGCCGTTCGGGTTCGCCGCCGTGGAGGCAATGGCGCTGCGGGCCCGCGCGGTGGTCGGCCCCGGGTTCGACCCGAACGTGGTCGGTAGCGCCGAGGGGGCGTGCGTGCGGACCGAGACACTTGATCCAGACGAACTGGCGGCCGCGCTGCTCCGGGTGCTGAGCGACGACGACCCAGGGCTGGGTGACCGTGCCCGCCGGTACATCCTCGGCCGCCATTCCTGGGATACGGCGGCCGCCCGCACGCTGCAGGCGTACGCGGAGGTGGTCCGGCGGTGAGCCCTGAAGAATCGCGCGAACCACATCCTGGGCTCGGGGCCACGTGGCTGAGAGGGGGATGGCCAGTAGGGCGCAGAGCGGTCGATGGACGAAGTGGCCTCGGTGTCGACCATGTACCGGATCTTGGGCGAACACGGTGAGGTCCGGAAACCGCGGCCGTCAGGCCACCCACCCGGCGCGGGTCGTACCCGAGCTGGTAGCCACCGGGCCGGACACGTGCTGGTCGTGGGAGATCAGCGCGTCGACCGCAGCCGGCTGACCATCCACCTTCGGGCGGTTCCCGCGGTGTCCCAGGGCAGCCTTTCGGACCTCAGCGGGAAGCTCGTCGTCGTGTCGATCCCAGACTGTCGAGAAAGGACGCCTTGTCGATGAACAACTCCGACCAACGGTACGATCTCACCGTCGCGCTGACCTACTACCTGCCGTACATGAGCGGCCTGACCCATACGGCTAGTACCGTCGCCGAGGGGATGGCGGCGCGTGGCTGGCGGGTGGCGGTGGTGGCCAGCCAGCACGACCGGTCCACCCCGCGCCGGGAGACCATCAATGGGGTGGATGTCTACCGGTCACCGGTGCTCGGCCGGATCTCCCGGACGCAGATCAGCCCGGCGTACCCGTTCGAGGTGGCCCGGATCGTCCGCCGCTCCGACCTGCTCCACCTAAACCTGCCGATGGCCGAGGCCGCGCTGGTGGCCAGACTTGCCGGGCCCACCCCGATTGTGAGCATGTTGCACATCGACCTGTACCTGCCTCCTGGCGGGCTGAGCCGGATCGCGGTCGCCGTGTCTGACCTGACGACCCGGGCCGCGATCCACCGTTCCGCGGCGGTGGTCGCCTACAGCGAGGACCAGGCCCATGCGTCGAAGTTCTGGCCGCTGATGAAGGGGCGGGAGTTCCGCGCTATTGCCGCACCATGTCTCGACCGCCGTGGCGGCCAGCCGCGTTACCGCCGCACCGGCGGGCTGCACATCGGCTTCCTCGGCCGCATCGTCGAGGACAAAGGGATTCCCTACCTCGTCCGGGCCTTCCGCCGGATCGCCGACCCCGACGCCCGGCTGCTGATCGGTGGCAACTACCAGACCGTGATGGGCGGCAACAACCTCGCGGACATCAGGGCGGAGATCGGCGCGGACAACCGCGTCAAGGTGCTCGGCGAGCTACGAGGCCAGGAGATCGATGACTTCTACGCCTCGATCGACGTGTTCGCACTGCCGTCCAACGCAGAGTCGTTCGGCATCGTGCAGGCCGAGGCGATGATGTGTGGCGTACCGTCGGTGACCACCGACCTGCCCGGCGGGCGGTATCCCGTCCAGGTGACGCAGTTCGGCTCGATGGTCCCGCTCCGCGACCCGGACGCGTTGCACCGGGCGATCCTGGAGCAGGCGGCCACCCCGGCGGACTGGCGGGAGGCCAAGGCCCGCGAGGCGCGGGAACTCTTCGCGGCCGAGCGAAGCCTGGACGAGCACGAAAAGCTGTTCACACTGGTGCGGGATCGAGCCGCCCGCCCAGTACGGTGACGGATCCACTTGCCTGCCCTGCGGTCCGGGTTCCCTTTCCACGGGGACGGTGTGGCCAACTGGCGCTGAGCTGGGGGTCGCCCGGGAACCATCGGCTTCCAGTACGCCTTCAACGAGCAGGCACTGGCCAGCGGCCAGGGCGTGCCCTTCGCGCCCAACCCGCCCGGCACCGGCACGGTCGCCGGAGCGGTTACCTGTCAGGGCAACCCCGTCGCCGACGTCACCATCGCCGTGGCCGGCCAGTCCACCATGAAGCTTCCGGTTGCCGGTTGGCCTCGGGTGCCAGCGGCTTGGTGCCGTCGAGCCAGCGCACCAGCAGCTCGTGCGTTCGGGTGCCGACCTCGGATCGCTCGGCGGCCAGGTCGGCCCGCTCGTCAGGACTGGCGACCGAGGGCGGTCGTACCTCCACGTCCAGTGAACCTCTCTCAACCTCCCCTTGCGGTCCGTCGGAGGGCGAGGTCCGACGCGGTGTGTGAGCGCCGCGCAGTTCAGGTTGAAAGAGGTTCAGCGCAGGTACGACCGTATCCACTCGAAACGCGCTCGCGGTTCCCGAGCGACGTGGCTCGGGTCAGGGTGCCGGGACGTTGGTGTCGTTCAGCGGAAGGTGCAGGGCTAGTCCGTTGGTAGGTGTGGTGTTGTCGGCGCGCATCGCGTCGAGTTCGGCGTCCGACAGCGCCCGGCTGTACAGGTGCAACTCGTCGAGGGCACCGGTCAACGTGTCGGTGCCGTCAAGCTTTTCGCCGAGGTGGATGCCCTGAACGCCGTCTGTGTGGCCGGCGGTGAGCGATCCCGTTGGGGCTGGTGCAGTGCCGACGTTTTCCCCGTCGATGGAGAGGATCAGTTGGCTGTCGGTACGGCGCAGGGCGAGGAAATGCCAGGCGTTGTCGGCGTATGCCTTGTCGGTGTCGATGCGGACGACGCCGGTGGGGGTTCTGGCGGATGTGGTGATCGTGTTGTTGGCGGGGTCGGCGCGGATCCACAACTGGCTGTTCGACTCGTTGACGCCGTAGGCCCACAACAGTGTCTGCCTGGCGGTGCCGCCGGAGTACTTGACCCAGGTGGTGATGGTGAACTGGGATGATCCGAGGTTTGTCGCGTTGCTGTACGGGATGTGGACCCGGTCCTCGACGCCGTAGAAGGTCATCGCGTTGCCGAACCTGCCGGGACCGGGCACCGCCTGCCGGACGAAACCGTCGTTGTTGTTGGCCGAGGTGTCGTCGGTGGTCTTGAAGTTCGGGTGGAACGGCAGCCGCAACAGTGCGCCGGGGACGTTGACGGCGTTGCTGGCGTGGATGCGGTCGATCTCGGCTTCGGTGAGCGCCCTCTGGTAGAGCCGAACCTCATCCAGTGACCCGGCGAAGTGCTGGGCACCGTCGATTCGCTGTCCGATGTCCATCTGGAACGGTCGGCCAGGGCTGACCGTGCTGGTCGGACCGGTGGCGGTGCCGGTGAGCGTGCCGTCGACGAACAACCGCAATGTGCTGCCCTGTCGCTGGAACGCGATGTGGTGCCACGCGCCGTCGTTGTACGCGCTGCTCGACATGACCGAGCCGCCGTTGGCGCCACTCTGGACGCGGCCCTGGATGCGGTTGCTCCCCGGTTCGGCCCGCAGCCACATCTGGGAGCGGTCGTCGCCGACGCCGTACGCCCAGAAGATCGGGTGGTTGCCTGTGGTGGCGTTGTACTTCAGCCATGCCATCGTGGTGAAGTCGGTGTCGTCGACCGCGAGCGACTCCGCGAACGGGACCTGCACGTGGTCGTCGACACCGTCGAGGGTCACGCCCCCGTCGAACCGGCCGTCGCCGCCGTGGGTCGTGCCCCGGATGCGGGCAGTGTTGCCCAGCCCGGACGTGTCCGGGGTGCTGGTGCCGCCCGAGTAGTCGTCCGGCAGGCCGAGGTCCGCTTCGGTGAACGTAGTGAACCGGACCTCGTGGTGGGACACCTGTCCCTCGTCGCCCGCTTCGAAGGCCAGGGCGATCCTGCCGTCGGGCAGCTCCGCCATGCTGGTATAGCTGGCGGGACCGGTGTGGATCGTCTGGCTGTCGGAGTCGTTGACGCCCTGCCATGTGCGGCCCTCGGTGTAGCTCGACCGGATCACCATCCGATGGCGGTCCTTCGTGTTGCTCCCGGCCCGTTCCCGGTATTCGGCGGGGGAGGAGAACAGCACGCGGTTGTACTTGTCACCGTCCAAGGTGGACCGCAGGCGCAGTACGGTGCCGTACACCTTCGGCGCCACCAGGTTGTCGACGACCTGGAACGGGCCGGTGAACGTCTCGCCGCCGTCGGCGCTGATGCCGAAGGTCTTGGTGTCGCCCAGGTCCTCGGCGCCCTGGTTGCGCGCCATGACGTAGATGGCGCCGTCGTTGCGCTCGAAGATGCTCGGTTCGCCCGACCACTCCCCGGTGGACGTGGCGCCACGAGTCCAGCTCACGCCGCCGTCATCGCTGTAGATCAACTGGGTCTTCTGCGGTGTCGTGTCGAGCCACATGGCGACGACCAGCCGCCCGGCATGTGGTCCGTGCTCCAGTTGGATGCCGTGGCTGGGGCCGGGTCGGGTCACCCACGGGTACCTGGCGGTCTCCGGCCATGTCTGGCCGTTGTCGTCGCTGGTCAGCACGTACGACACGGACTCGCCGAAATCGGTGTCCGAACCGTCGCGGACGAACAGCATGATGTTGCCGGTGCGCTGGTCGACGACGGGAGTCGCGGAGAGCATCCTGCCGTCGCCCTTGGGGTTGGAGCGGATCTTCACCAGCGGACCCCAGGTGCCGTCCAGGGCCCGCCGCCGCATCACGATGTCGGTGTGGGTCAGGTCCGGGCACTCGCCTGTTTCGTTCCGGTACTTCGCACTGCCGATGGCGATCAGAGTGCCGTCACGGGCGGGCACCAGCTTGGCACCCCGGATGCAGTCGTAGCCCCCCATGCCCCGGGTGAACAGCACCGTCGGGTTGGGGATCGCCGCATCGGACGATGCCGGCGGCGCAACCACCAGCAACGTGCCGGCCATCAGCAGCAGTACGGACAGTCTGCTCCACAGCGCGCGGGATCTCACGGTCAAACCTCCAACGTCGGGGCGGAACCTGATTCCGTGGGTGTCTCTGTGGGCGGCGGCGTCTTCGCCGGCGGGTCCTCGGTGAGTTTGGACTCGATGCCGATGTAGTGGTCCTGGATCGCCGTACGCGCCTGGTCCGGGTCGCCGCTGAGGATCGCGTCGAAGATGGCGGCGTGACCGTGGTAGGCATCCATCGGCGTGCGACCGCGTGACGGTGGCGCCGCGGCGTGGAAGGCGAGCCAGAACTGGTCGAACAGCCTCAGCAGCATCCCGTTGCCGAGATCGCGGAACAGCAACTGGTGGAACTGGCGGTCCTGCTCGGCGAAGCCCTCCCCCTGTTCGGCGAGCCTGCGCATCGTCTCCAGGTTTTCCCGCAGCGCGGCGACGCTCGTGGGCGACATGGCCCGCATCGCGTCGGCGACCAGGTTGGCCTCGAGGGTCTTCCGCAACGCGACCAACTCCCGCAGGGCCCGATAGTCCTGCATGAGGCCGTAGGGGAGGTGCTCGAGCAGCGGAGTGAAGGAGAAGTCGCATACGTAGACGCCGCTGCCGCGTCGCGTCTCCAGTACACCGGTGGACTCCAGTGCCTTGACCGCCTCGCGGACCGAGTTGCGACTGACCCCGAACAGCCGGGCAAGCTCGGACTCGGGCTTGAGCGGGTCACCGGGGCGCAGCCGCTGTTTGAGGATGTAGTTCCTGATCTCCTGCTGCACGACCTGGTGCAGCGGAGGGGTGTTGCCAAGCCGCCGGAACTCCGGCTGCACGTCGTTCTGCCGAGTTGCCACGCTTTCGATCGACCTCCCGTTCGCGTCAACTTGTAGGATATCTTGCCACCCTTGACACCATGATCGGGTGCCGCCTACGGTAACGAAATCTGTAGGACATCTTGCAGCAACGTGCTGGCATCCCCGGTGCGAGGAGGTCGTCGGTGTCAGGTGGAGCCCTGGATGGCGTGGTCCGAGACGTGATCGCCCACAGCGGCACCACGCCCGTCGTGCCGGATCGCGGTGCCGGCCAGCCGGTGCTGAGCGTGCGCAACCTGGTCGTCGAGTTCTCGACGCCGGCGGGTGTGGTGCGCGCGGTCGACGGGATGAGCTACGACGTCTACGGCGGCGAGACGCTCAGCGTGGTGGGGGAGACCGGTTCGGGCAAGAGCGTCTCGGTGCTCGCCGCGCTGGGCCTGCTCCAGACGCCGAACCTGCGGCGGGTCTCCGGCGAGGTGATGCTCGCCGGGGTGGATCTGCTGAGCCTGCCGGAGGCGGCGCTCCGGCGGCGGCTCGGACGTGACGTGGCGATGATCTTCCAGGACGCCATCTCCGCCCTCAACCCGGTCCAGCGGGTCGGCGACCAGATCGCCGAGGCGCTGCGGGTGCATGACCGGGCCCTGCCGGCCAACGCGGCGCGGGAGCGCGTCGTGGAACTGCTCGAGATGGTGGGCGTGCCTCATCCGCGGACCCGCTACGACCAATACCCCCACCAGTTCTCCGGGGGGATGTGCCAGCGGGTGATGATCGCCATGGCGATCGCCAACCGCCCGACGGTCCTGATCGCGGACGAGCCCACCACGGCGCTGGACGTGAGCGTCCAGGCGCAGATCCTCGATGTACTCCGGCTGGCGCGGGAGGAGACCGGCGCCGGCGTCGTACTGATCACCCACGACCTCGGAGTGGTCGCCGAGACCGCCGACCGGGTCGCCGTGACCTACGGCGGTCGGATCGTGGAGACCGGCGAGGTCACATCGATCTTCACTCGGCCGCGACACCCCTACACCGCCGCCCTGATGCGCGCGCTGCCCCGGCTCGACAGCACGGCGGAACGGCTGCTTCCGATCCCGGGACAGCCGCCCGACCTCACCGAGATACCGCCGGGGTGTGCGTTCGCGCCGCGCTGCCCGACTACTCGCGGCCGCAGTGTCTGCGTACAGACCCGGCCGGAGTTGCGGGCCGACGATGCCGGTACCGGCGCGAGCGCCTGCCACTTCCCGGACGAGGCGGCGGCGCGGCCCGGCACGGGAGACGGCGCGCCGGCACTGAGCAGCGACGTGGCGCAGCCGGTCGGTGCCGGCGAGGCAGCACCGGAGTCGGCGGTGCCGGTCCTGGAGGTCCGGGACGCGGTGAGCTGGTTCCCGGTGCGATCCGGGGTCTTCGCGCGGGCGACCGCCTGGGTGCACGCGGTCGACGGGGTTTCGCTGCGCATCCCGGCCGGGGGAACGCTTGGCCTGGTCGGCGAGTCCGGCTGTGGCAAGACAACTCTCGCGCGGCTCGTCCTGCGGCTGGTGGATCCGACCGGTGGGCAGGTCCTCGTGGAGGGCGACGACGTCGGGCGGGCGGGCCGGGCCGGTCTGCGGCGGATCCGGCGGCGCGCGCAAATGGTCTTCCAGGATCCGTACGCGTCGCTGAACCCGCGCCTGACCGTCGGTGACAACGTTGCCGAGCCGCTGCGGCTACAGCGCCTGCCCCGCGCGCGGCGCCGGGAAGACGTACGCGAGCTGTTCAGCCGCGTGGGCCTGCGGCCGGAGCACGTCGACCGGTTCCCGGCGGAGTTCTCCGGCGGCCAGCGGCAGCGGGTGGCGATCGCGCGCGCCCTGGCATCTCGCCCCCGGCTGCTGATCCTCGACGAGCCGGTGTCAGCCCTGGACGTGTCGGTGCAGGCGCAGGTGCTGAACCTGCTGGCGGACCTGCAGCGGGAGTCCGGGATGGCGTACCTGTTCGTCAGCCACGATCTTTCGGTCATCCGCCAGGTCGCCGACCAGGTCGCGGTCATGTACCTCGGGAAGGTCGTCGAGTCCGGGTCGGTGACCCGGGTGTACGACGACCCGCGCCACCCGTACACCCGTTCGCTGCTGGCGTCGGTGCCGGTACCTGATCCGGTCGGTCGCGAGACCCGGCGCCGGGTGCCGTTGGGCGGTGACGTCCCCAGTCCGGTGAGCCCGCCGTCGGGGTGCCGCTTCCGGACCCGGTGCCCGATCGCGGCGGCCCGTTGCGCCGAGGAGGAACCGTTGCTCCGTCCCGTCGCCGGTGGACACACGGCCTGCCACTACGCCGACGAGGTTCCCGATCTCGTACCGCAGGTGAGCGCATGAGCGCGCCAGCCGCCGAGGCTTCCATGGTCGCGCCGCAACGGCGCCGGCTGGCGGCGGCGCGCCGGTTCGCCCGGTCCCGGTCCGCCGTCGTCGGTGCGGTCGGGTTGGCCACGCTCACGGTGATGGCGCTGCTCGCGCCGATCGTCGCGCCGTTCGACCCGGCCGCGCAGGGCGGCGAGCCGTTGCTCGGCCCGTCCGGGACGCACCTGCTCGGCACCGATCAGCTCGGCCGGGACATCGTCTCCCGGATGATCTACGGTGCTCGCGCCTCACTGCTCGTCGCGGCCGGTGCCGCCGCGGTCGGCGCGGGCGTCGGGGTCCCGCTGGGGCTTGTCGCCGGGTACCTGGGGCGGTGGGCCGACGCGGTCGCGATGCGGGTGGTCGACCTGCTGCTGGCGGTGCCCGGGGTCCTGCTCGCGCTGGTCATCATCGCGGTGCTGGGGCCGGGCCGGCTCAACCTGATCCTGGCGATCGGGATCGGCGCGATACCGGAGTTCGCCCGGCTGACCCGGGTGGCGACCCTGGAGGTGCGCGAGCGCGACTTCGTGCTGGCGGCCCGTGGGATGGGCGCGAGCACGCCGGACACGATGACCCGCACGGTACTGCCGAACGTGCTCGGTCCGGTCGTGGTTCAGTTCGTCATCACCGCGTCGATGGCGATCGTGATCGAGGCGGGGCTGAGCTTCCTCGGGCTCGGTACCCCACCGCCGGCGCCGTCGTGGGGCGGCATGCTCCAGGACGCCCGTTCGTACCTGTACCAGAGCCCGACCTATGGACTGTTCCCGGGGATCTGCCTGGCCGCCACCGTGTTCTTCCTGGAACGGATCGGGCGTGGCCTGCAACGTGCGGTCGGTGGCGGCGGGCCTCGCGCGGCGGAGCGCGGGATCGGCAGAGGAGCGGTGTAGATGTACGGCTACCTGGTTCGTCGGCTGATGCAGTTCGCGGTGGTGCTGCTGCTCGGCTCGGTCGCGGTGTGGGCCTTCGTGTTCCTGCTGCCCGGCGACCCGGCGACGGTGTTGATCGGCCCGGACGCGAGTGATGCCGAGTTGGCCGCGATCCGCGCCCGGATGGGGTTGGACCAGCCCTTCCTGGCGCAGTACGGGGTCTGGCTCGGCCACGCGCTCACCGGTGACCTCGGCACGTCGTACTACTCGGGCCAGCCGGTGCTCACCGAGCTGATGGACCGGATCCCGGCGACGGTGCAGCTGGCCGGTTTCACGCTGGTGCTCACGCTGCTCATCGCGGTGCCGGTCGGCATCGTGGTGGCGCTGCGGCCGTACTCGGTCGTCGGCCGGGTCCTCCAGGGCTACCTCACGGTGGGCCTGGCGGTGCCGGCGTTCTGGCTCGGTCTGCTGCTCATCATCGTGCTCGCCGTGCAGTTGCGATGGCTGCCCGCCTCCAGCGATTTCGTGCCGCTGTGGCAGGACCCCGGTGCCGCGCTGCGCAGCACCATCCTGCCGGCGGCCGCCATCGCCGTGCATACCTCCAGCGTCACCGCCCGGTTCCTCGCGAACTCGCTGGGCGAGGTGATGGGCAAGGACTACATCCGTACCGCCCGTGCCAAGGGCGTGCCGGAACGGGACGTGATCCGCCGGCACGCCGTGCGGAACGCCGCACTGCCGACCGTCACCGTCGTCGGGCTCCAACTCGGCAGCTTTCTCGGCGGCACCGTCGTCATCGAGGCCGTCTTCAACTACCCCGGACTCGGGCGGCTGCTCTACACCGCTATCGGGGAACGCGACTACGCCCTGGTCCAGGGCGGGGTGCTGTTCGTCGTCGCCACGTTCCTGCTGCTGAATCTCCTGGTGGACGTGGCCTACGGCGTCCTCGATCCGCGTATCCGACTCACCTGACATCCACCCCACCCCACTTCAGAGGGCATCCCCATGGGCATTTCTCCGCGACAGTCCCGCCTCGTTTCCCGCCGCGCGCTGCTACGGACCGGCCTGGCGGCCACCGGCGCGCTCGCCACCGCGCCGCTGCTGAGCGCCTGCGGTTCCGGCGACAACGGGAGCACCGGTGCCGGCACCGGCAAGCTCACGCTCGGTACGACGAAGATCATGCAGTTCGACCCGTACCTGACCAACACCGACATCCATATCCATGCCTTCTACACGTACCTGGTCGACTACCCGACCGACGGCACGTACCAGGCCATTCCCGCCGGCGCCGAGAAGTGGGAGTTCGCCGCCGACCACGCGTCGGTCACCGTCACCCTGCGGGAGGCGAAGTACCACTCCGGTGCGGCGGTCAGCGCAGCGGATGTCGTCGCCGGCATCAAGCGGGCGCAGAACCCCGACACCGCATTCACCCTCGCGCAGCCGTCCGCGTTCATCGCCACGGCCACCGCGGTCGACGACCGCACCGTACGCGTCACCTTCAAGGCGCCCACCCCGGAGTCGCTCGTCATCGACTGGATGTTCGCGTTCCCGCTGATTCCGGCGGACAAGAACACCCCGACCCAGCTGGAACACGAGCCGGCCGGCTCCGGGGCGTTCCGGCTCGGGGAGTTCCAGCGCAACCAGCGCCTGAAGCTGACGAAGAACCCCGACTTCTACGATGCGGGCAAGCCGTACCTCGACGAGGTCGAGTACCGGTTCTTCACCGACGAGGACGCGTTGGTGGCCGCGCTCGAGTCGGGGTCCGTCGACGGCGCCGCATACATCGGGTTCCGGCACTCCGAGCGGCTCAAGGGTCGGTTCACCCTGGTGGAGGGTAGCGGCCGGATGACCCTGTTCTTCATGAACGCCACCATCCCGCCCTTCGACAACAAGCTGCTGCGGCAGGCATTGGCGCGGGCCATCGACCGCGAGCGGATCATCAAGCAGGTCAACTTCGGCATCGGCGACCCCATCTACACGGCGTTCATGCCGCCGTCGCCCGCGTTCGACCGGGCCTACCTTGACTCGCACGGGTTCGACCTGGACGCCGCGGCCGCGATGCTGGCGCAGTCCGGTGGCGCGCGCAAGGCGGTCGCGGGGGTCGCTTCGGGGACCGTCGCGGTGGAGGCGCTTCAGATCATCCAGGCGGACCTGAAGAAGATCGGGTTCGAGTTGGAGATCGCCCCGCAGGAGGAGGCCGCGTACCTCGAGGCGTTGTTCGCCAGCAAACTGCAGTGCACGGTCGCCAACCAGCCAAACAACCTGCAAAGCCCGTCGCTGATCGCCCGAGGCCGGCAGATGCTGCCGGGCAAGGAGAACACGACGTTCCGCGACAGGGTGCCACCCGCGTACGTCGACGCGGTGGCCGCGGCCGGCTCCGCGATCACGCCGGCGGACCAGAAGGCCGCGTACGCGGCGCTGAACAAGGTACTGGCCGACGAGTCCTGGGCGATCGGGATCTCCACCCAGCCGTCGCTGTTCGCGCTGCACAAGCGAGTCACCGGCCTGGCCACCGATCCTCGCGACTTCGTCACCCTCGTCAACACGAGGGCCTGACCTGCCCCACCGGCCAATCGAA